>CAJWYI010000116.1 GCA_913049815.1 uncultured Gammaproteobacteria bacterium
ATGAACTGATAGCCGAGGGCCTCTGCGGTTTGCGCATCTTCTGCAATATGATCCACGCGACGCAGGCCAATACCGAACTCAATCGAATCTGCCATCAGGTAATCTCCTTGTTGTCTGCCTCACGCAGTGTAGCTTGTTTTCGTAAAAGCGCGTGACAGTGCGCTCGAGTCGGAGTTCGCTAATGCAATCGCCGCAGATGGAATGACCGAATCAGGAGAACAAGCGACCAGAGTCCGACAATTAACAAGCCTCCGGCTTCCCGACCCCGCTCTTCTGACATTGTTGCCATCGTGGCGGATATGCCGGACGTCAGGCGATCGAGTAAATGGCCAAGATCCGCAGCAAGTATCACAACACCGGAGATGGCAACTGCCAACAAGAGCAAGAGTAAGCCAACGTGAAATCGAAGCAGTATGACATTCTGTGTGCGATCAAAAAGACATGTAGAACCCGCAAGCAGATAGAACCCTACCCATGGTAACGGGTCAGGATCGTTGATCTGAACCGTTGCCGAGAGAACAAAGAGTAGACCCATAACGGTCCGTACCATTCGAAACCACATTGCGCTTAGCCTTGGAACACGAGGCCCAGTAACTCGAGCAGTCTGTCATCATGGTGCAGTGCTCGCCTGAACCACCATTCATCGCCAGTTGGTGGGTGTCCAGCCAGTGTTCGAGTGAAATAGTTCCAGCCGGCAGGCCAGAAGATACGAATCTTCATCGCGTCGGGGAGTCGGATCAGCTCATCATCGGTGAGTATGACGTGTTCCTGGTAGGGGTCAGTGATCATCTTTCGCTTCTTTGTATCGAACCCATTGTCGTCGCAGCTTCCCACAAGTACTGACCGAGTGACACGAGGCCCGCGCCGATGCCGGCACCACCCTAATCAATGAAGTGAGTCTGTTCTTCAGCGTCTTCGATGAGATTAACCGGCGCAAGCACGCGGTGCACGAGCCTCAGGCAATCCTTCGCAACGATCGGCATCGATGAGAGCCTTCCGTACACGTTCGAATCCCGGTCTCGACTTGTACGGTATTGCGAGCGAGACGTCTTCAAGCTTCGCGAGCGCCAGTCGAAGATCCTCGCTCGCACGTCCCTCATTAGTCGCGACGTGGTGCAGTGATCCTCTGGGGTAGGCTGTCAGTCTTCGGACCTCGGTCTGTGCTTGTGGTCAATACGCTCGTGTTGTTGCTTTAGTAAGGAATATGACTAAATGATGGGCTCAGGAATGCCAGACACGCGTCGTTATTCCATTATGGTCCGGGTTGATCCGCCTATCGGTGTCGAGATTTCTTCTTCCGATGTCAATATACGACCGTAATGTCGTTCGCCCTGGACATCTATCCAGAAGGGCACCTCATTGTTTTCGTTGCGATCGAGTAGGGTTACTCTTTCCATGAAACGATCGTGTGGCCAGAAGTCGGCGACGGCGTAGTGCTGGCAACTGCGGTTGTCCCACATGGCGACCGAACCCTCCTGCCATCGGAAACGGCAGCAATGTTCTGGCGTTGAGTACATTTTGGCGTATAACTGAGCCAATAGTCTTGCAGAGTCGGCTGGTTCCATACCAAGGATCGCGTTGGTAAAGGTAGGGTTTATATATAGCGCTTTGCGTCCGGTCTCGGGATGCGTCCGGCAGATTGGATGTTCCACCTCGTCCCGACCAGCGCGACCATGTGTGGCGAAACGTCCTTCCAGGAATTCCCTGAGGACTGGCGAAAGCACGTGCCAGTGAGCGTAGGAATCTGCGAACATGGTATCGCCACCCACCTCCGGGGATTTTCGGGACAGTAAGATGGAACCTAGCGGTGGGCGGTTCGACCATGTGACATCCGAGTGCCAGTTGGCCGCGGCAAATGGTCGCGCTTCGTCCGAATAGAGTTTCAGAATTTCGGGATGTTCATCGACCGTAGGATTGGCTGCCAATGATTGCTGTCGACCATACGCGAGTCCGATATCAGCGAACCGTTTGGCAAACGCCATATGCTGTTCCTGGGTGATATGGCCCTGATCCCTGAAGAACACGACTTTGTGTTCAAGGACGAGATCCCAGATGACCTTGGCCTGCGCATCGGTGGGATCGGCCATATCGATACCGTGAACTTCCATACCGATCGCGGGTGTCAGAGGATGCAGCGACAAGCCAGCATCAAAGGCACGTTCTTCACGCACAATCGCCGCGTCCGTTTCGCGCAACTGTTGGGCGATCAATGCTGCATGGTCGCGATTCGACATCATCTCTGAAGCATTGGCGTCTGCCCGGCTGGCGGCAGCATCCAGATAGTGACCCTGCCAGGTATCAGCACGTCCGCCGACCCATCCATCGATCCGCGGCTCACCTTCCCGTTTATTCAGCCCACGTGGTGCAAATATATCGGTCATCCATTGTCTCTCGTGGTCGTCGTGCCGTTCACACTACTCCTGAAGCGCTAAAATTTGTATCGGTGATGATTTCAGGGTTTGACGATCAGGGTTTCTCGAATAGCTGACCGCATCCACTCGGTGCGAGGATGTCGTCCACCATAGCCCGATCCTTGTCATCGAGGCTTACATATGACGCGCGTAGCCAGCTGAGACACCGGGCTTGGTAGGGGAAGGGTTGTTGTATCCAGCGCGCGCCCTCAACTTCGGTGTTGACCTCTTTAATACCTTGGTCAATGGCGCGTGCATTCGCGAGCATGACAGGGACGTAAGTGCGACCGATCTCATCAAGCAGATCCGACAATGTGCTGGGTAGGTCAGCGGGATCAAACCAATCGGCTTCGGTTGGGTTCGCGCCTGAAAGATCGTCGACCACACTCATCCAAGCATAGACCTGGGGCTCATTATTCAATGTCAGAGCCATGGGTGTCGGGTCAAAAGCAGCGAGCTGTGTCAGCTGACCGAACAGAGCGAAATCGCTGGAGGCCGGACGTCTACCAAGGACAAACCCACCCTGCGTCAGATGTGCGCGAAACAGTTTGAGAAAACGTTGATAGCTGCCCTCGATCACCGGGGCCGTGGTGTCATTGCTCCCAACGACATACAGCCGGTCAATCTGACGCCGGCTAATCATCTCGGATCGGGGTGCAATCGCATCGTCGGTACCGGTGAGATCACGCCAACGCGGCAGGATGGCGCCGGCACGTTCGATGTCAGCTCCGTAGTACCAGCGATAGTGGAACATTGCCTTAGTGAGCCATTCGTCGCCGTAGTCCTCGAACAGCTCGTCAAGGAAACGCAGTACAGGATGAGAGGGGATAACCGACCGTCCAGGGTATTCTTCCTCCAGTCTTCGAATGATGGGTGTCGAATCCACCACTGCTTCCAGCTCACCCGAGGCATCCGGGAAATAAAATGTTGGCAGAAGAGAAACCTTGGGTTCTGGCAGGTTCGACGATGCCGCGTGATCTCCGATGAGCAGTCGATAGTCGATGTGGCGATAACGCATGAGTGCCAGCATTTTGCGGGTGTAGGGTGATCCTGGGGCACCCTTCAGGGCAAGTCGGCGATCAGTCACGGTGAGGTATTTCCTTGTGGTGGTGGACTCGTGGTGTTAGCTCTGTCTGTTAAGCCGTGCGTGCTGGCAATTAGTTTAATATCGACCAGAAAGCTTCAGATCTGTCGTGAGAATGATGTCTCAAACTCTTCAACAACGATAGAATGAAATTTCATTGAAGTGGATGTGTCAAAAAACTTGAAATAGGCGTCAACCTCAACATCATCGAGCATTTCCAGCGACTGAAGTGTCAAGACTAACAGAGGGTACTCAAGCTGACCCGTTTGACTGGCAATGATCCATGGCCATTGGTCATCGAATTCTTGTTTGTTGAATTCCTGTTTATTGAGTGCGCTGGAGGCGACACATAAAAAGAGTAGACAGAACTCTCGCTAAGCGCGAACGGGTTCATTACAAGGATCATCTTTTCGATTTGTTGACGGCGCGACGCGTCCTTAAGCAGTTGGGACCGCTTTTCTTCATCAGGCATACCCAGCAACTGCTCACGGATTTCGGCCTGGGTCACTTTCTTTGCAAGGTCGCTTCTATACCGGTCGAGGATTCCATCAATCCTATCTGGTGCGAGACCGGTGCGCAGGGTCCTTTTGATGTCCTCGATGACATTGGCACGGGTTTGTTGGGCGCCTGATGGATTTCGATGGCAAGGACATCGGTAAAAAGAGCTAACGCGCGAATCTGATCTAGAGTACCTAGCGGCAATTTGCATTCGGGCGCCGATAGATCCAGTAAGGCGTCATATGAATCATCTGCCAGTGCTCAGATGGAAAATGTCCCTATCATTAAAGTCAGCAAAAGGCGTTTCATTTTGACGTCCGAGAGGGCTGAGTCTGTGCAATCCGTCCCTCATATGGCACGATGGTCCCAATGAAATCAACCGGATCACACCGATGGACGAACTGAACCAGGAGAATCGTGACGGCGAATTGACCGCCAGTGCCTACGTGCCTCCGCTCGAGTACACTCAGGGTCAGCCTGAACCCATCGCGGCTAATGGCGGGTTGTCCTATATGGCCTTTGACAAAGAAGGTGATGCCGGAACGGCAAAGGCGACACAGGCGGCCATTGATCTGGTCGACAACGGCAGTGGTCAGGCGGTCATCGATATGATCGAAAATGCGGGTCCTGGCCCCATAAAGACCAAATGGGGAGTGGGATTCCGTACACCAGAAGAATGCCTGAATTACATTGAGGAACAAGGGTTGACCGCCCCGGAAGGTGGTGTGGTACTTCCACTCCGATACAGCGTCCATGAACAGGAGTCTTACTCGATTGTCTCGTCAAATGCGCTGTGGCACGACCCGTCGCAGAAGAACCTTGCGGAGCGACTGCGTAATGAAGAGCGCAATCAGGGTCTTCGCAATCTGTTCTTTCCCCAGGTACTGAAAGACGCCAGGCGGATCGAAGATTATTATCCAGGTCTGTCGCCTAACTCCGCCGAGTGTATGGACAAACTGGGAGTGTCGCTCGCGCATTGCCAATCTGAGTGCCAAAATTTCTACGACCATGAAGAAGTGGAACGTGTGTTCTATGCAGAGATGGAACAATTGCTGCTCGACTTTTTCCCCGGCGCAACCGATGCTCTGGTCTACAACCACGATGTGTTCGATAAAGACTACGAGGGCGATCGCAGAGAAGATCAGGACAGCAAGAACCCGGGCGTAAATGGCGGCTACGCGTACCTGGTCCATAATGATCTAAACGATAATAGTGGACGTGTTCGTTGCCGTGAGCTGCTGACTAAAAATCTGCGTAACTTTGGTAGAGAAGTGAACTATACCGAAGCGGAAGCCGACGCCAAGATGAGCAAGCGTTTCATGTCGATCAACATGGCCAAGCCAATGGAAACAGTGGAGCAGAACCCGTTTGTACTCTGCGCATGGCCTTCCTTTGCAGATCAGCCTTATATCACCAATTACCGCATCTACGATGATCGTGTTGGTGAAACGACACGCTTCACCTATCGCAAGGATCACGAGTGGTACTGGTTCCCGAAACAGACGTCCACGGAGGTGTCGATGCTGAAATGTTATGATTCAGTGACCGATGGCTCGGTGTCACGCTGGTCATTCCACTCTGCCTGCATCGATCCGACTGCGCCCGAGGATGCACGGTGTCGTAAGAATGTCGTTGTGCGTTCCTTTGTATTCTTCTAACGAGAAGACTGAGGTTCGTTAAACCGTCTGCCAGAAGCGCTCGGATTTCAGCCAGGCTCTTATGGGGTAGAGTTCTCCCGTCAGGGCATCTGAAGCCGGTGACCCCAGAAACACCGCAAGGTCGGCCACATTTTCCGGTTCTGGCGTCAAGCTGAGTCTGGGAATCGGGTTGCCGTCGTTATCCTTGTCAGGTGGGATGATGTTGTAGGAACGCAACTCATCGGTCGCGATGAGTCCTGGTAGGATACAGTTCACATTGATATTGCTATCGGCCCACATCATGGCGAGGTTGTTCGTCAGGCTGATGACACCCGCTTTTGCGGCGGAGTAGTGCAGTTGGAAAGGATTACCTTTGCTCCCCGCTGTGGATGAGATGTTGATGATCTTCCCGCCGCCTTGTTTCACCATGTGCCGACCGGCTGCCATGCAACAGATAAAGCAGCCGGTGAGGTTTTTCTCAACCACGTCTACCCACTCATCGAGGGGTGTTTCTTCAGCTTTGGGGTTGCTCTTTCCCCAGCGTCCGGCGTTGTTGATCATAATGTCCAACGCACCGTATTCAGACACAGTGTTCGACACCATCTCTTCGACCGTTGTTGCATCTGTGATATCAACCGAGAGGGCGAGAGCATGGCCGCCACCAGTCTTTACTTGCTTGGCCATTTCTTCGCAGGCTTCCAGATTGCGCGATGCGATCACAACGTTGGCACCGGCTTCTGCGTACTGGAGGACCATTGAGCGTCCAAGCCCGCCGGCGCCGCCTGTGATGATGGCTGTTTTACCATCCAATCTGAATGACGACATTTGGTTGGTCCCCTATTGATGTTGCGGTGCGTTGATGCCGTAGCGCGTAATGGCGAAGCTCTTTGACTGGTATCGCGCCACCACACCATACCCTATCGTTGAGTTCAAAACCGTGTCATGCGCGGCTTAGATTTGCTTGTTCTAGATAGTTTTGGGTGATAAGCGAGAATAGCCCACCCAAAATGGTTGCGGCTACCATCCTGAGAAACATAAGGTAAGGCGATGGGGGCTTCTATAAAGGTGATGTTATCTCTACTAATAGAACGAATAACGATGACGCGTCGGACCAATACAGCGCGGAAGATTCGCTGAACACCTTTCCTGAAGAAGAAATCAGTCGTTTCGCAGCTGATTTGAGCGATGGTCTGGGAAAAGTGCGGACGAAGTTTGTGAAGGATATGCTGGTGGGTATCCATCAGTCTAGGTCCGTTAATCTGACAGAAGTCGCCCGCTCGCTCAAAGAGGAGATTGAGCTACATGCCAGTCACAAACGTCTCAGCCGTAACCTGGCTCGTTCCGAACTGATTGATGTTGTTGGGGATCGACTCCTTGCAATGGGTGCTGCACAGGTGACGAATAACACATTGCTGATTGTTCACTGTTATAACCTCGTTAAGCGATTCGCCACGAAAATGGAATACCTGTGTGACGACGAATCAGAGGGCACAGGTTTATCGTCGTATCAGGTTTGCGAAATTGTTGCTTTCGATACGCTTTACCCAGATCGTTACGTACCGTTGACGATGCACCTCTGGTCACGCGGAGATCCACATTTTGAAAGTGATGAGATTGAAGTACGAAGTACCATTCGACGTGTCGAGCAAGCAACCGAAGGTCGTGGTACCTTTTATTTAAGGCCCAAACGGGACGTGCCAACGACCAGCCAGGCTGAGGATCAGCTGCTTCAATTTCTCTTGAGGGAGTCTGATTCTGCGCTGGTGACTAGCGTGATTGAAGAAGGGCAGTTTATCGCCGACGGTCAATTGTGTAGCGCGACAGACCTGATCGAAACTACAGAGCTGCCGTTCGGCAAGATGATGTTCAAGTATGTGCCACCGGGTTATCTGGACGAGAAACTCGCCATGGAACTGGCGATGTTCGTGCAATTTGGTACCCGGTGTATCACGTTGACGGAAAGTAAAGTGCCGGTGACGCTGGTGGTGACTGAGTACAAGCAGCAGGAAAGTAGCGTGCTCCGCGAACATGGTGCGACGCTGATGGCATTCCTTGTGAACGGACACATCACAGACCGGGATGCGGTCTGGCCGTTGATTCGAGATTTCCACCGCGTTGTGGATGTCATCGACGTCGAACAGAACCATCGTGCAGATTTCAACCTTTCGGATTTCAGAGTGTTGACCTATGACCGGCTGCGTCTGCTCACGACATTGCTAGAAGCAGTCATGTATTACGAAACGGTTATCACGGGACAGGTGCGCATCGACATTCCGAGAATTACTCAGGATCCGCACAAAGGAAATCATATCCGCGACTTTCTATTGCCACCGGATACTGAGCTGGCTGAGTCAGCCTGACAGGAGGGACAGATGCCGACCAAATACTCATCAGATGAACTGGCGAGCTTGAAGGCGTCGTTCGACCGCGATGGCTTTGTCATTCTCCGTGGTTACTGCGACCAGGACGAGGTCGCTAAGATGAGGTGGCATCTAAGCGTTGTCCATGAGCGTGCCGATTCGAAACAGGTATCGTTTGGCAGCATGAAGAGTCTGGATGCACTCGAACCCTGGTTTTACGATTACCTGCTTGGCGGCGACCAGATCTCGCTCATTAAATATCTGATTGATGACGGTTTGTCTCCAGACAATGTCTCGTGGATCTCTAAACCCCGTGGTGTAGAGCGGACTCATCCCCATTTTGATGCGCTTGGCGCCTATCGTTCGCCACCCTCAGGTGCGTCTCTCTGGGTCGCCCTCGACGCCATGGACGCGGAGAACGGGTGTCTGCATTACGAGCGCGGGTCACATCGGAAAGTGTTCACAGAGGCGTATCCGTTGCCTGACTACGACGAGACGAACGAGCGTATCGTTCAGGTGAAGGTGATGCCGGGCGATGCAGTGATTCACAGTGCTCGGGTGGTTCACTTCAGTATCGACCCCGTCGACTATTCGAGACCACGCAACGCGATGGTCTATGTCTATTGGGGCGCTTCGTCGAGGCTTGACCCAGTGCGATCAGCCCGCTCCAAGTCGCAGACCGAGCTACAGTCGATCGTATTGTAGTGGACGCGGGCTAGTCCTCGTCCTGATG
>CAJWYI010000117.1 GCA_913049815.1 uncultured Gammaproteobacteria bacterium
GAGGTGGGTACGGACGCGTCAGGTAGCTCACGGACTCACCGTAGATGTCCGCGTGGAAAGCTTTCGCACCGGCATCGGACGCCTCGCGATTTGCCAACAGAAAGGGTTTGTAAGTATCAACCATTTCATTGGCAACGAATTGCGCGAACGGTGTTATTGAGGGGAAGCTAATGGTACCGGTTCCATCCCACGCATCCGCGAGGCGTGTGCACCAGTCGACAACCCTTGGATAACCCTCTGTGACGCGTTTCGGTGTCGGATCCATGTAGGTATGTGCTCGAAGCCCGCCCAGAAGAATACAGTCGACGGCACATGGCCTGGCGCCCAATACATAAGGTGTGATCGACAACTGGGTTTCCATCGCAGTGAGGATACGAACGTACTCGTCTTCTGCGGCTGCTTGTTGAACCGGTGATTCTGTGCCGGTTGCACGACAGGCCCTGGGTCCCCAGCTGAGCACCCGCTCCGCAGCCTGCTGGTTGCCCCCGGACATGCGCAGCGCGGCAAATCGGGCACTTTCCTCATAGTGCCATCGATAGTGCACCATTGTGCGCGCGATCCACTCATCAAAATACTCTTCCAGAACGTGCACCAGGACACCCGCAGCGCCTTCCGGGAACATCCGTCGCTGTGGAAATCGTTCATCGAGCATCATCATGAGGGGTGTGGTGTCACCAATCATCCAGTTTTCAGGAGTATGTAGGACGGGTACCTGATGGGTCCCCGATCGCTGTTCGATATGCTGCGCGTTGTTTGGGCCTTTGGGTTTGAACTCGAAATCGGCCTGGTAGAAGATCATGGCCGCTTCGAGTTTGCGACTGAAGTAACTGAGTTCGCCGCCGTAGATGGTATAGCTCACTGCTTACTCCCGGGTTTGTGGATGTTGAATGTCGCTGATTCGCCAGCGTGTCGCGAGTGTATAGAGCTCAAAGCAGTTGATGCACATTAGTACGCTCAGACCCACACTGGCGCCGACCAAAACGAATGACTCAGCTTTGATTCCGAAAATCATAAACCACAGTATTGCGCCGAAGCCATCTCCCAGTCCCGCTGTGGACGTGAAGGTCGCTCTGGCGATTAAGATGGCGGCGAAAAGCCAGGCAACCCTAGCGTCAGAGAGACCACATTAATCAGCCACTTTCTCCCCAGCCGAGCAGCCAGCGCGCCTGACGGGATCTCGGTGATAATGCCAATCAATACCCAAGTACTGAACAGCAGTGACAATTCGATGGGTGAGATACCATGCTCAGTCAACATGATGGCGTAGAGGGGATAGACCGGAGTCAGTTCCCAGAGTGAACTTGTTAGATAAACGCAGATAGGCTTCGGTTTATGGGGTTTTGAACAGATTCTTCAATGCACCGCAGATTGCGTTACACTTGGACGAGGGGACAAGCGGTTCGTCGACCGCGATGGAAAGGACATGATCAGAATCGTTAAACATCTGTCGACTTTGGCTATCGGACTGACGATCTCATCGTCCGTTCTCGCGGACGAGTATTGGGTGATTGCAAGTTTCCAGGACGAGAAGAATGCGGAACAGTCCCGGCAGCAGTGGTCTCAAAATCTGGGTTCGGACTTGGTGGTGTTATCAAAAAAGAAATCGTCTGGAGTGCCACTCCATCGCGTCGTGATTATAAAATCGAAAGTGTCAAAAAGTGAGTTAGAAAAGAAAGGGATCAACCCCTGGGCAATGAATTGGGTACCAGAAGCCTCCAAGGAGTCCATGGAAGTCCCGGCGTCCCCCTTAGGATATGGCGTCGACACTGTCCCGACATCACGTTCAACGATATCGGCAACGACAGAATCGCGTGTTTCGACGCGACCAATTCCAGCTCGAACGATTTCGATCGTACCGGACTTGTTGGACACTTCGTTGGTGACCGACAATGAGGAGCCTGAAGGAACAGACTGGCAAAGGAAGTTGCTTGAGGACTACTGTGATGACGTGGCTGCAGACGATTTAAGGTTACAGGACATGTGCGCGGTATGGCTTAGCGGTCCAGAGGGCGCTAGATGACGCCGTTTATCGGCCGTTCTGCGGCGACACGAGGTTACAAGGTAGGCCGCGGCCAGTTTTCGGGGTCAGGATTTGGTTTGATCATTGCTCATCAGTTTTCCGACGGCAAGGGAATGAACGAGCGTTTCAATGTTGACCTGGACAATCTGGAACGGGCTGACGACTCTGACTAGCTATTCTGGATAGCTCTTTACTTTTATCAATGTGACAACTGTCCGTTCAGCGCGAATGAACACGATCGCTGCCCTGCCGCAGTGGCTTAAGTGTATCTCCTATCCAGCAGCACCCTAAGTGGGCAGAAAATCCGCACCAATATGACCCGATAGTGGCACAATGCACGTATATGGTGCATATAGGTGTCGGGCTTTGGTACTACGGCGGTCCTCGCGAACCCGCCGAAATTGCATTCAAGGCGGCTGCTTGGGTCGTTGGAAGTTGTCATACAGCGTCACTTCGTGGATTGTCGGCAATGGGATTTCTGATTCAACAAGGTGCCCCAAAAGCGGAACGCTTATTGCATCCTGTAGGATCCGACAGCCGTTTGGCTATTCTCAAGATGGTGGAGGAGCACACGAGATAATGAAAAGTAAATTGGAGTACATCTGGCTTGACGGCTATAAGCCGACTCAGAGCCTGAGAAGTAAGACCCGGGTCGAATCTGATTTCAGCGGCAAGGTGGAAGACTGCCCGATGTGGTCTTTCGATGGCAGTTCAACAGAACAGGCTGATGGCAGCGACTCTGACTGCTTGTTGAAACCGGTCGCTTGCATTCCCGATCCTGATCGCAAGAACAGTTACCTGGTGATGACAGAGGTATTGAATGCTGACGGTACACCCCATGAGTCTAACGGTCGTGCAACCATCGAAGATGATGATGACGACTTCTGGTTTGGATTTGAGCAGGAATATTTCCTTTGGGATCCCGAGTCTAACTTGCCGCCAGGATTCCCCAAGTCCGGTTATCCTCGACCCCAAGGTCCATACTACTGCTCTGTAGGAGCGAACAACGCCTATGGTCGTGAGATCATTGAAGAGCACCTCGATCTCTGTCTTGATGCCGGACTCAACGTTGAAGGTATCAATGGTGAGGTAGCGGCTGGCCAATGGGAATTCCAGGTCTTTGCCAAGAGCGCAAAGACGGCGGGCGATGAAACATGGCTTGCGCGATACATCCTCGAGCGAACCGCAGAGAAATACGGGTATGCGATTGAATGGCATCCGAAACCTCTTGGGGATACCGACTGGAATGGTTCAGGGATGCACGCAAACTTCTCTAACTCGGTTATGCGTGAGTCCGGTAAGGAAGAGACGTTTACGAAGATTTGTGAAGAGTTTGGCAAGAACATTCCTCGTCATATTTCTGTGTATGGTGCTGACAACGATCAGCGCCTGACCGGTGCGCACGAAACCCAGTCGATTGATCAGTTCAGCTTTGGCGTTTCTGACCGTGGTGCGTCCATTCGCATTCCGGTAGGCACCGTAGAAGACGGCTGGAAAGGCAGATTGGAAGATCGACGACCAGCCTCCAATGCGGATCCCTACAAGGTGGCGGCGGCGATCGTAAAGACGACCAAAGAATCTGGCGTCTAAACTGACCCAATCTGGCGGCGTTAGCCGCCAGTTAGTTGGTTTCAAGGAAGGCAGTTAGTTTTTTACTAGCTGCCTTTTTTATTGACGACAGGGCGTGGGACTGTGGTGTGGTCACAACGGTTCCTGCGATGGTCATTGTTGTAATCGCGCTGGGTATTGGCGTCTGTCCTATCGTGGGTGACGGCGGCTTCTTTGTTTCCTATTCTGGCGGTGCTGTACCTCGCGTTCTATCACTACAATGCGGACGGCTACTACGGTCAACCTGGATACAAAGGTGTTATCGCGACTGCTCATGCGCCGACTACGAATGCGGCTGACGAGCAGTGTGCTGATCCTTGAGAAGGTCGAGGCTGAACGGCCAGCGCTCGCGTTCCTCCAGCCGGCGGTTTAAGGGACCCAGCGCGACGTTGGTCCGTTGCGCATACTTTGCTACCTCGATCAGAGACTGATGACGTGAAGTGATCGATTCCCAGCGGCCGTTTACCTATGCTGGGATCAAACAGGGTAGGGAGAAGCCATCATGCGGGTCGGATTCATTGGTCTCGGCGGTATTGGACTTCCAATGGCTCGTAACATCCTACGTGCTGGTTTTGAACTAACAGTCCATGACCTGAGAGATGAGCCTGTCATAGAACTTTGTGCTCGTGGCGCTGCGTCTGGGCAATCTGCAAAAGAGGTCGCTGCTGCTTCGGATATCGTGCTGGTGTCTTTGCCATCAAATGATGCAAGCCGGCAGGTCGTAACAGGGGCGGATGGTGTTCTGGCTGGTGCGCGAGCTGGCATGATCTATGTAGAGCTCAGCACGATCAGCCCCGACGTTGTGCGCTGGATTGTCGATCAGATGTCACAGGTCGGTGTCGATGTACTAGACGCGCCGGTGAGTGGTGGGCTTGTTCAGCGCGAGGAAGGCTCGCTGTCCATCATGGCGGGTGGTAAGTCCGATGTATTGTCACGAGCCAGGCCGGTGTTGGAGGCTTTTGGAAAACGCATCTTCCACACCGGTGACAATGGCACCGGAGCCACCGTTAAGCTCATCAACAATTTACTGGCAGGCATCAACATGGTTTCCGCCATGGAGGCTCTGTCACTCGCAACGAAGGCAGGTCTTAGGGTCGAGGTACTGAAAGAAGTTGTGAGCGCCAGTAGTGGTAACAGTGGTGTTTTCCAATCTGTTGTGGAGAACGTGATGGGGCGGGCGGTGGAACCCGCGCCTGGACAGGTTCCTCATCAGGGTTTACACACCATCGGTAAGGATGTTCGGTTGGCGGCAGATCTTGCATCAGATCTTTCAGTACGTTTGCCGATCGGATCACCCGCAGTTCAGATTTTCCTGACAGGTCTTGAGCGCGGTTGGTCCAATAAGGAGTACTGGTCAATCATGCAAATCCTCGAAGAAATGAGCGATGTGCAGGTCAGGCCACAACATTTACGCGAAAAGCTGTGAAGGTACGACTTCGTTAGCAGTCAGGAAACTGTGTCGTGCGTGCTTCGAAATCGGCCCCGATCGGCATCAACAGCACTGGGTTGCGATCGCGCGACACTTCCATCGAGTCCAGGGAATAACGAAGCTTCAGGATGGGTACACCGTCCACTGATGCCCCTAAAATTAATTGTTGGGGACGAAGCGAAGATGCGCGCGCTAGAGTGGCGTGAAGATATTGCTGCCTTCAACGCTGCTAACCTTTCCAACTCGACCAATATAGTCAGATTGGGTCATATCCATGAGCACATCCGTATCAGGTGTCACACGGGCGATAAAACGTGTTCCAGTCTCGGGGTTTGAGCCCAATCGGCCAATGACAATCCCGAAATCCGGGTGGTTGTCACGACCGAAGACGACGGAGTAGGTTTCGATGGCAGCTTTACCATCTGGCGATTCTGTGAAGACGGGTGAATCAAGTGCATCGATCTCTTGTTGATAGAACACTGGATCAGGACGTTGCCACGGTCCCTCAGGCGGCAAGGTCGAATAGATGCCAGCACTGTGGCGGGATAGGTAACCACCGTTAGCGGTGACGAGTCCATAGGTGCCCGGATCCTCTCGGAGCTGATCGGCCATGGCGGCGATTGAGTTCATCACATAGTTGTTGCCAGCGCCTCCATGAAAGGCGAGACCTCCGGTGACGGTGAGATCACGAGGATCATCTTCTGGGATACCGAGTTCTCGGCATGCGATGGCAACGGCGCTTGGGAAACAGGAATAGAGATCAATGTGCGTGATGTCTTCAATATTGATCCTGGCCATCGCAAGTGACTCCCTTCCCAATATCGAGATTGCGGGGGCGGAGTGGTAATTAACTCTTTGGGTCACATCCCAGATTTCGGTGACGTCAGCACAACCGTGTAGAAACACCCATCTGGAGGGATCGACACCCAGCGATCGTGCGTGACCCACAGATGTCAACAAGACCGAGGCCGACTGATTGATCTGGTTCATCGCGTTCATGTACTTCGTATACGGCCAGCCGACATACCGATTCGATTCTGAGGGCCAAGCAATATCTTCTGGAGATCGACGGACCGGGAACCAGGCGTGTGGTGATCGGACAGCCACTTCTGATAAACGGGAGAACAGCGTGCCCATGGCTAATTGATGGTCTTCAATGGATCGATTCAGATGATGGCGCAGTGCATTTTCAAACAGGGGATAGACGTGGGAAGCCTGCCAGATGCCGTGTAGTCTTTCATGTTCGTTCCACATTTCCGGCACGGCGTACAGGAAGTCTGGGTCCGAGTCTGAAGGGATGTTCCAAGGAATCTTCTGTCCCGTTTTGACGATTTTTCGACCCGTCGCCATCGCTTCCGCGCCGGTCATTAGCACCATCTGGTGTTTCCCGTGGGCGATCTCCTGGGAGAAAAGATTCACCAGGTACTGGGGGCCATAACCTCCGTCCGGAATGATCCAGCGTTGTGCGGAAGTAGCGCCCAGCAGATTGGCGAGGGCTTCAGGGGTGTTACGCATTGGTTCCCTGAAGCTCTTGACGACGACGATCGCGTCTATCTCTTTGGTGGCATCCGTGATTAACCCTGCGTCACCGATCGCGGCAAAGGTCGCCTGCTCCATGAGCTGAAGGGGTGACGATGCAGCGTTGAGGTCGGCAGACTTTTCCGTGATCTGACCAACACCGATGAGAACCGGTGTGTTATCCGGGGTACTCATGTGACTCCGAGTGCATAAACAGCAAGACGCTTGATTCGATGTTCTTTAGTTGGTCTCGTCCCCCAGTGAAAACGATCCAGTCGCGTTGATCGAAGCTTCAATATCTCCGACATCGAAACCACTCCAATCCGTTTCTTCGTACAAGTCGCATTTCAGGCGGGAGATGTGTGTTCCAGCGACCCGTGTGCGGTCACAGTTCATGCCGTTCGCCTCGTTGCCGTATTTCGCTATGTAGTCTTCGACGATTCGATCGACCTGAGGTTTATGTGTTTCAGGAACACGAGCCATGAACCGTCTGTGATACTTCATGATCTCAAGATCGCTAACGGGAGATGCGGCAACGCCCAGCCAACCGACTGCTTTCTCTGCGTCCCGATCGATGCCACCCAGGCCCTGTTGGTAAATATACGAAACGCGCGCCTGGGCAAGTTTGAATCCCTGTTTCGCCGCGGTCAGCAGCAAGGGGTAGGCTTCTTTGTATTTTCCGAGACGATACAGTCGTGCCCCATTGCCATTGGCGTAACGAATGCGTGTAATGCGAACAATGTTGAGATCGGGTGCGGTACCTTCAACGATCATCTCGTCCATCGGTTGTGTACTGAGATCAGGACCCAATTCTTCGGGCTCGAATGGCGCGGCGGCACTGTCCAAAGCGGCGAGCGTTTCCTCGTTCGGTCCGATGGTGTTTTCTGATGTTTCCTCGGCGAACGTCGCTGTGCTCGTCAAAAAGAGCATTGTGGCCGACAGCAAGGACCATCGTTTCATGGTTGGTTACTCCGACTATCACCTTCTAATGAGCTTAACGCCGTCCGATGACTAACGATAGCCAACACACGGAGAATTCACCCACTGCTGACAGTGGGTATTAGAGCACGGTATGTGTCAGATCGGACTGACTTTTACCTGTTGTGTCGCTGTTCGACCCTCTTCGATGAGCAGTGCGATCGCGCCCGAATCGAGGGCATCATCAGTCCCGGATATGACGGTCTGTCCATTAATGTTCCCCGTCAACGATGAGCCGTCCACCTGTAGATCCATCAGGTAGGTCTCACCATATTGCCAATCGAAATCGGCCTCTGCGATCACTGTCTCATAATGGTTGCATCGCACGAGCTGGACTTTTTTGCCACCACTCGTCTGTGCCAGCAGTATGGCGTAGTAGCGCGTAAGCCCCTGAACGCGAGCGGCGATGCCTGCACGATGCGCGAGATGCGGAGTCACATCTGCCGAAACGGTGTAGTCCCGCCACTCCCGGGTACCCTGTGAAATCATTCCCATGCCCTGGTTGTGAATCAGACGATAGTTTTCGCCCCAGGCCCACATGCTATCGACTCCATTGATCCAGGCACGCTGCCACATGGAACCCTTGTGCGCGGGCTTCTCGAATGTGACCTGAGGGGTCCCAGACCAGGAAATAGAGTGCAGATTCACTGTGGCATCGGATGTCAGTTCAAGCCCCACCTCGAACACGGGGCCTGGAAGTTGTGGAACTTCCACTTGAAGCGTCGCCGAGTCATCAGAGATAGCGGATGTGCTGACCTGGCATATTGCAGGTTCGTCGTCTTCACCGTAGTACGCGAGGTATAGATTGACATCACTGACGTCACCGGATATCGCGGCCGTCACTATCTGGCCCGGAAAAATACGCGGAGACGCCATCAGCGCGTATCCGCGTTTCTCGAAGTACTTCGCGGTCTCTTTGGACGGCGTAAACACGGGTGTCCCTACTCGGCTGCCCGCTTTACCCACAACGTGCAGGGCACGTGCGTTTTCGATCGCAACGTTAGAAATCTCTGCATCACCTGCCTGTGTCTGAAATCCCTGAACTGAGCCTGGGAAGGAGAAGTGGAACTGTGCGCCATTTTTTGGCGCATAGGGTTCTGCCTTAGCCAGTGTGTGTCCCATGTTGATGATATGAGAGGCTTCACGTACGCAATCGCTAATGCCTCT
>CAJWYI010000118.1 GCA_913049815.1 uncultured Gammaproteobacteria bacterium
CATCCAGCCGATACCGTCGTCCACCTCCGCCAGAATCTTGTCCGTTTCCAGAGAGATCGTCTCGCTCATGCAATAGCTCCAGCTGTTTTCAATGCATCAATGTCATCCTGAGAGTACCCGAACTCAGCCAATATCTCTTCGGTGTGTTCTCCCGTTGCCGGCCCCGCGTGATGAAACCGCTCCGGGTGTGGAAGCCGCGACAGATTGATAGGCGACCGGATCAGATTAATGTCACCCAGCTTTGCGTGCGGCGCGGGCTTCGTCATCTTCAAGTGCTGCGCCTGCGGATCCTCATAGGCTGAGCCGACGTCGTAAATCGGGCCGCAGGGACAACCCACCCGGTTCAGCCGCTCGACGAGTTCGTCAACCGTAAACGTTTGAGTCACCGAATTCACATCGGCATTCAGTTGCTCGCGATGTTCAAGCTTCCCAATGTAATCCTGATAGTCGGGATGCTCAAACAATGCCTGCGCTTCAAGCGCCTCACAGAAGTTCCGCCACATCTTGGGTGAACTGGCGGCGATATTGACGAGACCATCTCGTGCTTCGTAGGTGCCCATCGGGACCTGGGTAGGGTGGAAGTTCCCCTGTTGTGCAGGCACATCGCCCGCCATCGTGTATCGCGCCCCCTGAAAATCAATCTTACACAACATGGCTTCTAACAGAGAGGTATGTACCCACTGACCTTCACCCGTACGCTCACGATCCAGAAGCGCAAGCAGAATACCCTGGCCCAGAAACATCCCCGCACTGGTATCAGATATCGCAATCCCCGCACGAACAGGACCTTGTCCGGGTTGTCCTGTGATGGACATCAAACCACTAGTTCCTTGGACGATCTGATCCACACCGGGACGATCACTATACGGGCCAGTCTGACCAAATCCTGAAATGGATGCCAGGATGATCCGTTTGTTGATCACACGTAGTTGCTCGTACTCAATTCCGAGCCGCCGCTTGACGTCTGCGCGAAAATTTTCGACCACGACATCCGATCGTGCCACCAGCGCCTTGAAGAGCGCAGCCCCTTCTTCTGATTTCAGGTTGATCGCAAGACCACGTTTATTACGATGCAGATTCTGTGAATCTGGATCCGTACTCGGTCCCGTAAGTGACTGACTTGTCGTAGGGGTCGGTTCAATCCGAATAACATTGGCACCCCAGTCCGCTAATAGACGCACCGCCGTTGGCCCTGCGCGAGCAATTGTCAGATCGAGCACGGTATACGATGAAAGCGGCAATTCCTGTATCATATTCAGTTCCCAATGATCCTTTCTCGGCTAAGCGTACTCAGCGCAGTCCGGCTCCGATGATGTCACGTGCAATGATGTGCCGCTGGACCTCATTAGGTCCCTCACCGATACGCCGAATTCGTAATTCACGATACCAGCGCTCCAGGGGAAAGTCCTTGGTCACGCCGTATCCTCCGTGGATCTGCATAGCTCGATCAACCACCCGGCCCGCCGACTCTGTAGCAACGATCTTGCACATGGCGGCCTCCTTGCGAAAACTGTCACCGCGATGCGCCCTATCTGCTGCTTCGAGCGTCAACCAGGTGGCTTGTTTGATGTCGATTTCATTATCCACGAGCATCCATTGAATAGCCTGACGGTTCGATAATGGGGCACCAAAGGTCTGTCTCTGCTTTGAGTATTCTAGGGCCATTTCATGAGCCTTGACTGCGATACCAATACATCCAGCCGAATAGGGAATTCGCTGTCTCGACAACCTGTCATTGGCAATCGCAAACCCCTTGTTGAGCTGCCCAAGTATGTTGATGGCCGGCACGCGCATGTCTTCGAACTGCAACTCAGTGGCGTAGTGCGCGCTACGGAGCGTATGCACGATGCGGCGCACATGGAAACCAGGAGTGTCGGTATCTACGATAAAACAGGTGACACCCCCTCGACCTTCGCCACCCGTGCGCGCGAAAACGAGGCCGAAATCGGCCTTGTCCGCGCCCGAGATGAAGATCTTGCCTCCATTGATCACCCACTCATCGCCATCCTGAACCGCTTTCGTCTGGATGGCCCTTGCGGGGTCGGATCCTCCAGAGGGTTCGGTCAGTCCAAAGAAGCCACGCTTTTCTCCGCGGAGGGTGGGAAAGAGATACTTTTCCTTTTGGGCATCACTGGCTTCAAACAGCTGCGCAAGGCCAGCACCACCAAATACGCCGTAGCAGGGTGCATACAGGCCTGCACGATGCTGGCTCATCTCGATCGCCATCAGAGTTCGAGTCACTACGTCAATATCTGGTCCCCCGTAATCAACAGGAATATCAAGTCCGTATAGGCCCATATCCTTGACTTTGCCTACCAGTCGATCGCGGTCCTCGGCTTCCAGTTGATCTGCATCTGGGTCCAGGTGCATTTCCAATGGAATTATCTCATCACGGACAAAGCGTCGCACCATATCGACGATCATCTGTTGTTCGTTATTCAGAGACAGTTCCATAGCATCCTCTTACATCGCACCTTGCTTGCGTTCGCGTCCATCTGCGACGCGCCTTCATCCCGCTCGGTGGGGGTACTTCAGGCCGGCGATAGCCTTCCCAATTGAAACGGATAGTCCTTATTGCGGACCGGTAATTCGCCATGATCTGCCTGATAAAGCATCAGAAGTTCCTGACGCCTTGTGTGATAGGCGGTGGTCACTTCCACGCGAAAACCGGACACCCCTGGATCTTCAAGATGCTGTTCGAGTTCACCGCGGAGGCCGAACAAAGACCTTGCATCCGCACAACCGATGTAGCAGACCTCTCCCGATTCGTTAGCCAATTGATAGACGCCCAACTGTGCCTGAACGGTTTTGATCACGTCCTCACGGAGCGGTAGGAATGGCTTATCGAGTCTGATGCCCATGGACTGTTATCGATGTAGTAGTTGATTCAGGCGCCCATTACACCAGAGTCGATTCAAATTTGCTCAACTGCCTGAATACAGCAGGATCCCGCACCTAGCCTTGTCCAAACCCCCATAAATCTGTATAACTGCGGCCCTTTCTTGTACGTACTCTCAAGCTTCTGGAGCCCCGTTATGGTCATGTCCTTGGACTTCGATTCCCAGGTTTTCACCAAAGACGTCATCGCCGTCGCCGATGGCCAGGAGTCCGTCGTCAAAGGGGGTCGTCATCTGTTTGACCAGGTAGAGCAGGTATTCGCAGATGTGAATCAGATTGGTGTGATTGGGTGGGGGTCTCAGGGACCCGCCCAGGCTCAGAATCTCCGTGACACGCTAGGGGACAGCACACCCGTTAAGATTGGCCTTCGGCCTGGTTCCTCGTCTGTTGCAGAGGCAGAAGCGGCGGGTTTCACCAGTGAAAACGGTACGCTTGGAGATATGATGGAAGTAGTCGCTGAGTCAGACATGGTGCTGCTGCTGATTTCCGATGCTGCCCAGACGCAATTGTATGGCGAGATCTTTGCGGCCATGAAACCAGGTTCTACACTAGGGCTCTCTCATGGTTTCCTACTCGGACATCTGGATTCCGTCAATGACACATTCCCTGACAACATCAATGTCATTGCGGTCTGTCCCAAAGGGATGGGTCCATCCGTGCGACGACTCTATGTTCAAGGGGAAGAGATCAATGGTGCGGGCATCAATTCCAGCTTCGCCGTCCATCAGGACGTAGACGGAAAGGCTACCGACTACGCGCTGGCGTGGGCCATTGCCCTAGGATCACCCTATTGCTTCCAGACAACTCTGGAATCAGAGTACAAATCGGACATCTTCGGTGAGCGAGGCATCCTGCTCGGCGCCGCCCACGGCATCGTCGAAGCTCTGTACTATCGCTATCGTGCCGACGGCATGAGCCAGGAAGACGCTTTTGTGCAGACCGCTGAAAGTGTCACCGGCCCCATTTCTAGGACTATTTCCCATGAAGGCATTCTCGCCGTGTACGAGTCACTCCAAGGAGATGATCGTGCGGCTTTTGAGAAAACCTACGTCGCCTCCTACATGCCTGCCAAAGAGATCCTGCAGGAAATTTATGACGACGTGGCCTGTGGCAACGAAATTCGTAGCGTTGTTTCTGCCTCGAATCGCTACGACGAGTTCCCAATGGGTCAGATCGACGGTACTGAAATGTGGGTTGTTGGCGAGGAAGTCCGCAAGCAGAGGGTCGAAGACGAGATCCCGCTTAACCCGGTCACTGCCGGTGTATATTGCGCGACCATGATGGCTCAGATTGATGTTCTACTTCGTGCCGGGCACCCATACTCGGAAATCGTCAATGAATCGGTGATCGAGTGTGTGGATTCATTGAATCCATACATGCACTACAACGGCATCTCCTACATGATCGACAATTGCTCCAACACGGCTCGCCTGGGTGCTCGCAAATGGGCTGCAAGATTTGACTATATCCTGAAGCAGCAGGCGTTCACAGCGATGGATAGTAACGAGCCCCTGAATTTCAAACTGATGGATGATTTCCGCAATCATCCGATCCACAACGTGTTGTCTGTAGTCGGTGAAATGCGACCCTCGGTGGACATCTCACTCGGCTAGTCAGTCGGGACGAGCATCACGATGGCATTCGGGCATATCCGTTACGAGGTTAACGCTCCGATTGCCTCCGTGATTCTGAATCGGCCAAAACAGCGAAACGCACAGAGCCGGCAGCTTTTAGAGGAAATGGATCAAGCGTTGACACTTGCGACGGACGACGACGACGTCAAGGTCATCGTGGTCTATGGCGAAGGTGATCATTTCTCGGCCGGCCATGATTTAGGTAGCGATGACGAACGCAATGACCAGGAGAGGCGCCCCTACCCTGAGGGCGTCCGGGGTCGTTTCATCCGGTCGCGTGATCTCTATGTCGACTATTCATTGCGATGGCGCGATATCCCCAAGCCAACAATCGCAGCTGTACAGGGCTACTGTATTTTCGGTGGATGGATCGTCGCCTCCAGTATGGACATGATCTTCGCCGCAAGTGACGCTATGTTCCTGGGAACGAATTTTCAGTACTTTTCTGTCCCCTGGGACCTCCATCCGCGCAAGGCCAAGGAACTGCTATTCGAATCTCGGTTCATCGACGCCCGGGAAGCCGAGCGGCTGGAACTTGTCAATCGTGTCTATGGTCCGTCCGATCTGCTGCGCGAAACCATGGTCTATGCATCCAGAATCGCCGAGAATGACAGTTTTCAGCTTCGCATGATCAAGATGGCGATCAACCAACAACAAGATGTTCAGGGTTACAAAACACATATTGATTCAGCCCACGCCTATCATTTGCTGAGTACCATGGGAGAATCAGACCCTGGTTTTGCACTCAAGCAACCCGAGGGTAGGCGCCGACCGATGGTCGAGAAAGCGCTAGCCAACTATCGACGATTTCATAGCACCGACCTAACCGGCAAGAACTACAAAGGCGGTTCAGCATGAGCAAGAGTGAGGCCACTCAATTCCACACAATCGAAGGTGAGTTCCGAATGCAGCACGGCTCACTGCATTCTCCCACCATCGCGTTTGAGACGTGGGGGACGCTGAACTTCCATAAAGACAACGCTGTACTGCTGTTCACCGGCTTGTCCCCTTCTGCCCACGCGGCATCATCAGAGGCAGATCGAACACCTGGCTGGTGGGAACCCATGATTGGAGAGGATAAACCTGTCGACATCTCCACGTACTTCGTCATTTGCATCAATTCCCTTGGAAGTTGCTTTGGATCTACCGGACCATCGAGTGTCGATCCAGAAACAGGTGAGCCCTATCGTCTGTCTTTTCCTGTACTAACCATCGAAGACATTGCCCGCGCAGGTCACGCCGTGATTGAGTCACTGGGAATCAAAAAACTGCATACTGTCATGGGTGCGTCTATGGGTGGGATGACCGCCGTTGCCTACAGTGTCCTGTTTCCAGATGCGGTGGATTCACTCGTGTCGATCTCGTCGTCAGCGCGACCGGTCACATACTCCATTGCGCTGCGCTCGCTGCAACGGGAAATGATCCGTTCAGATCCCGCCTGGAATAGCGGGGATTACTCTGGGGATGGCCCTGCCATAGGGATGCGGTTAGCGCGCAAACTCGGCATGTTGACCTACCGCGGCTCAGCAGAACTCGCACAGAGATTTGGTCTTGAGAGAGTTGCCGATGCTCGCGAGAAAAACGACCCCTTTGGTATCGACTTCGAAGTCGAATCCTACCTTGAATCGCACGCAAGGAAGTTTGTCGGTGCTTTCGACGCCAACTGTTACCTCTATCTTTCAAGAGCCATGGATCTCTTCGATATCGCAGACCATGGCGGTTCATTCAAAAACGGGCTCGCCCGCGTCGGCGCTAAAAGGGCACTGGTCATCGGTGTCGAAACCGATATGTTGTTTCCTATCACACAACAACGCGAACTGGCAGAGGGACTCGATGACAGCGAACGGGACGTCGATTTCAAGGCGCTCTCTTCAGTCCAGGGTCATGATGCCTTTCTCGTCGACATGGACAGGTTTCGTCCATTATTGTGCGACTTCTTTAACTGCTCGATGAATCAGCCCGGACAATTGAAGTCTGCATCCTGATTTCGAATCCATTTCCGAAGAGGACCACCCATGCGAAAAATTGAATCTGTCGAAATCACTGGTAAATCCGGTACTGCCTATAACTTCAATATCTATCCATATCCGATGACATTCAACGACTTCATCGGTGGCGTCTACATCATCGCGAAGGTTGAGGAGGGGCATACTGATGTATTTCACATGGCTGAGACCGATAACATCGACCCGCTCCTTAAAGGTTCCGAATGGAAGGAAAAGCTCAATAATGAAGGTGCCAATCGCATTGCGTTGCATCGCAACGCTAACAAGGACGTAAGACTTAAGGTCCTCGATGATGTCGAAGAGTTAACAATATCCATGAGCTAAAGCTAATATGAAGTTACTTACCTCATAATTGATATAGGCTAATTGGTTTTAGCCTTTGTCACCTTTTATCTAAGACCGACTATGACAGATCATATTGTTGAAATTCGCGACTATACGATCGAGGCGGAGTGGTTCGACGCCTATCGCTACTGGGCGCAGACGTTCGCAGCACCGTGGCTCCGCAAAAATCTCGATGTAATCGATTTCTGGGTGAGCGCTAATATCGACGCCGAAGTCTCAGGCTCAAATCCTCATGTCTCTGAAAACGGGCAACCCAACGTATGTTGGATCATCCGATGGCCCAACAAGACTGCTAGAGACCAACAGTTCAATAAAGTCATGAGTTCGGAGGGTTGGCGAGATATTTGGGCCCAGCACCCCAATACTACGGCCTACCTGCAAATGAATGTGCGGTTCTTTAAACCTGCGTGAGCGGCAACCTACCTGATCACCAGCCTGTGTAGGTATCTAAACACATGGGATGGATTACTAAGTTACATCCCTTTCTGGCCTTCCGAGAGAATATCCGCCCTTGGACACGTTATTACCGCAGGACCCTCGAAGAGGATCTAGCCTAGACCAGGCTCGTCATCGTCAACGCACGAGATGCTGCGGATTAATGTTTAATAGGTGATGTCGGTTTCAAACTCGAATCCACCTTCCGCCATTGTAAGGCGATGACGTAAACCCTCCGCATCCGCATCGGTTGCTTCGTAACCGGCATCCCCATCCCACATGGCGACACGGACCCCGTCGGCACGTTTACCAATGTGGGTCACGTAGACCCGGTGAGGGTTGTCAGCAAATACTTTCAATACATCCGAGACCTTCTCGTATTGCATCACATGATAGAGCGTTACCCAAGTTGGAGGTGCCAAATCAATTTCGCCCTTACTATGTCGTTCTAGCGCCGAAGACGGTGCGATCCATTCGTGCGCAGCAATTTCCTGGCCGTCCACGTTCACGTCGTGATCGCCCTCTACACTCGTCGCAAAAAACCAAGTCGCATACCGCTTCGGGACTGATGCGGGTGGTGTCCAGTGCGCAAACCAAACAAATTGGTCTGGTGCGATGGATAAGCTCGCTTCTTCCATGGTCTCTCGTGCCGCGGCCGTGCGTGCTGCCTGATCAACATCATCAGGATCGTCACCATAGTCCTCAGGGTCGATACGTCCTCCAGGGAAAACCCACATACCGCCAAAGTGTACCTTGGACGTCCTATGCAACATGAGTGTCTGGATACCATCATCCGTATCTTTTAGGAGAATGACCGTTGCAGCTGGAATGGCGGGGCTTGCATCTTCAGGCTTCTTGTCGAGGTCACCGTAGATATCATTACGATGTTGTTTGTCGTCAGTCACAAAAAGACTCCTATCGTTGCGCAAGCACCGAGCTGGATTGAGCACGGTGAAATCAAAAATTTGGTTGACCTCAAAAAAACAAATCCGGGCAAGCCCGGATTTTTTTTCAGTTGCTAAATCGCATCAGTATCCCTGAATTTCGCCGTATCGATTGCGGTGAAACGCACTGTTTCCAAACGTGTGTTCGCAGACACGCGCCCGCTTGATAAAGAACCCGATCTCGTATTCATCGGTCATGCCAATACCACCGTGCATCTGGATGCCTTCACTGCTGACCAGATTATAGGTGTCATTCAGGCGTGCCTTGGTCAGACTAGCCATCTCAGCC
>CAJWYI010000119.1 GCA_913049815.1 uncultured Gammaproteobacteria bacterium
GCAATTCGCCACACGTCCCTCCATTTCCGTGGCAAGCTCGCAAGCCTCTACGCCAGAATACGGACGCTGACAAGGGATGGTTCAATCGCGCGTACGAATCTGGCCTATTGTGGACCCTCCGCAGGTATTGAGAGCGTCAGTCGGACAGCGCTTCTATCTCTGTCTCATAACTCGATGAACCGACTGCGAAACGCTGAAATCTGGTCTAAATCAGACGCCGACATTGAACCTTTCTGCCAGTGTATCGAAGGTCGGGAACACTTCCACCCTGATCACCACGGTACAGGGTGTATCGTTCTACTACCCAATCTGGGGACACCTGATCTTGTCCTTCGGGATCTTTCAATACACTACAGAGTCAACGAAGTGTTGGAACCGCACTCACGCCGGCTCGCAGCAGACCAGAAGATTAGAAATCGAGTTGCTCGTGGCATCCGGTGCTTCGACTCTTCAAACCGTTCCAAGGTAAGGCTGTTACAAGGACTAACGGCCGGTGAAGTGGTGGTGTTTACACCAGATATGCAGCCACGTCTTCGAGATGGCCAGTTCCTTAACTTCTTTGGTATCCCGGCCCTGACTTCATCAGCACTTCCCGATCTGATTGCTCAATCACAAGCCAGAACAATAATCGGTGTCGCTATTGCGACAGGCAGCAACTACGAACTGCACTATCTCGACTGTCAGATTGATGCTTCTGCCCCTGACATCGGAGAGCGTATCATGCGCCAACTCGAGACGCTGATCCGTTTGAATCCTGAACAATACGAGTGGTCCTACAAGCGCTTCAACACCCGGCCGGCTGGTCAACCCAAGCTCTACAGAAATCCCCTGTTACCGGGAAGATTCGGCCGCTATAGTCTCACAGCACTCACGGGTAAATAGGCAGGCGCCAATATGGCCCCCGAATCAACACTCGATCCTTACGCGGAACATATAAAAACACTGCAGGAACGACTTGAGGCTGCACTCGCTGAAAGTACACTCGAAGGCTTGATAATTGCATCAGGTGGTGAACACCGTGCGTTCCTCGATGATCGCGCATACCCTTTCATCGTCAACCCTCATTTCAACCACTGGGTACCGGTTCGTCACGTCCCTGACTCATTCATTCTTGTTCGCCCATCCTGCGTACCGGTTCTGTACTTTCACCAGCCCCAGGATTACTGGTACATGCCTGCTAGTGTTCCCCAGGGAGAATGGACATCGCACTGGGATGTCAGGGTCATCCAGAACGTGACTGAGGTTCGCGATCAGATAGATCCTTCAACCCTTGGGTTCGTCGGAGAAGATGTTGCGCTGGCGGAAAAGTGGAAATGTCGTCAGATCAACCCGGAAAGCGTACTGCATCATTTACATTTCCTTCGGGCCTACAAAACAAGGTACGAAGCAGAAGCTCTTCAACAATCGGCTCGGACGGCTGTCCGTGGTCACCTCCGGGCAAAGGAAACCTTCTTCGAAGGTGGTTCTGAGTTTGCTATCCAGAATGCGTATCTTGCAGCGACCGCGCATCGTGAACAGGAAACACCCTACACCAGCATTGTTGCAATGAATGAGCACGCCAGCGTTCTGCACTATCAGCACTACGACCATGAGGTGCCGATCGACAGTGTTTCAATGCTCATCGATGCAGGCGCTACGAATGCAGGATATGCCGCTGATATCACTCGCACCTACGCGAGGACATCTGGTTCGTTCGCAGATCTTGTCAACGCCATGGATGAACACCAACAAGCCTTGATAAATAGGATCCCTGATTTCAGCAACTACACCGACCTACACCTCGCGATGCAACTGCGCGTGTCGCAGTTGCTAGTCGATTCAGGGCTCTCAACGATGAGCCCTGAGTCACAGGTGGAAACCGGAACATCTTTTCATTTTATGCCTCATGGTCTAGGGCATCTGGTCGGACTCCAGACCCATGACGTCGGCGGACTGCAACTGGACATCGGCGGTACTTTGAAGCAACCACCAGAACAACACCCGGCGCTCCGCCTTACTCGCAATATAGAAGACGATATGGTGTTTACGATCGAACCTGGCCTCTATTTCATACCCATGTTGTTACAGCAGCTACAGGCCTCTGAACACAGCAATGCGTTCAACTGGCCCTTGATCAATGAACTCATACCATACGGGGGCATTCGGATTGAGGACAATATCCTCATGAAAGGCGGACAACCTCAAAATCTCACACGTCAAGCTTTTGCTGAGGTTGACTGAATGAAACTCTCACTGGAGCGCTTGTTCAGTGCACCGGCGCTGGAAGGCAGTTCACCTCAAGGTCTTCAGTTTTCACCTGACGGAACGCGACTCACCTATCTGTCGGCTAAAAACTCTGGCAGCAGCTCGCAGGCTGATGCACTGGACCTCTGGCAGTTCGAACTTGCCACCGGTGAAAAGTCTGTTCTTGCAAGTGCCAATCAATTTGACGCGCGGGAATTTTCGATCGAAGAGAAGGCACGTCGGGAACGCCTGAGGCTTTCGCATGAAGGCATTACCGAGTACTACTGGGCACCGAACAGCCAATCCATTCTCGTTCCTCTCGCCGGTAATTTGTATCTCCTGCAGCTGAATGTAAAGAGCGTCCTGCCAGTGACTGATAACGCCACTTACGAGACAGACATCAGATTTTCCCCGAATAGCCAGCAGCTGGCATTCATCCGAGACCGCACGCTCCATGTTATGCGAATACCGGAGCAGTTACCGAGAAAAGGCGCAGAAATCAGCGTAGATCGCGTTCTTCCCGAAGGTACCGAAGAGCTAAGTTACGGACTACCTGAGTTTATTGCACAGGAAGAGATGCACCGCTACGAAGGCTATTGGTGGTCTCCATCATCTGACGCAATTGCTTTCATTCGGGTCGACGAAACTCCGGTTGAGATATCAGAACGCTATGAGATTGAAGCTGATTCATTCTCCGTCTTTGCCCAACGATATCCATTCGCTGGAACACCTAACGCCGACGTAGCACTCGGTGTGGTCGAACTGACGACAGGTCACGTTCTGTGGATCGACGTCACTCGACATGACGATGACTATATCGCCCGTGTTTATTGGCTTTCACCGAAGAAGATAATGGTTCTGGTACAGGATCGACGCCAGCAGACCCTCAGTTACGTACTCGTTGAAATCAGTTTCGACAACAGGGAAGTACGAACGTCCGTAATCATGACTGAGCAGTGCGAGACGTGGATTAATCTCAGCAACAGCTTCAAGTCGTTATCCGATGAGCGGTTTGTGTTTGGCTCTGAGCGCTCTGGTTTCCATCACCTGTGGTTAGGAGATACAAAGGGGCATGTCGCACCTGTCACGCAAGGTCATTGGCAGGTCACATCGCTTGTCGGCGTCAGGGACGACATCGTGTACTTCGAAGCACTTGCTGACGGTCCTTTCGAGAATCACCTTTACCGGGTACCAATCAATGGTGGACAGCCCGAGCGACTGTCGCAGGAGGGGTTTACCCACTCAACGACATTACGGGGCCAACATGTCGTCGATCGATACAGTGCGGTCGGACAACCACCCCGCGTAGAAATCATTGATCTTGACACTCCTTTGAAACATATCATCACGGATGAGGTCAGCGAAACGAAGCATCCATTCCATCAATATCAGTCCGAGATCGGTTCGGTAGAGTTCGGTGTTCTCACAGCCGAGGACGGGCAGTCCCTGCCCTGGCGACTGCTGAGACCTGTTGGCGTGTCCTCCAGCAGATTATGTCCAGTCGTTGTAGTCGTGTATGGCGGGCCCGGTGTCCGTCGTGTAAACAACGAGTGGTTGACCCCTTGGCACCACTACATGACGTCCCAGGGATATGCGATTTTCCAACTGGACAATCGAGGCAGCGCGGACCGCGGGCGCGACTTTGAATCGCCAATCTATGGTCACCTGGGTGACATTGAGGTCAGGGACCAGCTGTTGGGTGTTCAGTACCTTCAGTCACTCGATGAGATCGATAGCAATAGAATTGGCGTTTTTGGACACAGCTACGGTGGTTACATGACACTGATGCTACTCATGAAATCACCTGGCACGTTCAAATGTGGTATCAGCGTTGCGCCGGTCACAGATTGGGGACTCTATGACACGCACTACACGGAGCGGTACCTCGGATTACCCTCAGACAACAAGGCAGGCTACGAGGCCAGTAGTGTGTTCCCATACACGAGCGCGTTGTCTGACCCGCTGCTCCTTATCCATGGGATGGCAGACGACAACGTTTTGTTTACGCACACAACAAGGCTCTACAAGGACCTTCAGGATCAAGGACTCATGTTTGAGACCATGGCCTACCCGGGCGCAAAACACGGGATCACCGGTCGATCAACGAATATCCATCGATATCGAATGATGGATCACTTTCTCACGCGTTACCTAATGGACACGACACGCTGACGGTCGGATTCGCGTCTATACCGCAGGTATTCAACCCGACGATATTCTTCATATGGTTGCAGTTTGGCCCGTAGGTCCGCGGGTACAGGCGAGGTACGTCTCGATCTTGTCCTTGGCGACCTTATCAGGATCCGTACATTGGACTCCAACCCTCGGCGAGAGCGGGCTCTTGGCACCTTTCTTCGCAACCCAGATGACCTTTCCAACGACTGGTATTTTTTCAGCCTCGTCCATAATGTCGAGCAGGGTAAAAACGTCATCACCCTATTCTTAGTCGATCTTATTCAACACAAACAGATCACACTTCTTGATGAAAGGCCTATTGATATTGTGCGAGACCGCGTTGTCATTGATGGTCAACGTCAGCATGGTCTCCTTGCAAACACCCCCGCCGAGTTTTCCCATGCTTTAACCTGCCTGCGTCACTAGAGTCGAAAATGCTGCCCAATGAACTACGAACCTACAACCAGAAGGATCTCGAAATCCGATTCAGCCAACTGCCTCTGCTGTTCGTATACAAAGACCTTCCATCATCAGCTGCCTATTCGGGTTTGCACCCGACGCAAGCAGTGCGCGGCATTCAACAAGATAGTCGAGTAAGGAAAACCATCTGAGTTCCGGAACATTGTCCGCGAGGGAAACGAGCTGGTCCATCACATCCTCATGACGAATATTCCGATCACCACGGACCATCCTGAGGAGATCGAGTATCAAGCTGACCATAACGCTGATAACCGCATCTGGTAACTGTTGGCTAACGAAAGCTGCGGCCGCCACCGGACTCTCACCATTTTTAAGCATCGAGAACACTCGCAACACAGCCCTGCGACTATCCAGATAATCTGCTTCAATCATGTCTTGAACAGCAAGTGGTGCACCACCTGCAATCTGCAACAAAACGCTATGATTGGGCTGAAAACCGGGCTGTTGTCCGAGCCAATCGGTTGCGACTGTTGCCTGTGGAGTTCTGAAAAAGAGAGTACTGCTCCGACTCCTGATCGTCGGCAACAACTGCCCCGGTGTATCTGCAATGAGAACAAAATGAGTGCCCTCGGGGGGTTCTTCAAGGCATTTCAACAACGCGTTGGCGGCTTGCTGGTTGAGCGCCTCAGCAGGTTCAATGAGTACAAACTTGCCCTCGCCTCTTTGCGCGGTCTGATACGCCCAATCCACCATCGCGCGAATCTGATCGATCTTGATCTGACCTGAGCCTTCTTCAGGCATCAACACAAAGCGATCGGGGTGGGTCTCTGCCAGTCGCAAAAGGCAATTGGGACAGGTTCCACAGGCTTCTTCATATTCATCATGAAGCGCGCAGAGTCGCCAATCGATCAGACGATTGGCAAATTGTCGCTTTCCCAGCCCGGAGGGTCCTGCAAGTAGCAACGCATGAGGGAGTCGGTTTGCAGCGACTTGGGACGTGACTGTCTCCCATTGTTCAAGCTGCCAAGGCAGCAATGTTGCAGGCATGTCAGTCAACACTCCCCAAAAATTCTTTAAGAGTACGCCGGACCCGGGAGCCAACCACTTTCTCAGTACCCGAGGCATCAATCACACGATAATGATCACCCCAGGCTGCCCTCTGCATAAATGCGTTTCTAACTCTTTCGAAAAAAACCCTCTCCTCACGTTCAAACCGGTCTCTCTCTCCTCGATTAGCAACCCGTTCCAGGCCGTCATCCACAGGTAGATCCAGAACGAGTGTCAGGTCTGGGGTAAATCCCTGTAAAGCAACCTGCTCGATTTGTCTGATGACCTCCATCGACAGTCCTCGACCCCCACCCTGGTAGGCATAGGTCGAATCGGTGAAACGGTCACAAACGACCCATTGGCCAAGCGCCAGCGCCGGTTTGATGACTTCGCTCACATGTTGAGCGCGCGACGCAAACATCATCATCAGCTCGGCAAGGGGATCGATGGTACCCGACGCTGGATCTAGCAGCAGAGCCCTCAGTTTCTCACCGAGTGGTGTGCCACCAGGTTCTCGCGTCGAGACATAAGAGAGGCCCTGACCTTCGAGCCAGCTTTCCACCACAGCGATGCAGGTGGATTTGCCTACACCTTCTGCGCCTTCAATGGTGATAAATCGACTCGAAGTTTCCATCAAATTATTGTCGCCATTCACGGTGAATACGTCGACCATCGTCTACCATCAGGGTATTCCGAGCTGATAACGTCGTACCGCCGCCTCATGCTCCTCTAACGTCCGAGAGAACTGGCTTGATCCATCTCCTCGAGCGACAAAATAGAAGTAGTCCGACACTGCCGGATTCAAGACCGCGCTAATGGCTGCCCTGCCAGGATTACAAATCGGGGTAGGCGGCAAACCATGACGCCGGTAGGTATTGTAAGGCGTATCAGTGCGGAGATGCAGGCGTGTCAAATCGCCATCGAAGTCAGTGATACCGTAGATAACCGTCGGATCTGACTCGAGCCGCTGGCCAACGCTAAGTCGATTCACAAAGACACTGGCGACCAACGAACGATCGTCCGCGAGCCCAGTTTCCTTTTCAACAACACTGGCGAGTATCAGGGCGTCATAGGCCGAGTTCAATGGAACTTCACCGCGCAGTGCCCATTCTTCAGCGAGCACGGACTGCATGCGGTGATGGGCACGGCGCAGCACCGAAATCTCAGTGTCACCTCGCCGGAAATAGTAGGTATCCGGGTAGAACATTCCTTCCGGGAGATGGTCTGTTGCCGGTGCGATAGTCTGCAAGAGGGTCTGGTCATCTGCTTCATCAACAATAATCAAATCCCGAAGTGACCTGATATGATCCCTCCATTGAGAGACCGTCCATCCCTCCGGAAATGTCACACGATACTGTTTTACAACGCCTGCCTGAAAGCGGCTGACAACATCTGCAACTGTGTCATTGGCATTCAGTTGGTATTCGCCAGCCTTGATTGTGGCACCGTCTATCCAATTGGCAACGCGTACGTAGACGACAAACGATCTGACTGAGGGGATAATCTGCCTTTCAGCAAGTAGTCTCGAGAGCTGGGTGACTGACATCCCTTGAGTAATCTTGACCAAGCGACCATCTTCGACGTGCAACGCCTGTCGGGAGTACAGATCAAGCATTATCAACGACCCACCGGCCACTAGAGAGAAAATGCCAAGACCAATCAGGACAACGGCGAGCAGTCTCTTCTTTATCGAATGCCCTTTTGAATTCATTGAGCGCCTCTGTGGCTGCCCGTAAGGTCAGTCCATCTTTCGGAAGACCAGGGTCCCGTTGGTCCCGCCAAATCCGAACGAATTCGAAATCACCACGTTGATCGGCATTTCACGTGCGCTCCTAGGAACATAGTCCAAGTCACATTGTTCGTCCGGATTCTCGAGATTGATCGTGGGTGGCGCGACCTGGTCCGCGATCGCCTTCACACACACGCTTGCCTCGACTGAACCTGATGCACCGAGAAGATGACCGATCATGGACTTTGTCGAACTAATGGCTACATTCTTTGCGTTGTCCCCCATGACCGACTTAATCGCCATCGTCTCCGCAACATCACCTAGTGGCGTCGATGTCCCATGCGCGTTGATATAGTCCACCTCTGATGGGTCGATCTCTGCATTGCGCAGCGCATTTCGCATGGACATCGCTGCGCCTTCTCCATTTTCCGAAGGTGAGGTCATATGACTTGCGTCCGCGCTCATGCCAAAACCTGCAATCTCGCAATAGATCTTTGCACCGCGGGCTTTCGCATGTTCGTACTCCTCAAGGACAAGCACCGACGACCCGTCGCTGAGTACAAATCCGTCACGATCTCGATCCCACGGGCGACTGGCTAGCTCAGGTTCGTCGTTGCGTCCAGACAGTGCTTTCATCGCAGCAAACCCAGCCATGGTGGTCGGCGACATCGATTTCTCCGCGCCACCCGCCAACATGGCATCCGAGTCACCTTCCGCGATCATTCGGGCGGCAAAGCCGATATTGTGCGCACCTGTCGTACAGGCAGTGGTGATTGCGATATTCGGGCCCTGAAGACCAAACATGATCGACAGATGTCCGGCCACCATGTTGATGATGCAGGACGGCACGAAAAACGGTGAAACACGTCTGGGCCCCCGCTCCAGAATAACACTATGGCAGGTTTCAATCGTCGCAATTCCTCCGATACCAGAGCCGACAGCGACACCCACCCGG
>CAJWYI010000120.1 GCA_913049815.1 uncultured Gammaproteobacteria bacterium
CTCTTGGAGCGAGATTAGCTAATGCCACTACGCTTTACCAGCGTCGATTAGCTGCACATTTTCCTTCTGCGATCCGTGTTGTTCGCGCTTCCCGGACACAAACAAACAAACTTAGAAGGAATAGACCAGAGTGATAGCCGTTTCTGTATCGGTTTTCTCTGTACCAACAGGGACTTCCGAGTTGTTATTGATGTTCAGCGCGACCTTCATCGCCAAGTTGCCAGAGATGTTTGCAGAGAGAGATGTCTCTGACCGGGAAATCGTTGAGTCGGAACCGATTTCCGAACTGAGCGATTGCTTGAAGACCGCAGATACGCTGATGTTGTAAACGTAGTCGAACGCGATACGCACAATACTCTCATCCTCACTCTCTCCAGTCGCTAGTTCTGAACTTCGAATACCAAGTCCCATCGATCCATCCAGTGTTGCGCGATCATTGTCCAAGAGCTTGCGCGCATAACCCGCCGTGAAGTCGGTCTGGCTATTGAATCCGCTAAACTCGTCATCCGTGTAGCCGAATCGACCATAAAGGGAATGGTGATCAGCCAGCTTGAAATCTAACTGATAGTACGCGTAATACTTCTGAGCAGTCGTGATGCCACCCCGCGAGTTCCGAAGCGCATCCAAGTGAGCTTTGTGTTTCATCGACTCACCGTCACGCGCAGTGTCGCCGTTAAACTTGATGTTGCGCTCTTCGGTATTGCCACTGGTGGCCACTGCCCCCAGTTCAACCGAGCTCTCCCACAACCTCTCTTCAGCAGAGGCGGAACAGACCCAAACCAGAGTACAAACAAAACCCAATGGAACTTGACCCATTATACTTCCTCCCTAGGACGAGGCGAGTATGGTCTCGCCCGCCTTGAATGCAAATAAACCCTTATCGGAAACACGTCCGGAACATCGGTGCGTCACTTTCTGGTTTGGGTTAAGCTCCCTGCCAGCTCAGGTAGCCAGGAGACAGACATTATTATTAATCGAACGCCTCGCTCCCAACCCCAGTTCTGTTCCACATGGAGCGCGCTTCTGTTGGTAATTTTGACTGGCCCCCTCTGGGCATCTCCGGGGGAGCAGATTGATGCAGAAGCGCTGATTGATCGAATGGAAGAGCTCTACCGGGGCGCAGCAAGTCGTGCGGAGCTGACCATGCAGATTGAAACCCCACATTATTCACGGACGATGAATATGACCTCCGTAAGCCGTGGCGACACGCACAGCTTCATTCGTATACTCACGCCGCGAAAAGACCGAGGTATCGCGACTCTGCGCATCGACGGCGACATGTGGAACTATTTCCCAAAGATCAATAAGGTCATCAAAGTACCACCGTCCATGATGACATCCGGTTGGATGGGCAGCGACTTCAACAACGACGACCTGGTCAAGCAGACAAAACTTACCGATGAGTACAACCTCACGGTCACCGAATCCGACAAGGACTACACCATTGTACTGGCGCCAAAGTCTGAGACTGTGACGGTATGGGGGCAGATCGACTATGTCGTGTCCAAAGACCCACTCCTACCTCTTCGTCAGTCCTTTTATGATGAACGTGGTCGAATGATTCGCAGAATGACATTTAGCAACGTCCAGGACTTCGACGGTCGTCAGTTGCCATCAAAGATGGTGATGGAAGCTCTGAACAAACCCGGCCATCACACCGTCATTACCTACGACTCACTATCGTTCGACAGCACCATCAACGATGACGTCTTTACACTGCGCCAACTGAAACGACGATTCTAATGAACCCAATGATCAATTTTCTGCAGGCACATCAGTGCTGACACTTCGTCTGGCTTTTCGAAACATCCTCCGTCAACGCCGTCGTTCAATCCTGACAGGGCTGAGTGTCGGTATTGGCTACCTCGTGTGTTGTGTTGCGATATCTATGTCAGAGGGTAGCTACAGCAACGCAATCCGGTTCTTCACGGAGGACACCACAGGACATCTCCAGGTACACAAGAAAGACTATCTTCGGCGGCCCAATGTACACAAGCATTTCGCTCTGGAAGACATCACCGAATCCCTGACGGATGTTCGTATCGCGGCATACAGTGCGCGGCTGTTTGCGCCTGGTCTTGCATATGCCGGTGACAACCATGCACCCGCCAACATCATCGGCGTCGAGGTCGAAACCGAACCTCTTGTCACCCGGATAGAGGAAAAACTGACAGCGGGAAAGTTTCTACCAGCATCCTACGAAATCAATGAAACTATGCCTGCGTTGGTCGGCGCCGGCGTGGCCGAGCTCCTCGAGGTTGGTGTGGGTGACGAGTTGATCCTCATTTCACAGGGGGGCGACGGATCGGTCGCGAACGATATTTTCACCATCGTTGGCAAGATTGGAACAAGAACCAGCGGGGACCGTCACAATGTCTATCTCCCCCTCCTGGCAGCACAGAATTTCCTCACATTGGACGGTCGTATTCATGAAGTTGTAGTTAGGGTCAATGACATCCATGACGCGATCCAGGTTGCAACAAATGTTCAGCAACAACTGGACATCACTGCCACTGACATCGTTGTTTCGCCCTGGCAAACGGTACAGGCATCATTCTTTCGAAGCATGGAGTCTGATAAACGTGCCAACGAGATATCGCTCGGTATCATTCTTTTCATAGTCTTCATAGGGGTATTGAACACGGTACTGATGTCAGTACTCGAACGAACCCGTGAATTTGGAGTGCTGAAAGCGATCGGATCAAGACCGTGGACCATTGCGCGGCTAATCACTATTGAAACTTCGATACTGGCCGCACTGGGACTTGTGATCGGGGTAATCCTTTCGATTCCCTTGATCTGGTGGTTTGCAACAACTGGATTCGATATGCCGGAGCCCATAGATATCGGGGGTGTCAAAATGCAATCGATGCGGGGTGAATTTTCATTGGATGTGTTCATCTTTCCTGCCTGCATCGTTTATGTCTACGCGCTGTTGGTCAGTATATTTCCTGCGGTCAAAGCAGCACGCATAAACCCTGTCGACGCGATGAGATCCACGTGATGTTGACCTTTCGTCTGGCAGTTCGGAACCTGTTTCGCAACACGCGTCGAACGATTCTGACGATGATGATGATCGGCTTCAGTGTCAGTGCGCTAATCCTCGTCGACGCGATCACCCAAGGCATGTTGCGTTCATTGACTGATACCTTTACGAAAACACTGACTGGCGAAGCCCAGGTCCTCCGAGCAGGATACAGCGAGAGTTTCGACGTGGACCTTTATATCAGTAACGTTAGTGATGTTGAGGCATTGCTGTCTCGAGATGCAGCGATCGCCGCCACAAGTCCGAGGGTTGTGACAGGCGGTATGATCGCATCCAGCTACAACGTGATCAGCGGAATGACCCACGGTATTGATCCCTTAAAGGAGACTGATGTCAGCAGACTGGACGAAGCACTCGTCGCCGGGGAGTTCCTCCGCGGATCACCGCTCGAGATTCTGATCGGCACGGGAATGCAGGAAATCCTCGAAGTCGATCTCGGCGACAGAATCGTCGTTACAACGGCGGCAGCCGACACCGGTGAACTGACCCAGGCTTTGTTTAGGGTCTCAGGTATCTTTCAATTCGGCATTCGAGGCATGGATGATAGTTTCGCATTTATCAATATCGCGGATGCACAGTCCATGTTAAGCATGAACGATGCCGCACACCAGATCATCGTGCAGTTTCGCGATCCCGATACAGCTAACCTGCCTCTTCAGCTCGCTACTGACTTGTCTGACTGGGAACAGACCGAAATCTATAGCTGGATGACTTTGAATCGGGAAATCGCTTCCATGTTGGAGATGAGCAGCATCGGCACGGTGATTTTGGGATCCATTTTGTTTCTACTTGTCTCTTTCGGCGTCGTGAATTCGATGTTCATGTCGGTCTACGAACGCATCTATGAAATCGGTGTCATCAAAGCGGTGGGGACTCGCCCGTTCGAGATTATCAGGCTCATTCTGACGGAGGCCTTTGTACTCGGTTTCGCCAGTTGTCTGTTTGGGGGGTTACTGGCTTCCCTGGTTGGTTTTGCCACGGCAGATTCCGGTATTCCACTTGGACAGTATGAAGTCTCCGGGGTAGCACTAAATGAAGCGATCCTGCCGGTGCTGACACCTTCACAATTTGTCACCTATCCTATTTACACTACGCTACTGACGATGCTGGCCGCCGTTTACCCGGCGGTCTATGCTTCTCGAATAGCGCCATCAGAAGCATTACGGAAGAGCCTATAGCAATGCCGCAAGTGATTCAGACGCAAAACCTCAGCCGACGATTCGGTGAAGGGGATACACTCGTCAGAGCCGTTGAGAATGTCTCACTGACTATTGATTCAGGCGAGTTCACCGCGCTAATTGGTCCCTCGGGTTCAGGAAAATCTACATTACTCCACCTGATTGGCGGACTGGATATCCCTCACGAAGGGTCTGTAAAACTCTCAGGTGTCGATATCGCCAGCATAAGTGGTGCTGCCCTCTCCGACTTCAGACGCGACCACATCGGCTTTATCTTCCAATCCTACAATCTGATTCCGGTGCTGACCGCGGAGGAGAACATCGAGTACGTCATGCTGCTGCAGAACGTGGCCGCCGGAGAACGAAAGACTCGTGTCAGTGAAATGCTTGAACTCGTCGGTCTTTCGGGCTTAGGGCATCGTCGACCCCCTGAACTGTCCGGCGGTCAGCAGCAACGCGTCGCTGTTGCGCGCGCGATGGCCTCACAGCCGGATATCATTCTGGCGGATGAACCCACAGCCAATCTTGACTCGAAGACCGGTGCTACGCTTCTGGACGTGATGCGCGAACTCAATCAGAGCCTCGGTGTTACGTTTGTGTTTTCGACCCACGACCAGATGATCATGGATCGTGCGAAACGACTGGTTCACCTTCGCGACGGTGAGATCGAGCTAGACGAACTCCGCGAGTCCGTCGCGACCTGAGATGGCAATCCATCACGGCCATCGCATTCTGCCGACCTGCATTTTTTTGTTCTGTGGCCTCGTCTGTATCAACCTCGCTATGGCTCCAGAGGTTTTTGCTGACACTCGAATCTCTGGCTCTCTGAAATCGTATCTCGTCCTACAGGATGACATCAATATCTCCGGGAGGACGATCTTGGAGAACCAGACACAACTGCAAAACGGCATCAGAGTGATATTCGATCACGTCCAAGAACACTACGCTTTAGAAGTCCACTATGAACTGTCCTCCGTTCTCAGGCGTTTATCCACTAACGATATCTCCCTGTCGACGATGCCGGTACAACGCGAAGCCTATCGAATCACCGATCGTGACGGCACGTTGGCGTCTCAGGCTGACTGGGCCATATTTGGGAATCTCGATCGCGCCAACATAAAATGGCAACGAGATTGGGGCGACCTGACGGTGGGCAGGCAACCGATCACGTTTGGTGCCGCACGCATCATCAATCCAACGGATGTCTTTCTGCCGTTCAACCACCAAACCCTGAACACCGAATATCGGATCGGCGTGGATGCCATTCGTCTCCAGCGCCCACTCGGTACACTGTCTGAACTAGACATAGGCGTCATTCTGGGTCCTGATGCTGACCCCAATGTGTCGGCAGCTTACATGCAGGTCATGGTCCACGCAGCAGGCAACGATCTTTCCATGACGATAGCGCAGTTCTCAAACCATGAGCTGCTAGGCGTTGGGACTCAGTCCGCTATTGGCCAGCTGGGATTCTGGTTCGAGGTCGCCGCTGTATCCGGCGATGATAGCTATATGCGCCTATCCACCGGCGTGGATTACGCGTTTAACGAAGACTGGCTTTTCATGGTGGAAACACATTTCAACTCCGCGGGTGCGGAATCAGCCAACGACTATGGTCAGATACGCGGTTCTGCGCCTTTCCGTCGCGGTGAAGTGTACCTTTCAGGGCGGCGCTACCTGATACCGGTGCTGAGCTGGCACCTCTCACCGCTGGCTGCTATTTCAGTACAGAGCATCATTAATCTTTCAGATCGTTCCGCGTTTACCTCGCTCACGGCTACCCGTAATGTCACGCAGAATGGCCACATGGATGTAGGCATTCAATGGTTCACAGGGGACACCAGTAATTTCACACCAACTTTCAATCTACAGGCAGGCTCCGAGTTCGGGGACAGTCCCACGGTAGTGTTTGGCAGCGCGCGCTGGTACTTCTAAATCAGTCGACCTTCATCATCACGCAATTCAGGTCCATTCACCCGCGCCATACCATCGCCAAATTTCCCATCTCTTTCACGCAGCGTATCTTTGAGCCCCTTTTCTGCAACGCGTGAACCAAAGGTCAGTGCCGCTGCTGCATTGTGACCTCGCACGTCATTCTCGACCGCCATCCTTTGCAGCGTTCTAGCACCCATCAGCTCGAGACCCTGGTTGATGATGCGTTTGTTGGCGGACAGCAAGTCCGGATCGATCAACTCAAGACGGTCTGCCAATTGCTCAACCTCATTCTCCAGGTGCTGTTTCGGAACGGCTTTCAACACAAGACCAATCTGCTGAGCTTCCGCCCCGGTGATGGAATCCCCCGTCAGCATGAGTCGCTTTGCCCATTGCGGTCCAACATTGTACAGCCACATATTGTTTGGCAATGCCCCAAGATCTCGAGCTGGAGGAAATCCGAATCGTGCGTCATCGGTACAGATAATCATGTCGCACATCAGTGCGATGTCAGTTCCACCGGCGAGACAATAACCATGGACCTGGGCGATGACAGGCTTATGCATGTCAAACAAAGCCATACGATACCGCTGCGTTTTTTCCATCTGCCACGCATCGTCATCCACCGACCGACCGCCACGATACTGGTTATCTTTTGACCGTACGCGAGAGAAGCCATATTGGGCTCTAGGTCCGGACAGATCGTATCCCGCAGAAAACGAACGCCCAGCACCACGAACGATCACACAATGGACCGCTTTGTTATCGTCCGCCTCCCACAGGGCTTCATGAAGTTCATACAGAAGATCATGTGATAGTGCATTTAGTTTTTCAGGGCGATTCAGCGTGATTCGCGCTCGCCCATCAACCACCTCGTATTCAATGCTCTCAAACTCACCGGGCATATCAGTTCACTCTCCGTCTTTTTAATATCAACACTCTTCATTTACCCGCGAATTTGGGTTTTCGCTTTTCTGAAAACGCTCGTCGCCCCTCTTTGTAATCGTCACTATTGAAACAAGCATCCACTAGTGCGGAAATTTCCTTTGCAGCTTCGACATCCGTATAACGTTCAAAAGCACTAACCGCAGCTTTCGCAGCACGGATGGTGAGGGGTGCGTTCACGGAGATCAGCCCTGCATAAGATCGGACTTCCTGCTCCAATTTATCGCCTTCAACCACAAAGTTGATCAGGCCTTTTGAGAGCGCCTCATCGGACTCAAGAAACCGGGCCGAGAACAAGACATCACGTGTTGTCGACGGTCCTACCAACCGTGCCAGGGTTGCAATGCCTCCGTATTCATAGCCCAGTCCCAATTTGGCGGCTGGTATGCCGAATCGCGAGCCGGGGGTCGCGAACCGGACATCAGCATTCAGTGCGACGGCCAGTCCACCCCCGATGCAGTAACCGTCGATCATCGCGATCAGGGGTTTGCCAAGCGAAGACAACCAGTGGTTACCACGTGCCGAGGTCGCTCCATAATGTTTCCGCTGTTCCGCATTGGCTCGGTGCTGGTCAAACTCAGAAATATCGGCGCCTGAAGCAAACGCCTTGCCACCGGCACCTTTCATCACCACTACACGAACATCGTCCCGATTCTGAAAAGCTTCAAAGGCATCACCGATACCCTGCCACATGGCCAGATTGATCGCATTGCGTCGTTCCGGGTGGTTGAAGGTCATCCAGCCGATGCCGCCTTCCTTTTCCCCAATCATCTTCTCGGTGTTGAGTTCCATGTCGGTTCCTTTTCTCGTATCGGTTCAGGCGGCGTCAGACGACGTCGCGAGATTTAAGGTCGGCAATTCGATCCGCGTCATAACCGAGACCAGCGAGGATCGCATCCGTATGCTCGCCGAGCTCCGGGACCGGCATGCGGAATTCTTCAGGCTCAGGTGTATTGGTTAGATTGATCGCTTGGCCAACCAGCTTGATGTCGCCCAGTGCCGGATGGTGCTGCGTCTTCGCCATCTTCAGGTGCTCGACCTGAGGATCGGCGAAGACTTGGTCGACGGCATAAATCGGACCACACGGCACACCCATCACGTCGGTATTTAGAAGATCGACCCAATATTGGCTTGCCTTCTGCCGGATGCGATCGTTGATCAGCCCGTTCAGCTCGTCGCGGTTCTTCGAGCGGCCTTCTGATTCCTTGAATTTCGGATCTTCGAGAAGGTGGTCGAGTTCTGCGGCCTTGCAGAACCGTTGAAACAATGTCTGACCCGAGGCGGCAATATTGATATGACCATCAGCGGTCTCGAAGACGCCGGTCGGAATGCTTGTTGGGTGATTGTTCCCGGCCTGTTTCGGGACGTCGCTTTT
>CAJWYI010000121.1 GCA_913049815.1 uncultured Gammaproteobacteria bacterium
TTGAAGAGACCCAACGGCAGCTCGCCTCCTGTCCCGTTATATTTACCTGGGATGGCGAGCGATATCGCTTCGTCAGTGACGTATTGGGAGTCGGCGGTCTTGGCTTTTTCTCTACGCCCGGGGTCTCTGCAGAGCCGCGTCCTTTTGAACGATTCCTCCTGCCTGCCGACGCGTTGCAGCCCCGAGATGGGAGGTACCAGGTCAAATTGACGGAACCGATGGAAGAGAACGCCTATTTGGATCAGGTCTATCTCGAAGCTATTGATGTGCCGCGTGGATGGAACGTCATCCTCGATGAACGCATGTCAACTGCGGAGCCACATGCCACAGGGCGTATCATTACGTGGAGAGACTACTCGTTGCCGACACTCGCAATCGATGCTATCGGCAATGATGTCACACAACTTGTTACAGCAGCTGATCGACACGCTCCCGAACCTGGTGCTGTCGATACCCGTTTTATTGGTCTTTTAGCGAATGAACAAACTCTAACACTCGAATTCGAAGAACCGCTTCAGCGCGAGAATGCGGTTTTGCTCGCAGAGGGATGGGTGGAGTATCCCTACTCTCAGACGGTGTTTGCAGCTTGGCAAGCGGGGATCCGCTACCAGACCGCCACGCTTGAGGCAAAAGGTGATACTGGAGACTGGGTGACGGTTGCCGCTGAGTTTGGCTACCCCGCCGGCATGCCCAGGCCCATGGCGCTACCACTACCCAAGCTGCCCGAGGGAACGCGAACCCTACGTCTTCGTTCCAATATGGAGATTTACTGGGATCTGCTTCAGGTCGTCTACGAAGAGAACATCGATTTCCAGACTCAAAGACGAGAGCCCGCTGTCGCTCACATCAGCAAGATCGGTTTCCCAAAAAGAACCAACGGTCCACAACGTATTCCACATTACGACTATGACGATCGTGCACCGTATTGGGATACTAAGTTTCAAGCGGGTTACTACACAGAGCTTGGAGACGCACAAGCACTAGTCAGTCATCAGGACGGGGCACTCGCGATCTTTGGGGGCGGGGAGGAAATTCATCTGGAGTTCAGTGCGTTTGAAAGGCCCAAAGAAGGGACGACCCGCCATCTACTACTCGATTTTCGCGGTTGGGCAAAAGACATGGACCTCTATACCGCAGATGGTGAAACTGTCGGTCCACTACCCGCTCCAGAAGGCCTGTCTCGTCCCGAACTCGCTCGTGCTGAGACCCTGATGCAACGATTCAACACGCGATATCAGGCAGGACTTCGGTGACAACCGACCGCCCTCGCAGCGGCGTGGTCGTCACCCCGGGTATGCACCGGCTGCTGGCCGCTCTGTTGATTGCCTTTGCCGTTCTGGTTGTCGATTCGGTCTATCTCGGTACGATCAGTTTTCTCGAGTGGCGAAGCGGTGAAACCCTGCAAGGATTCACTTACCAGATCGCCTTTCTGTTACACCTCGCGCTGGGTTTCGCCATCATTGCTCCTGCGCTGGTGTATAGCTTCATGCACCTTCGACGCGCCCTCCATCGACCAAATCGATTAGCGGTCAGACTAGGGTTGGCATTATTTGCCGTCACCTTGGTGCTTTTCGTCAGCGGCATTCTACTCACGCGGGGACTGCCTATCTTCGAACTCTCCCATCCCGTGAGCAGAAACATCGTTTACTGGTTACATATCGCTGCGCCACTGGCCGCCTGCTGGCTGTTCGTTCTACATCGCCTTGCCGGTAAACGAATACGCTGGGGTGCTGGGGCTGCCATCGGTGGCATTAGCCTCATTATGAGTCTCGTCATTGTGTGGGTGTCGACACCGCCGCCACCTGAGCCGATTGTAGGCAACTTTGAACCCTCATTGGCCCGAACAGAATCCGGGCATTTTCTGACAACCGAGGATCTGATGGCAGACGACTATTGTGCCGGTTGCCACCAGGATATCTTTGAGCAGTGGCAACACAGTGCTCATCGTTTTGCGAGTTTCAATAATCCAGCTTACCTATTCTCCGTTCGCAACACGCGCCAGGTCGCCTTCGAACGCGACGGTAATGTTACCGCTGCACGCTTCTGTGCCGGATGCCATGACCCCGTTCCTCTATTTACCGGCGCCTTTGACGATCCAGAGTTCGACGACGAGCAACATGAGACCGCACACGCGGGTATCACCTGCGTGTCGTGTCACGGAATCACTGCCCTTGGCAGTCCCCGCGGTAACTCCGACTACGTCATCGGTGCACCCGAGCACTATCCGTTCGCGTTCTCGCACAATCCCACGTTGCAGTGGGTGAACGGTATCTTGATCAAAGGAAAACCTGCACTCCATAAACGGACGTTCTTAAAGCCGCTCCACGAATCCGCAGAGTTCTGCGGTACCTGTCACAAGGTGCATCTGCCAGAGAAACTGAACAAATACAAATGGCTGCGTGGCCAGAATCATTACGACTCGTTTCTGCTGAGTGGTGTGTCCGGACATGGCGTACAGAGTTTTTACTACCCTGATCAGGCTCAACCAAACTGTAATGGATGTCATATGCCATGGCAGCCATCTGATGACCTAGGTGCGAAACCGTTTGAAGACGGTCTTGCAGTGCACGGACACCACTTCCCAGCTGCCAATACTGCGTTAGCATCCTTGCTCGATTTCCCAGACCACGTCAACCACGCCCACGAACAGATGTTAAAAGATTCCATGCGTCTCGACATTTTTGGACTCAGGAAGGGCGATAGCATAGACGGACCGTTGATCGCGCCGCTCAAAGAGCAGTCACCTGTCCTTGTTCCAGGCGAGAACTATGTGCTCGATGTTGTACTTCGAAACATGACCGTCGGGCACCTGTTCACAGAAGGCACTGCTGACTCTAACCAGGTCTGGTTGTCTGTCACGGTTACTGACACAGATACCGGGCAGATCATCGCGGAAAGCGGGGATATTGACGACCAGGATCGAGTCCATCCGTTTTCACATTTCGTGAACGCCTACGTGCTGGACAAATATGGACAGAGAATCGCCCTTCGAAATGCCGAGGACATATTTACGAAACTCTATGATCACCAGATTCCGCCCGGCGCAGCAGATGTCATCCACTACCTCATCCAGGTACCGCCTTCGATCAGAGGTTCTATTTCGATCGAGGTTGCTCTGCACTACCGGAAGTTCGATACCCGTTACGTTGAGGCATTCCGGGGAGAACCTGGTAATCCTCTTCCAGTTGTGACAATTGCGACAGATCAGTTGACGCTTCCAACTTCTAGCGAAGAGTCCCCCAGTATCGCCGCGCCTCCATCGTCTATCGATGCATGGGTTCGCTGGAACGACTACGGGATCGGGTTTCTACGCAAAAAGGATCGACGGGGCCTAAAGCAAGCAGAATCTGCGTTTCAAGAGGTCAGTGCACTCAATCCTGCCAATGGCTATCTGAATCTGGGACGCGTCTACCTTCAGGAAGGACGGATATTCGAAGCTGCAGACATGATTCGTCTGGCCGCTGAACATGGCGCCTACCCGTGGTCTGTCGCCTGGTTCAGTGCGCAGGTTGATGTGCAGTCGGGCGAGCTTGAATCAGCGATTGAACTGATGGCGGACATCGAATCAACGCGTTTTACGGAAGCTCGCGACCGCGGATTTGACTTCTCCAAGGACTACCGGCTCCACGTGGCGCTGGGCCAAGCCCAATTTCAACGCGGGAAACTGGTAACTCAAGGCGAGCCTAATCCATGGTTTGACGCAGCCATGGACTCTTTCAAACGTGCAATTGCTTTGGACCCAGAGAACCTGTCAGCACACTATGGCCTGACGCTGCTCTACGAGCGTCTGTCAGATAATACAGGTGCACAACGACACCGGACACTGCATGCCAAGTACCGACCTGACGACAACGCCCGTGACCAGGCGGCCAACATCGCACGTCAGAATGATCCAGCAGCAAATCAGGCAGCTGAACCCGTCGTGATCTACCATCTGTATCCATCTTTCGAACAGGGCAACACGCGTAGCGAAATGACGAAACAAGTGTTGTCGCACGCCATGCCTCCCGTGTTTGGTCATGAGTGAGTACGACGAAGACGAAGGTGATGAGTCCTCGATACGTCTTGGTCTCTGGTGGTCTCTCGCGCTCCTCATCGCCATTGGTTTAGTCGTTGTCGTCTTCTTTTTTCTCCGCCCTGATGCACCCATCGAATCAGTGAATGAACGTCCCTCATCCGGGCCCGTGACACAGCGCACAGAAACACCGCCACCTATGTTTCCTTTCAGCAACGTCACCGACGCCGCGGGCATCCGTGCCCGCCACGTCAACGGGGCGTACGGTGATCGGATGCTGCCAGAAACCATGGGAGGTGGCGTGGCGTTCACAGATGTCGACAATGATGGCGATGATGATCTGATCCTTGTGAACTCAGGCTTTTGGCCCTGGGACAGTTCCTTCTCGTCTGAGCTATCAGCGATCAACGTGTATCGCAATGACATCGAACGTTTTGTCGACATCACCGCAACCAGCAATCTGCAGTCATCGTTTTATGGTATGGGAATTGCCGTCGGTGATATAGATCAGGACAACGATACGGATCTCTTCGTGACCGCAGTGGGCGCCAACCATCTTTATCGAAATGATGGCGATCACTTCACCAATATTTCACAGGAAATGGGGGTCGGTGGTGATGACGATGCTTGGAGCACCAGTGCTGCCTTCTTCGACTACGACAATGATGGTGACCTCGATCTGATCGTCTGCAACTACGTGACATGGTCAAAATCCATCAACGAAAGTGTGGACTACCAGCTCACCGGTATCGGGAAGGCGTATGGTCCGCCAACCGACTTTGCCGGGACGCAATCCTACCTGTATAGGAACGACGGCTCGCACTTCACAGATGTCAGCGTCGAAGCAGGCATCCACGTCACCAGTCAGGCGGGCGTCGCGGAGGGGAAAGCGCTAGCCGTTATGCCACTGGACCTGAATCAGGATGGCTGGATGGATCTGATCATTGCCAATGATACCGTCAGGAACTTTGCGTTTATTAATGATCGTGGACACCAATTTGTCGAATCCGGCATCGATCTTGGTCTCGCCTTTGATACCAGTGGTCAGGCGACCGGGGCTATGGGTATCGACGCAGCACGATATCAGGACAACAAGATCGCTGTGGCCATCGGCAACTTTGCCAACGAGATGACTTCCTTCTATGTCGGTCATGACGGTACGTTCAGCGACGATGCTGTCATCAGCGGCATTGGTGCCAAGTCACGAAGGGCACTGACTTTCGGCGTGCTGTTCGTTGATCTGAATCTCGACGGCCACGCAGAACTCCTCAGCGCCAACGGACACGTTGAGCCTGAGATCAATCGCGTACAGTCCAGCCAACGCTACAAGCAACCGCTTCAATTGTTCTGGAACTGCGGTGGTGCTTGCACAAGAACCTACCAGCCTGTCTCACTTCGCGGTGATATGGGCGTGCCGCTCGCCGGACGAGGATTAACGACATCCGACATCGACGCGGACGGAGACCCTGACCTAGTGGTAACGGCCATCAATAGTGTGCCAGTGCTCTTACGTAACGATCACCCCGGAACCGGAGACTGGATCTCGATCAAGCTCAAAGGGGCACAATCAAACCTGGAGGCCATCGGTGCTGAGGTTACAGTGACCGATAAAGACGGTTTCACCCAGCATCAACAGGTGATGCCTTCCAGGAGTTATCTGTCACAAGTCTCGCTGGTCTTGTCGTTTGGTCTTCCTGCCAACGAGCAGCCAGAGGTGGACGTGAATGTTCTCTGGCCAGGACGCGCTTTAGAAAAATGGACCAATCTGGCGAGGGGACAACGTCACGTCCTAAATGAAGGCAATGGAATCGCTCAGTTAGACACCTCCGCTCGGTAGCGCTGACGCAATAAACCCGTCTGAATCTTTCCCGTATGGTTACGTGGCAACTCATCCACCCATTCCCCACGTCGCGGGAGTTTGTAACCTGCAATGTGTCTACGACAAAACTCACGAATATCATCCAGTGATGGTGGCTGATCATTCGACGCGACCAGTATGGCCACAACGGCTTCGTCCCACTCTCGATCGGACAATCCAATCACCGCTGCATCACTAATCCCTGGGTGATTGAGGAGAACGACCTCCACTTCTCGTGGATACACATTCTCCGCACCCGTTTTAATAAGTTCTTTCTTGCGTCCACGCAGATGCAACCAGCCTCCTTCATCCAGATAGCCAAGATCACCTGTATGGAGCCAGCCATCCGCGGAATACAAGTCTGCATTCGCCTGATCATTATTCCAATAACTGCCTGTCATAGAGCCATGCACCTGGATCTCGCCGGTCTCACTATGAGACATCCTGTTGCCTTCATCATCGATAATGCGAAGCGATACGCCCTTCCCTGGATATCCACAGGTCGCTGGGTTTCGCTGGGCGGTCTTGAGATCAACAACCGTGATCGTGCCGTGAGTCTCCGTTTGGCCATAGACACCAATCGCGGTACACCCGAGTTGTTCACAGCTTCGCGTCAGGGACGCGACACCTCTCTCACCCGCGCCACCACCACCAATCAGAAGCCGCAGACTGGATCCCTCGGGATTTTCATCAAGAATCGATCGGAGTTGCCCTCCCACCAACATAGCGACGGTCACACCATGTACTCGAACCGCATCGGCAACCTGTTCCGGGGATAGACGTCCCAAAATCACATTCAGTGCACCGACCCCGATCATTGCCCTCGAACGGATCAGGCCTGCCTGATGAAAGAAGGGCATGGATGCGAGCCACACGTCCTGGCGATTGAACAGTCCTGCTTCCGTCATCAGCTGGTCCGCCATCAGGGAGCCTCGATGATTCTGGAGAGCTCCTTTGGGCCGGCCCGTAGTCCCACTGGTATAGATCAGAATCACGGGATCGGTTACCTGACGCTCAACCGATGTCAGAACATCTGAGTGAGAGATCACCGCCTCCAGTGAATCCGTACAGTGTTCGCCAGGTTCACGCATTGCAACGATCTGGTGAATAGAAGGTGTCTGTGTCAGTAAATCCGCCAGCAGCGGATCTGTGGTGTAAGGGTCATCGACGAATAAAATCTGACTGGCCGCATCATTGACGGCATAAGCCATTTCGCCCGCCGTCAATCGAACATTCAGGACGTGAAGAATCACACCAGTTCTCGCACACGCAAAATGTGTGGCCAGATAGTCTGGATGATTGTCTGCAAGAATCGAGAGTCGATCGCCAGCAACCAGCCCCAACGACTGCAAACCGGCTGCTATGCGATCTACGCGATCGTTGAACGATGCAAATGTGTGACGAACGTCAAACCCAACGACCGCGTCATCGTCCGACCACTCACTGGCATTCAGAGTCAGAGCATCGTCGAGAAACATCTGAGCAGTCCTGGCTATTGGGTCGCGCTTACAAGCTCGCTCTCAAAGAACAGGTTGCACCATTTACGTTGCTCTCTTTTCAAACTGCTGTCCGCACGCTCACATTCGACGCGATCGAACTCATCATTGCCGTGTCGGTGTGTCATCGTGTAACGGCCTCCAAGCCGTTTTCGAACAACCGCCACCTCTGTGCCTTCCTCATAGTGTCCTTCTCCATCGAACAGCAGATCATTGTCGAGCAGGATAATCTGGCGGTTACGGAGGAGATGGCGAACTGACGCAACGGTCGCATTGAACTTTCTTGGAATCTCCAGATCCGCGATTCGGCGAATCGGAATCTTGCGATCATCACTAGCTTCATTAGTTTCCGGCGCCACTTGCACCACCTGATCCTGTCGATCTCCCCGAGGGCGGATTTTTACGATGACCTGATCAGCTTTTTTCGGAACCACCGGTGCCGTGGTGGCCTGGGAAGACGTGACTGGCACACTCTGTTGATCATTCGAAACAGCAGGTCCCACAGTTGCTTGCTTATGTTCAGAGACCAACACGGCAGCAACACATTGTTCGCGGGCATTACCATTCCCAATCAACGAGCACATCGCAAGATCCTCACAAACTGCCTTTTGTTCACCGTTTAGCCGATCGCAATCGAGCACCCGTGCGAACGACGACCCCGGCAAAATCACTAAGCCTGTGACAAGGAAGACCGTCAGACGCATTGCACCCATTAACTGTTTTATAAGACTCATCACACTTTCCACGTCACTACTCCAATCACTCAAATTCTGAATCTAGTGCCTTCCTGCACCAGGTCGTGTAGGTTCATCCAAACCTTTTATATGGTCGACCCGCTACTCTCTATCGTCTCTAACCTTTCTAACCTCTGGAGGTAACCAGGCTTCTGAGCCCGGAGCATACGGCATGGGAAGATTGCCACTATCGATCGCAGAAATCAGCAACTGGGCATCCGGGTGTGGTAACAGGTTTATTGCACGGTCACGGGCCGCATCAACCTGCCCCATAGAAAGCTCTGCAAACGCAACGGTGATGCGGGCGTCCGACGAATCATCTGCACGCAACAATGCGT
>CAJWYI010000122.1 GCA_913049815.1 uncultured Gammaproteobacteria bacterium
GCGTGATACAGGCCTCGCCAGTCACCTTGATGGGGCCCGATTGTTCAACGCGGCTATAGACCTGGAACTACCCGTACAGGACTTGGTGACGTCGTTTGATACCGTAAGTCTCTGCTTGTCAAAAGGACTAGGGTGTCCCGTCGGCTCAGTACTGACTGGGAGCGATGGTGTAATCGAGCGAGCAAGACGTCTAAGGAAAATGCTTGGAGGTGGGATGCGGCAGGCTGGATTTCTGGCCGCGGCAGGTCTTTACGCATTGGATCATCATGTGGATCGCTTGGCCGACGATCACCGGAGAGCCAATCATCTGTCGGAACATCTGATTCAGTTAGGCATTCTAAACAGACAGTCTACCAACATGGTGGTGCTGACAGACAAGACGCATTTCCCAGAACTTCAGTCCTTTATGCGCAGTCACGACATTGTCATCTCGACTCCGAGGCTCGTATTTCACCTGGATATCGACGATATGGACCTTGAACAGATCGTTAATGCATTCTCGTCGTTTGTTCAGCGATCTAGTTGACGGGTCGCAGCCGTCATCGACATACCGTACGATCATCAATGAGGATGATAGGACAGCGTAACGTGGGAAAGAATGGACGAGATAGCAGGAGATAGAATATCCGCCGGCCGCGTACTTGTGTGTGGCAGCATCGCACTGGATCTATTGGGCCGTTACGACGGGTCGTTTGGCGAATACCAGTCACGCTACAGCGTCAAATCCCTCAATATCTCACTGCCATTGGCGTCCCTTCGTACCACCTTTGGAGGCTGTGGCATCAACATCACGTTTGGATTGCGCCAGTTTGGTATTGACGCAGTGCCACTATCGGCCGCCGGGGTGAACTTTAACGACCAGTATCGGGACTATCTTTGCGACCTAGGCGTCAATATAGACTACATCGCGGTGGACGAGCGCTTGCCTCAATGCGCAACTGCGATCGTTCTCAGCGACGAGAATGGTAATCAGATCACTGGTTTTCATCCTGGTGGTGCACTCTCGGATCGGCGGATGAAACCGAGTGCGATTGCAGAGATCGAGGACTACCAGCTAGCCGTTCTGGCGCCCGAAAGTGCTGATCTCATGCTCCGCCAGGCACGAGATATCGCAGAGCTCGGCGTTCCCATTTTCTTCGATCCGGGCCAGTGGCTATCAGAGTTCTCGGATGTCGAGCTTCGCGAGTTGATTGGCCTCAGTGATTACGTGATCTGCAATGAACATGAATGGGATATTCTACAAAAGAATGCTTGTCTGACGGCGGACGAGGTCATTGATCAGGTACGACAGGCGATCGTGACCCTTGGTCCCAAGGGGGTGGATATCTATCGCGAGCACAGGGACACCGTTAGGAGTCCCGCGGTCGAGCCCCGTCAGAGTGGAGATGCCACGGGTTGCGGCGATGCGTTCCGAGCCGGGTACGTCGCCGGACTCATTGCGGAGCAGGAAGCAGAACTGTGCGCGCGCATTGGTGCGTTAACCGCCACTTTCAATCTGGAACACGAAGACCCACAAGGCTATAGATTCGATGAATCGGAGTTCGCTCAACGCTATCGCGATGCTTTCGGAGGGGACGTTCCGAGTGCGATATGGCAGTCATAGGTGATGGTATCTTCAACCAGTCGAATATCATCGGAACAGGGCCGGATTATCCTCTTGAACGGGACGTCAAGCGCCGGCAAAACCACGCTGGCCCGTGAACTTCAGCAGATTATGTCAGAACCCTGGTTGTATATGGCGCTCGATCAGTTCCGGGATGGGATGTCGCCTAGATATCGCGGTTTGAATGCACCCGAAGGCACCGATGGCGCCAGAGGATTGAACGTGGTTCCTGTGCATCCGGATCAAGGCGCACCGTTCACAGCGATTCGTTTTGGCGACGTGGGGCACGCAACCGTGCGAGGTATGCACCGGGCCTGCGCGGCAGTCGCTGCGGCAGGCAACAACGTGATCATTGATGACGTTGTGTGCGAGCGCACATTTCTCGAAGATTATGTCCACGTACTTCCACACGATCAGACGTACTTTATAGGCGTGTGTTGTGAGGCCAAAGAACTTGAGCGACGCGAAGCCACCAGACCCGGTCGATTTCCTGGGACCGCGGTTGGAATGATTGTCCCCTGCCATGAACATGGTCACTACGACCTGACTGTCGACACCGCTGCCAGCTCGCCAGAAGCGTGCGCTCGTGCTATTGAGCAAAGGATCAGCGAGCATGCACCGACAGCATTTAAGGCACTTTCCCGCGAATCATACTTTCATTAAGATAACCACTCTTGACCGATATCGACCCAGAAATCAAAGCGCTTCGAGACATGCTGATGTCGTCAAAGCGCATAACGGCATTTACGGGTGCGGGAATCTCAACAGAGTCTGGTATTCCGGATTACCGGGGACCCAATGGCGTGTGGACCAAGATTACACCAATTGATTTTTCCGAATTCATGAACTCAGAAGAGAAACGTCGTGAATCCTGGCGGCAGAAGCTGAGCGGTGGCCAACGCATGGCGCGTGCACAACCCAATACAGGCCATCAAGGATGTGCGACGCTCTATCGTATGGGCCGACTGCAAACAGTCATCACGCAGAACGTCGATGGCCTTCATCAGAAAGCGGGGCTTCCGGAAGAGAATGTCATTGAACTGCACGGAAACAGCAATTACGCGACCTGCCTCTCGTGTGGTAAGCGCTATGAAATTGATGAAGTCCGTGCAGTGTTTCTACCTGATGAAACGGTGCCCTATTGTTCCTGCGGGGGCCCCATTAAAACCGCGACTATTTCTTTCGGGCAGTCGCTGTCGCGCGTCGTTCTGGAAGCCGCGGAGAATGCCGCACGAAACTGCGATCTGATGCTCGTGATGGGTTCGTCTCTGGTGGTCTACCCTGCGGCTCTGTTGCCGCAGATGGCACGGCAACTCGGGGCAAAGCTAGTGATCATCAACAATCAGGAAACTGACCTGGATCCGCACTGTGATCTCGTGTTAAACCGCCAGATCGGCCCGACTTTGTCGGCAGCGCTTGATTGAGACTCTATCGCTGAATGTAACCGAGCTTTCACTTGACGAATCAACACGGTTGCATAGACAGGTCTTTCGATCTGGGACCGGTCTTTTTCATGGGAGCCACGAATTTCTTCAAGCCAACCATCCAGACACCGAGAGTCTCTAGTAAAAAAGCTGTACTGAGTGCCGGGTTATAGCGAACGTCCAATGCAAGCGAGGTTCGGTCCCGACATTGCAAATCAACCAGCCGACATTGAGCACAGGACACCGACAAAGACTGTTGGAACCACCTTGTGACACGCTCGACATCATTTGTATGTATACAAAGTAACCAGTCCGAGAGTGAACGCAACCTACCTTGCAGGGGCCAAGACCTAGTAGAGATGACCTTCAACAAAATGTCCGATCGATGCCATCACCAGTAAGCCACCAACCGGTTGTATTCCAGAGAGCGGACCATAGAAAAGAAGGCGGCGGTTCTCGCGCAACCGTCCGTTCTGTCCATCGTGCGGTTCGCGAGGTCGTAGTTAAATCCTTATGATGCACCCCGGACCCTTTTCGTCGATTCTTATGTTTCTGAAAAATCTTACTGTACAGGTACTCCTTGCTGCTGGTTTAGGGGTTGTCCTTGCATTGCTTGTTGTCGATGGCCCCATCGACAAGTCAGCCCCGCCCACCTGGTACGAGTTCATTTTGCTGCTAAAGACACTGTTCCTGTCGGCACTGCGTATGTTAATCGCACCGATGATTTTCTTTTCTCTGATTGCGGGGATTGCCAGTATCGGCAGTGTGCTGCGTCTCAAGACACTGGGTGCGACCACTTTCTCCTACTATCTTGGGACAACTGGTGTGGCAATTACGCTGGGATTGTTGGCAGTGTTTCTGGTTCATCCGTGGACTGCGTGGCCACCTGCGCCGCAGCTCGCGGAAGCCGACGTTGCGGTCAGGATGATTGACGCCCAAAGCGGATCGTTGATGGTGATACTGCAGCAGTTTCTATCGCTCGCGCTGACAAACCCTTTCACCGCATTGGTCGAATTAAACATACTTGGCATTGTCACGAATGCTTTCCTTATTGGTTTGGCCATGGTGATCGTTCTACCCTCGGAAAGCCCGGTGTTTGTATTGGTCCACGATGTCAATCAAGTGATTATCTCGGTGTTGACCTGGGTGATTCGCCTGCTTCCGATCGGAATCTTCGCCATTTTGTTTGATTTCACCTTGAGTGTGCAGTCCGGTGGCGGGCAGTTCGAACATATTCTGAGCCAACTACTGGCGTTCGGTGGACTGGTTATCGGTCTCACGCTCTTTCATGGACTGATAGTCTTACCAACCATTGCCTGGTGGTTCACTCGTCGATCACCAATGTCGTTGTTACGGGATCTTGCTCGGCCACTCATTGTTGCTTTTAGTACATCATCCAGTGCAGCGACGCTGCCTGTAAGCATGCGGACAGCTGATGAGATACTGAAGGTACGCAATGGTACTTCGAGTTTTGTGCTGCCCTTGGGTGCTACAATGAATATGGACGGCACGGCATTGTTCGAAGCGGTTGCCGCTGTATTTCTGGCCTATTTATTTGATGTGCCACTTGGCCCGGCCGGCATTGTTCTGGTTTTTCTGATGTCGATGGTTGCGTCGATTGGTGCTCCTGGAATGCCATCAGGTTCAATGGCTGGGATGCAGTTGGTATTACTTTCCGTTGGAATCCCGCTGGAAGCCATTGCTATCCTGCTGGTCATCGAAAGACCTCTGGATACGATCAGAACATCGATAAACGTCGAGGGAGATCTGGTCGGGGCACTCGTAGTCGACGAGTTGACAGCCGAACATGATTCGACCGACCAAGCGCAGGTAGACGTTCGCTAGCCAGGGATCTCGTCGAACTCCTGTTGGAGTACAAGCTGCGCGAAGTAGCGGATAAATGTCTTGTGACGCGTAGAAAGTTGCTGACGTGTCATGCTGTCCAACCCTTCCTGGCTCATCAGGTAGCGATAGCAGGAAGACAGATCCTCGTCGGGTCCAACGACACGCTGAATCTCCTCACTCAGATAGTCGTGAAGCGTCTCAAGATCTGAGTCTTGTATACCTGTACGCTCGGGTTCCAGGACCGCATTGCCCCAGACGGTCACCATATAGACGCGAAATTTGTCCTTGTCGACAAAATCGTCAACGATGCGACAAGTGTCGATAATTTCGGAAATCGCCGGGCCGAACGCCTCGCGGATCGTGTCAATGTCCATTGATGTTTGTGCGTGCCTTCTCTTTCTCGGGAGGTGACGGCAGCAAATCGTACTCCTTTGTGTAGCAGCTGACACGAGCTTTGTGTGTAGCGCGACACAAAACACCTGCTTAAAGGACCAACGATAAAGGAAGAATCAACGATGCCTGTAGTTTTGTGTATGATGAATTTCCTCCGATGTGCCTTACCCACGAACTCTTGCAATGCGCCAGACGAAAATCATCTGCACCATAGGGCCGGCGACGAGCAGTTTTCCAATGTTGGAAAAGCTCGCTGCCGCGGGGATGGATGTGGTTCGCCTTAACATGTCTCACGGTGACCACGAGTCGGCGGCGGAGGTCATTAAGGCGATCAAAACACTCAACAGAAAAGTGCCCTACCCGATCGCTGTGCTTCTGGACACGCAGGGACCAGAGATACGTACAGGTGACCTCGCCGACGAACTGGAGCTGAAAAACGGGTCGATCATCAGCATCAGTGTCCGTGACTCAGTCGACGTTGAGTCCTCGTCCTTTCATATTCATTACGATGAACTGATAGACACGGTCAACGTTGGGGATAGGATCACTGTCGACAACGGAATCATCAATCTCGAGGTAATGGAGAAACAGGAAGACGGTATCATGAATTGCCGTGTCATCGATGGTGGCATCCTCAAGAGCAAGCGACATGTGAATTTGCCGGGTATTCGCGTCAATCTGCCAGCCATCACCAAAAAAGATAGAGCTGACATCCTTTTCGGTCTTGAACAACACGTAGATTTCATCGCGTTGTCGTTTGTTCGGGAAGCGGCTGATATCCGGGAACTCAAAGAGCTCATGGGTGATCAGGTTGGTAAGATCAAAATCATCGCGAAAATTGAAGACCAGTTGGGTGTTCGCAATATCGAGGAGATCCTCGAAGAGGCTGATGGCATCATGGTAGCCCGCGGTGATCTTGGCGTCGAAATCAACGTCGCTGAACTACCCAATGTTCAACGACGTATCGTTCAACTGTGCGCGGAGCACGGTAAGCGGGTCATCGTAGCAACCCATTTGCTTGAATCCATGATCGAAAATCCGATCCCGACAAGAGCAGAGGTCACCGATGTGGCCAATGCTATCTATGAAGAAGTTGATGCCGTGATGCTCTCCGGAGAAACTACGATCGGCAGATATCCTATACGTTGTGTCGAGCAGTTGGTCGAGATTGCTGAAGCAACCGAATCGTTCAAAGGATTGGGTTTCTCAAAACAACTGAATAAAACACATGACAAGCATCATTTGGCTGCCACGGCGGTCGATCTGGCGGAGTCACTGGGTGCAGAAGGCATCGTCGTTATCACCCGTCGAGGCTACATGGCGGACTTCGTGACCAATTGTCGTCCAAAGGGTGCGCGCATTTTTGCGTTTACCAATGATAGTCAGACACGAAGACGACTTACGCTAAACAGAAACCTCTCCGCTTTCAGAACAGCCTTCAGTACTGATCCTGAAAAGACGCTGCAAATCGCATTTGATGTCCTGAAAACGCGTGTTGGACTCAGCGAAGGCGCGAAAGTGGTGGTGATTTCAGACATTCTTGCGGGTTCAGGTATTGATGCGATCCAGATCAGAACCCTGACCTGACTGCAGTAATTTCGAATATTGGGCGTTGCCACGATTCTAGCGCTACAATGCACCTGTGATCGCCCTTATCGTCATATCTATACTGCTATCGTACCTTCCACAGGTGTACGTACGGTCGGTGTTCAAACGACACAGTACGCCACAGAGCCACATTCCCGGGAGCGGTGCAGAGCTGGTCAGGCATCTGGCGGAACGGTTTGAGGTACCGGTTGATGTCAAAGAAACGGAACCTGGCCTGGACCGCTATGAACCCGGTGCTGTGACCATCTATCTGTCACCGGACAACTATCATGGACACTCGTTGACCTCGGTGGCTGCCGCAACGCACGAGTTTGGACATGCCATCCAGTTTCACAGAAAAGAGCCCACGGCCCGGATGACGGCACGCTACCTGCCCTTGGCAGTCGCCATTCAACGAATCGGCGTCGCTCTGATATCTCTGCCTTTCTTTGCGATGTTCCTTCAGATGCCACGAATCGGGGTGTTGGCCATTGGTGTCGTGGTGATCGTGATGTTGATGGCGACATTTGTTCACGCCATTGTGTTACCTCAGGAATGGGACGCCAGCTTCAACAAAGCCCTTCCTATCCTTCAACAGGGTGGCTACGTGGAAGAACAGGATTTACCTGCGATCAGATCAATCCTTCGTGCGGCTGCATTGACCTATCTGGCGCATGCCCTATCGGATGTTTTCAGCTGGTGGCGTTGGGGGCGGATTCTGCGTCCGATCTGAAGTTTCGGTGGTAGTACAACTGGCGGTGCATAACGATCCGGATGATCGCTGCAACCCTTTGTAAACACTGAGTTAAGAAGGGTTGGAGACCAGTGCAGTGAAGTGGTAGGCTATGCGCCGCCGTCTCGGCACCTCCGCTGGTGTTTCCGCCTGATTTGCTCTCGAGCTTCTGTGGTGTGGAGCCTGTTTTTAAGGGTCTGGTTTGAAAGGACATCGACAGCGGATTGAGACTGTGAGCAACGACCTTGAATTTATCAACTACGAATGAAGCATCGATCGGTCGAAAGACTGTAACGATCACAATCGAACTCGGAGACGTGCGTGGATCAACGTGATCTGGATCTGAAAATCTGGAAAGAACTCGCCATCAGCAAACAGCTGCTGATCAAGACAGCTACCGACGTCCTTGGTATCAGTTCGGAATGCAGTGATGACGAGCTTAAAACCGCACTCGAAGAGAACATGGCCAAGGTCAAGGAGGCGGATGAACGTATCACCTCTGCACGCGTCGATAATGAAGCCAAGTTGCATGAACTACAGCAGCAACTTCGAACGGCAGAACTGGCAAGAAAACAGGCGGACGAAGAGAACGCTTCATTGAAGTCCTCGCTTGAAAGCACTGAATCTGCGATGAATGCCAGCAAACAGTCCAACGCCCAGGAGCTTCAAAAGGTGAAGACCCAGTTAGACGAAAAGTCCAAAGCGCTAAAAAAGGTCAATACTATTCTGGCCGATACACCTGAGAACGTTGTTAAGAAGCTCAAGTCACTCAACAAGAAAAAGCACGACGAGAACACGGCTCGCAAGAAGGCAGAAGATGATGCGAGAGCGCTGCGCAAGACCAAGG
>CAJWYI010000123.1 GCA_913049815.1 uncultured Gammaproteobacteria bacterium
AACCTACGCCAAATCAAAGCTCAGCGGCGCATGAAACGGTATTACGATGAGCACGGCCTATATTTGCAGTTCATGCCGCACGGTGGGCGCTAAAAGCGTCAAAAAATCACATCCAAGTCGAAGACCAACGCAAAAAGAAAACACTCGCCATCGGCCTCTATACCGACGTCAGCCTTTTAGCCCACGGAGGAAAAGAGTCGTGCCTTCACGTTAAAATACCCATCAAACTGTCGACAAGACTTGCCATGGACGTACTCTCGCCAACGGAAGCCCGCATTATTGGCTGCCTGATGGAAAAGGCGGTGACGACGCCCGATCAATATCCGCTCAGCCTGAATGCACTCACGAACGCGTGTAATCAGAAATCGAGCCGCGATCCCGTGATGTCTCTCACCCAGGGCGAGGTTCAGCGAGCGACTCGAGAACTCGAGAATCGTTATCTCCTGAATCGATCTGAAGGGAAATCCGGTACCGAAAAGTACGAGCAACGATTCTGCAACACCGTGTTGTCCGATCGACAATTCGATGACGCCGCTTACGCCATCGTGACGCTCCTGCTCCTGCGCGGCGCCCAGACGCCTGGGGAACTCAGATCCAGATCGGGACGACTGCACAATTTCGAAAACAATCGTGCTGTGAGTGAAACCCTGACGTCAATGATTGTGCGAGATGATGGACCACCAATGGTCGCACGGCTGCCAAAAGCAGCGGGTCGGCAGGACCACGAGTACATGCACCAGTTCAGCGTTGATCTCCACTCGGTTGATGCAGAAGCCACAGTGGTCGCCTCTCATGCAGAAGCCCAGCAACGGCAGGATCGAATCGAAAAACTCGAAGCGCGAGTGACACTGCTAGAACGACAACTGTCCGCACTTGCCGATCAACTTGGCGAAACACTGCCCCATGGACAGGACACCTGACGCTGACTCGCTTCACGACAACAACAGTCGTCACAATCCCTACCATGCCTCTAAGACGCCCCACCACACCTCTACCGCGACTCTCAAACAACCAAAGATATGGTCAGAGTCCCAAGATGCAGTGCATCCTTTGATTCAGTCACTTAGCTGATACTACGCCGTATCAGTCCTCACACAAGGCTGCGAACGTGAGACCGAGCGACGCATCTGATTTTCTTTTGAATCATGCCGACCGCGGGTTTGCGCTTCCACCCCCTCTCGGACTGCGGTAAATTGACCACCCGATCAGGTCACTTGAATTTGAGGAGTACAAACATGGCAGACACGGTCGACAACGGCGTTAACGTAGAGGCACTACTCGACGCCCGCGAAGCATTAACTGGCAATCCTGGGGCCGCTGCGTTTACCTGGCGCGCCAACTGTAAATGGGTCAATGGTGTCCATAGCGAGTCCAGTGTCGAGGGATTCAGAGGACTCGGCGAAGAACAGTCGCATAAGCGAGAGTTCAAATTTAATGCAGACCATCCAGAGCTTTTTGCGGCAGAAGACAACGGCGCCACCCCAGTTGAATATGTATTAGTCGGTCTCGCCTCTTGCCTGACAGCGGGTGTCGCCTCGGTTGCCCAGAACCGTGAAATTCAGCTCAATTCTGTAGAAGCTGTCCTTGAGGGCAGTATGGATGTCCAAGGCATTCTCGGTGCAGATGAGGATGTACGAAACGGCTTCGATGGTATCAAGGTCAGTTTTAACATCGACGCAGACGCAGACGCCGATGACATCGAGGCACTCGTCGCCCAGTCGCAAAAGCGCTCTGCTGTGTATGACATCCTGAGTAATCCGACGAATATTACCGTCGATACCACCAAGCAATAGGTCCGGTTATTAACCACTTTACAACTGTGGTGATTGGTGGAGGCCACTCTGGCCTCGCCATGAGCCAATGCCTCTCATCACGAAACATCGACCACGTCGTCCTGGAGCGCGGCGAGGTCGGTAACTCGTGGAATAACGATCGCTGGGATTCTCTCACACTGCTGACTCCCAACTGGGCTACCCAGTTGCCCGGCTATGACTACAAGGGAGACGATCCGGACGGATACATGACGACACACGAGGTCGGTCGCTACTTTCAGGATTATGCGCGGGTCATTAACGCACCCGTACAAACTGAAACGAACGTTACCTCGGTGATCTCGCAAAACAACCAATATCGCATCGAGACCTCGGCGGGTGAATACACCGCAAACACCGTTGTTCTAGCGTCCGGTATCTGTAACCTCGCCGCCGTTCCTCCATTCGCCGGAGAACTCCCTGAATCCATCGTGCAGATGAATACTCGCGACTACCGAAATCCAGAGCAGTTGCCGAAAGGAGGTGTGCTTGTTGTCGGAGCCTCCGCCAGCGGATTGCAATTGGCTGATGAGATCCACAAGTCCGGCCGTCCGGTCACGTTATCGGTCGGTGAACATGTGCGGCTGCCCAGAACCTATCGAGGTCATGATATCTACTATTGGCTCGACAAGATCGGGCGGCTGGATGTGCGCTACGACGAGTTGACTGACGATGAACTACGTAGAGGTAGAGGGTTACCCTCGCCACAACTGGCCGGTACGCAGCAACATGCAACCCTAAATCTGAATGAGCTGACTGCGCAGGGCGTGAAATTGGTCGGTCGCATCAGTGCGATTCGTGGTCATGAATTGCTGTTTTCGGGCGGTCTCAAGAACCTTTGTAATCTTGCAGACCTGAAGATGAAAAGGCTGGCCAAAACAATCGATGAATGGATTATCGAGAATAATGAAGATGCCATCGTTTCCGATCTGAACTATGTCCCCACGCGTGTCGACGATGATCCGGCTTTGTCACTCGATCTTAAGAACGGCGGTATTCGAAGCGTCGTATGGGCAACAGGGTTTCGTCCGGACTACAGCTGGCTGAACGTCGATGTGTTAGACCGCAAGGGCAAACTTACCCACGATGGCGGTATCGTGACGAGTCCTGGTCTTTATGCCATGGGCCTTTCATTGATGCGACGGCAAAAATCCACCTTTATATACGGCGCAACCGAAGACGCGATGGACGTCAGCGCACATCTGGCAGTCTACCTAGGCCAGACTACCCCAACTGAGATGGCAAGGTAGTTATGACGGACGAACGTGATTTTGGTTTCCACACGCGGTCGGTACACGCCGGAGCAAGACCAGAGCCAACTTCCGGTGCACGTGCATTACCTATCTTCCAGACCAGTAGTTACGTCTTTGAAGACCCGGAATCAGCGGCTGCCTATTTCAACCTGCAGGAGTATGGAAACACCTACTCACGCATCATGAATCCAACCATCGCGGCGCTAGAAGAAAGGATCGCCAATCTCGAAGGGGGTGTAGGCGCCGTGTGTTTTGCGAGCGGCATGGCAGCCCAGACCTCAGCTTTCTTTACCTTGCTCAACCCCGGTGACCATGTGATTGCATCATCCGCACTCTATGGCGGTACCGTGACACAACTGAAACACCTCTTCCGCAAGCTCTCCATCGAACTCACCTTTGTGAGCCCTGACAATGTCGACGAGTGGCGCTCTGCGATCAAAGACCATACCAAGCTCCTCTACGGGGAGACCATTGGCAACCCAGGCGGGAACGTATTAGATATCGAGGTTCTTGCGAACCTTGCCCACGAGCATGGTATGCCGCTGATGGTCGACAACACGTTTGCGACACCTTACTTGTGTCGACCCATGGAGTTTGGCGCGGATATCGTCGTGTATTCCACGACCAAATTTTTAGGTGGACACGGAACCAGTATCGGTGGGGCTGTCACTGATTCCGGCGAGTTCAACTGGTCGAACGGACGTTACCCTGTAATTGCAGAACCCTCCGATGCTTATCATGGTCTCGCGTTCCATGAAACATTTGGGATTTACGGTTACCTGATGAAACTTCGTGCTGAGACCCTGCGCGACCTCGGTGCCTGCATGAGCCCGTTTAACGCCTTTCTGTTTGCCCAGGGGATTGAGACGCTCCCATTACGTATGCGTCAACACGTCAGCAACGCCGAGCGCGTGGCACAATTTCTAAGCGAACATCCGATGATCGAATCCGTCAGTTACCCCGGTCTAGAAACAAACCTGTATAAACCGCTGGTGGACAAATACCTGCCCAAAGGCGCGGGCGCGGTCTTCTGTTTTGATCTCCCGGGTGGACGCGAAGCGGGTCAGCAGTTTATCCGGTCTCTCACATTGTTCTCCCATCTTGCCAACGTTGGCGATGCAAAGAGCCTGGTGATTCACCCTGCCACGACCACGCACCGTCAGCTCAGTGACGACGAATTGCTTGCCACCGGCATCGGTCCCGGTACTGTTCGCGTCTCAATCGGCATCGAGGACGCAGATGATCTGATCTGGGACCTGGAACAGGGTCTGGCAGCGATCACGGAATAAAGCGAAAGGACCAACTTATGAACATCGCCGATTATCAGAGTCCGGAAGTTATACAGGCTGCACTCTCTGAACGACGTATTGCCATTGTCGGTCTATCCTCCAACGAGCTCCGCGCAAGCAACTTCGTCGGCTACTACATGCGACGCCACAACTACGATGTCATTCCAGTGAACCCGCGTGAACAGGAAATTCTGGGTAACACGTGCTACTCGTCATTGACCGAAGTTCCAGGCGACGTGGATGTGGTTGATGTGTTCCGCGCATCAGACGCTGTTCCTGCGATCGCCCGGGAAGCATTAGAGATCGGCGCAAAATATCTCTGGCTGCAGTTTGGCGTCATCAGCGAAGAAGGCATTCGTATTGCGGAAGAAGGTGGCCTCCAGTTGATCGTTGATCGCTGCCTCAAAGTGGAGCACGCACGTTATATCGGCCGCATGCACTGGCTAGGATTCAATACGCAGGTCATCAGCGCCGAGCGCAAACCCGCCGTCTAAGGATGCCCAACTCGTTCTTCACCGGGACCTGACCGTGGCCTCTGGACAGTCGCCAGATACCATCACACAATGATCCTTCACTCCTCACAGGTGGACGGTGACAATGCAAACAGATATCGACCTCAAACGGTTTTCGAACCAGTTCACTTCTTATACTGAGCTAAGGCTGCAGGAAAACCGATCTGAGGGGATTGGCTTTCTGAACGGAGACATGATCAGCAACAGTAAGAGTGCAGCGGGCGGTATTTCTGCTCGCGTATTCGACAAAGGTGCCTGGGGATTCAGCTGTGGTGCCGAATTGTCAGACGATAGCATCAGCCGCACCATTCAGATGGCAACCAAAAATGCTGAATTCCTTTCATCCCGCTCCGGTCGTGATGGCGCAGTCCTGCCTGCTGCGACTGGTCACGGTGACAGCGACTTCACACGAACCAGTCCTGCCCTATCCCAGGAAGAAAAGATCGCATTCCTGAAAAAACTCGACAACTATATCGTCCGGAACTGTCCAGAGGTGAAGTCCAGATCTTTGAACATGAGCTGTCTGGATATGGAGAAGCAGCTGTTCACGTCCGATGGTGCGGGCGGACACAACATCACGACTCGATCGATCATCATGATCCGTCTTACGACCGAAAACGATCAGGGTCAACCCGTCGAACTCTTCTCAGGTATTGGTGAACGTGGTCAATTCGAGGACGTGTTCAGCGACTCAAGCGAGGTCGAGGCCACCATCGATAAGCTGTACAACAAGCTGCTCGACAAAAAAAACGCTGCCCGCCCCGAAGCCGGGCACCACGACGTCATACTAGACTCCGATCTCGCCGGAATTCTCGCCCACGAAGCGATCGGCCACACGACCGAAGGGGACATCGTCAAGGCAGGATCTGTTGCCGGTGACTACCTTGGGCAACAGGTTGCCAGCGAACTTGTCACCATGGTGGATTTTGCCAACACGTGGCACGGTGAAACTCTACCGGTACCTGTATACCTGGATGATGAGGGCGTTCAGAGCGAAGACGTCACCATCATCGAAAACGGCATCCTCAAGGGATTCATGCATAACAAGGAAACCGCCACGCACTTCAACACGTCGGTGACTGGCAACGCGCGCGCCTACCAGTATCACGATGAGCCACTCGTGCGGATGCGAAATACCGCGATCCTTCCAGGAACCAGCAAACTGGACGACATGATCGCCAGTATCGATAACGGCTACTACCTCATGAATTGGACCAACGGACAAGCGGATTCAACCAGCGAATTCATGTTTGGCGTTCAGATGGGTTATGAGATCAAGGATGGGAAGTTAGGACGAGCTGTGAGCGATACCACGATTTCCGGGATTGCCTTTGAACTGCTTAAAGACGTCAGCATGCTGTCTGATGAGATGGTCTGGAACTGCAGTGGTATGTGCGGCAAGAAACAACCGCTACCCGTCGGTATGGGCGGTCCCGCTGTCAAAACGAAAGTATTCATTGGGGGGCAGTAACATGGGCGTGCAGGAGACATCAGCTCAATTCCTTGACCGGATGAGGGCCAGGGGTTACGACAAAGCCTATTGCAACGTGTCGGACCAGGAACTGCACGAGCTTCAGTCCGAAGACGGTGACATCAAACTCATGAGGACCGCCTTCGAAACTGACGTATCGATGACCGGCATAATTGAACACAAACGTGGCTCCATCGGCATCAACACGACAGACCGCGGTTCGGTCGATGACGCACTGGAAAGTTTGCGTCAGATGACCAACGCTGCCCAGCCTGATGAGGCCAACGATATTGCCGAGCATGCCCCCGCGGCCCAGTTCACGTCTGGCCCCAGTGAACCGGACTACGATGCAATGTATGACCGCATTATGGAACTTCAGGAACACGTTGCTACCAAGTACCCGACCGTCAATTTGCGTTCCACCAGTATTACTTTTGGCAAAACCAATACCAGCCGCGTCAACAGCAATGGGGTCGACCTGCTGGAGGAGCAAGGGGCCTACTCTGTCAGTGTTCAGTTCTCAGCCAAGGATGGGGAAGCTACATCATCCATGAACTACACGGGCTATAGCACCCACGTTTTGGACGTACCGATCGCGCAAAAGAATGACGTAGACCAATTGATTGCCCAATCTGTTGAACAGATGCATACAAAGAACATTCCAGGGAAGTTCACAGGCGACCTAATTGTGTCGCCACACTGCCTGTCGACCTTTACTGGTTTTCTCATGGGGAAGATTTCCGACAGTGCGATGATCGATGGCACCTCAATTTACCGAGGACAATTGAAGGAGCTTGTCGCAGATCCCTCATTGACGATTCGATGCTGCCCACTCAGTGATGATCTGACAGCAGCCTATCACACCTACGGCACGGGGTTTGTTGCACAGGACACCACCGTGGTAGAGAACGGTCTCTTACAGACGTTTATGCTGAGTCAGTTTGGCGCTAACAAGCTGGGCATGGCTCGCGCGGTCAATGGCGGCGGTTGCACCATCATTGAACCAGGTGATAGCTCTTTAGAAGACATGATCAAGGACGTGGCAGAGGGGATCTTCATCAACCGGTTTTCCGGAGGTAGGCCAAACGATCAAGGCGAGTTCTCCGGAGTTGCGAAAAACAGTTACTACATCAAAGACGGTGAGATCCAGTTTCCCATTCGGGAGACCACCATCAGTGGCAATCTCGCTGCATCTCTGAAAAACATCACGGCCATTTCTCGAGAGCGCTTGAACTCCGGCGCGTCGAATGTACCCTGGGTGCAAATCAGAGGGATCACCGCATCCTGATCATGACCACTCATCTAACTTGATGCAGACTTGCTGAGACCCCGCAGAGGCTGTTCGTAGGTAAACGGCTTCGTCAGCAATGGCGACATAGTCCCCGGCTACCAGATCATGCGCACTCGCTCGTGTCGTTTCGAGCTGCTGATTATCACAACGGAAAACCAGGCTAACGCCACCAGGGATTGCGTATCGTGCATTGATCGCAAGGTTAATGATACTCGTATCCAGCTGAACCTGATCGATGAAGAGTGGTTGATCCGGATGAACCTTAGAACCGGCATGTTGGTTTATTGTGGGGCGATTCCACATTGTGGCGAACGCTCTATCAGAACGCTATGACCCGAAGTTCACCTAGCGAATATAGCGTCATCGTTTGTAACACTGATTTAGACCCCATCGATCGATACAATCTCTGTACTTAGATTTTGGCACAACCAAGGGGACACACCATGGCTTACGAGCACCTATCTCTCAAAAAGGAAGGACATATTGCAACGGTGACTTTCAACCGACCAGAGAAGGCAAACGCCCTCAACTTTGCCCATCTCGCCGAAATCGAGGATGTCGCACTCTCTTTCAGAGACGACGCGGACACCCGCGTTATCATCTTCGCTGGCGCCGGGAAACATTTCTGCTCCGGTGCCGACCTGACGGACCCCGGACGCGAATACGCGGGGCCTATGGTGTTACGACGCCGAAAAAACCGGATTGGAGAACGCGCGATCGCCGCGTTGCTAGGTATCGATCAGGTGACGATTGCCGCTTGGCAAGGAGC
>CAJWYI010000124.1 GCA_913049815.1 uncultured Gammaproteobacteria bacterium
ACCCACGTCCCTTCCATTCGCTCAACATTGAGCGGTAGGCTGATAAAGAAGCAACGATCCTTCGTCAGCTTCTCAACATTCACGAGTGGATAGGTAATGGGGATATTATTGCCGGTCATAGCACGATGCGTCGGACAGTTGTCCGGTTCGGGGTCAAGTGCTTTGGTTTCCCAACCGATCCCGGGTACCGCCGGACACAACATTTTGATTTTCTTTTCTTCAGCCAGCCACCAAGCCGTATCACCGTCGATCCAAGGGGTGTCATCTCCATCGTGTTTGCTACCCATGATCACAATGTCACCTTCCTGCACGTTGGACAGATGCTCCGGCAGGATAGGTTCGCCCTTCAGATCGTCCAGCTGGCAGACGCAGGCTTCGCCCCAGTACGCATCAAGCGGCATTTCCCACAGACCTTTCATACCCTCCGGGAGACCGGTCCAGTTGTCGTTGTGACCGATACCCAGCTGGATGTGTGACCCCATGTGGCCACTGACGCCACCGACTGGCCATCCTGCATCTGTACCCACGTTACAGGCCACCAGATGTTCAATAGTGCCGTCCTTTTCGTTATACGACTCCTCCACAATCCACGGCATGTTGTAGACATCACGAACGCCCTCCTCGATCGTCTGATCTAGACGGGTGACCTGAGAAACAAGCTCCCAGGTTAGGTCAACGATTTTGTGTCCTTTGAGACTGAGCATGATGTTTCCCCTACTCTTCTTCAAACGCGATGGCACGAATGAAACTGGCTTCGGATTTGACAAAATTCAGCGGCGTGCCGATATAGAAAACCCGATCTTTGGTCAGGGTTTCGATATTCACGAGTGGGTGAGCGATCGGGATGTTCGCTCCGAGCAGCATCCGTCTGATGGGTGAGTTGTTGGGTGCCCCAATCTTGAGATCGTATTGCCACTGGATACCAGGAACGCCAAAGCCAATCATTCTGATCTTGCGATCGTTGATCAGCCATTCGCAGGTCGTCTTGGATAACCAGGGCTGTTCCAATCCTTCGAAAGGACTCGTCATCAATACAATGTCGCGTTCCTGGATATGGCCAAGGTGCTCAGGCTTGATCTCCTGTCCCCGCACATCACCTTCGCGGCTCTTGAGCGCCATACCTTCCCCGAGCGGGTATTCATTAGGATCACTGATGGCGTTCGGTGCCAGATCTGAGAGGTTACAGACCGCCGCTTCGCCCATGAACGTCGTGAGCGGCATCTCCCACAGGCCTTTCATATCATCTGGAACACCTACCCAGTGACTGATATGACCTTTGCCACCCTGTAGATGGGCGCCATGGTGTGACGTCATTCGTTCCTGATGCCATGCCTCGTCGCCACCTTCGGGTGCCGCATACAACGTAAAGAGTGAGTTATCGCCGGGGAATCGCCCTTCTTTCATGACCCAGGGTTTGCCGTACGGGTCTGCATTGCCTTCCTCGATAGACCCGTCGACTCGATAGACCCGAGCTTTCAGCCGCGGTGTCAGGTCGACTGGTCGATGGCCCTCAAAACTGAACATGGTCGCTTCCTCGCAAAGTGGGCAATGGGTAGAAGTCTAGAAGAGTACAGGAAGTCATCGCATGCTCCCACGGACGTGATATTGATGTTCACCCAAGCCAACGCTGGGTTCAGAGTCGCGTGCCGGAGTCAATGGGGTTTAAGACAGTCGCCCCTCTTCGCTGGCTCGTCACTCTGACCCCAGCGCTGCCTGCTTCAATTTGGGTGGAGGGCTTTTTGACCCCTCCACCCACAGTCCATAGGATGCAGGAAAACCTACCCATCTGGAGAGCACCATGCCTGTCATCGATATGTCCACATTATCGCCCGTCGGCGAATTCGGGTCCAAGGCCTGGGGAGAGGCATGCTCGGAAGCTTCTATAAAAATCCTAGAAGCGGTGGATATCCCTGCGGATACAAACTGGGCGTTTACCGAGGATTACACCCATCCACCGGCACGCCTGATGGAAGGTGGTCGCACACATGCGGGCTACTACATTATGGTCAAGGATGGCGTGGTCTCCGCGGGCGACGGCATTCCAGAGGCGGCTAGGGCACTGCCCGGTTTCCACGTGCGTATGCCGTGGGCTTATCTCTGCAATCAATCCGGCGCACTGTACGGGAGCGAAGGTCAGAGGCGACGCTCGGGCCACGAAGCTGAGCTGATGGCGGCCATCGTCGCGTATGTCGGCAATGACAACCCATTCAACTACGTGATCAACGCCGAAGGTAAACCGAATGCTTTCCTCGATCCTGTCGGTGATTGGCCTCGGGCCGTTGGCAGCGCGCTAGGTGAGGGTGGTGAAGACGGGAACGGCCTACACAATATCGCTGCGACGCTTCAAAGTGACTCACCTGAATTCGCAGACCTGCCCGTAACAGATATGCGCGTCCCGATCTTTGGCGACATGACGGATGACCAAAAGAAGTTCTTTCTTGGCCTTTGTGGCGTTGAAGTCTAATCGCATCAGAGCAACTCGAAACAGCGCTGATGGCCACCTCGAAGCAGAACATCGTCTTCATCTTTGCGGACCAGCAGCGCAATGATGTAGCAGGATATGCGGGTGACCGAGTGGCGATCACACCACACCTTGATCGCATCGCCGAACACGGTATTTCCTTTACCAACTGCGTCACTTCCTCACCGGTTTGTATGACCGCCCGGACCAGTATCATGACCGGGTTGCAGATCCATCAGCATGGCGTGTGGACCGTGTCCAATCCGGAGCTGCGCCACGGTCAAAGTCACGTGCGAAATATTAGAGATGCTGGTTATCGCACGGGCATCGTCGGCAAAAACCATCTCTGGCCACATGAAGGGGGTGATGCCCGCGAACATGCGCGTGAGCTGCTGGAGTGGGGTTGGGACACAGCCCTTGAAGTAACCGGTCCTTCAGAGACTCTCAAGACAGACTCCGAATACACCGACTACCTGGTTCGGCAAGGACTGCTGTCCACGTTTCGTGACTATCTCGACCACTACCACGGTGAGCGTGTGGATGGCCGCCATCGGCCTGCGCCCTGGGAACTAGGCGCATGCGATCTACCCCCCGAAGCGACCCTTGATATGTTTGTAGCCAACGAGGGTGCCAAATGGATCAGAGAACATCGAAGTGACAAACCGTTCTACCTGCAGGTGAATTTCGGCGGTCCCCATGATCCCTGGGATGCCCCACAATCCTACCGGGATCAGTACCAGGTGGACGATATGAGCCTGTCTATTACTGAACCACCGAAGGGTCCCCTTTCCAAACAGGTCCAGCAGCTGCTGCAATACGCCCCGGTGAAACTGGATACTATGACCGATGATGAGAACCGTGCTTTGCGACTCGGGTACTACAGTAAACTGACATTGATCGATGATTGCGTCGGCAAGGTACTCGAAGCCCTCAAACAAACAGGACAACTGAACAACACCTGGGTTGTGTTCTCGGCGGACCATGGAGAGCTTCTGGGCGATCATGGTCTGCTGGCCAAAAAAGCATTTTACGACGGCTCAGTCCAGGTCCCGTGCCTGCTGATGCCTCCCGGTGGCACCGCGCCAGGTGAGCGCGCGGCACTGACCTGTCATCTGGATATTGTGGCCACTATGCTGGAGATCGCGGGTGCAGCCGTCATGCCAGATAGTGACGGCCGGTCACTGCTATCGTTCATCAACAGCCCCAGTGTTGCTGACCAACATCACAACGGGGTACTGAGCCAGATCGGACTACCACCTCAGGCATATTCGATGGTCATGACCGAACGCTACAAACTCTCGGTTGATACGCTCACTCGGTCCACGCTCGAACTGTACGACAGACAAAACGATCCTATGGAGTTGCACAACCGGGTCGGTGATCCGGCATACGCGTCGATTGCAGTTGATATTATTGAGTCTACTCTCGATCCAATGTTGGAGACACTGGACACGAGCAGCTGGACGTGACCTTGTATTGCGTGCCAAAGCACCTAGTCTCCTGTTTAGCCGCCGGTTGCATACTCCTTTCTTGGATTGTCTCCGATCTGGCTGCCTCCGAACCAACTCACGGTTTCTCATACTTTGGTGACCTGAAGTATCCCGCCGACATGGCGCACTTCGACTATGTCAATCCGGATGCACCTCAGGGCGGCGGTACAAGCCTTGGTTTCGTCGGCACTTTCAATTCCTTTAATCATCTATCGGACAAAGGTGTTGTTGGCGCTTACGTGGGCGGATCCATGATGTTCGACCCTCTGATGAGAACGGCAGAAGATCAACATGGTACCTACTATGCACTGCTCGCTGACTCAGTCCAGGTCGCCGACGATCTGAGTTGGGTACAGTACACCCTCCGCGACGGGGGGCACTGGCACGACGGCACACCCATCACCATCGACGACATCCTGTGGACCTTTGATCTTTACAAGAACCGTGCGTCATTAGGACTGCGCAGTAGTTACCGACTTATCGACCGAATGGAACAGACCGGACCTCGATCATTCCGCTTTGTCTTCAGCGACAAAGTTGAGAAGACGCGGCACATGGTGAGTCAGACAGCCGGCTTCACTCCAATGCCAAAACACTATTGGGAAACCAGAGATCCTACCGTGACCATGATTGAACCGGGTCTTGGAAGTGGACCTTACCGAATTGTCGACATTGATCCAGGCCGTTCCTATACCTTCAAGCGCGTAACGGACTACTGGGCCAACGACCTCAACACCAATCGCGGTTACTTCAACTTCGATACGATCGAAGTCATGTACTTTTTTGACAAAAATGTCATGTTGCAGGCACTCAAGGCGGGTGTTTTTGACTACTACCGGGACCAGAACGAAGCCGACGTCGCCACGGCCTACGAGATCGAAGCCAAACGTCGCGGACTCCTGAAGAAGGAGACGTATCAGATGGGAAACTCCTTTGGCATGCACTACGGACTGGTGTTCAATCTGCGGAGACCATTGTTTCAGGACATCCGAGTTAGAGAAGCTTTGACGCTGGCCTACAACTTCGAATGGCAGAACCGGGTGTATTGGTATGGCGGTATGGAACGCAACCACTCCCACTTTGCGCGCTCCGGAATGCAGGCACGCGGAAGGCCATCAAGCGAGGAGATCCGGCTACTCGCACCGTTTCGTGATCAGTTACCGCCACGAGTATTTACCGATCCCATCGAGTTCCCAACGAATGATACATTCGGTCGCAATCGCAACATGCTGATGCAGGCTGACGCATTGTTGAAGGAAGCGGGCTGGATCGTACGCGATCAACAACGTGTGAATGCAGACACCGGCGAACAGATGCGCTTTGACATCATCATCGCGTACATTGACCACGAACGGATGATGTCGCCTTATGTCGATAACCTCCGTCGTCTGGGCATCGACGTGGCACTGCGCCGTGTGGAGAGCAACCTGATGATCAATCGGCTGCGCACTTATGACTACGACACTACGATGCGCAAGATCTATACGTTCGCCCTGCCCTATCCCAATCGTATGCGCTTTCAGTTCACGTCTCGCTACGCGGACCAAGAAAATATGCAGAACTATTCTGGACTGAAGGATCCTGTGATCGATTTCCTGGTCGAACGCGTGGCAGAAGCAACCACCCAGCACGAGATGGACACTGCTGGCCGAGCACTTGACCGGGTATTGCGTTGGCAGTTTCACATAATCCCGGACGGTCATCCGGTGGGCAGACATCTCGTGTACTGGAATCGTCTAGGGCACCCACCGCTGGGTGGCGAATACATGAACTGGACAGGCTTCCCACACATCTGGTGGTACGACGAGGAACGCGATGCTCGAGTGAGGACTGGTCTTGCTGCATTGGAAGAAGAGCAATGAGCGCCATTGTGGGCCGCATCCTGGGTTCTTATATTTTCAGGCGGATTCTGCTGATCTTCCCAACCCTGATCGGCATTCTGCTGATTAACTTCATCATCATCCAGGCGGCACCAGGAGGCCCCGTCGATCAGGCGATCTCCCGGCTCATGGGTGAAGATTCTGCAGTGACTGCCTCCATCGGGGGCGGCAGCGCGATGGATGTGATGGAACTGGTCGCCAACGAGCGATATGAATCATCTCGGGGGCTGGATCCAGAACTCATCGCGGAACTGGAGGCGCAGTATGGATTCGACAAGCCCGCCCACGAGCGTTTCCTGAGTATGGTTGTCGACTACTTCCAGTTCGATTTTGGAAACAGTTTCTACCAGGATGTCCCTGTGGTAGATCTCGTGATCGATCGACTACCCGTATCGCTCTCCCTCGGTATCTCCACCTTGCTGATCGTCTACCTGGTGTCATTACCCCTTGGGATTCGCAAAGCCGTCCGGGACGGATCACCTTTCGATGTCTGGACCAGTGTCGTTATTTTGGTGGGATACGCGATTCCGGCATTTATCCTTGCGATGTTGTTGATCATCGTCTTCGCCGGAGGCGAGTTCTTTAAGTGGTTCCCATTACGAGGACTTGTATCTGACAACCACGAAGAACTTGGACTCATGGCTCAGATTGGCGATCGGCTCTGGCACCTAGCATTGCCGGTCCTTGCCATGGTCGCCGGTAGTTTCGCCACGCTCACGATGTTGACGAAGAACTCGTTCCTGGACGAGATTCGCAAGCAATATGTGCAGACGGCTCGCGCAAAAGGTCTTAGTGAAAATCGGGTGCTCTATGGCCATGTGTTCCGAAATGCCATGTTGATTGTGATCGCGGGGTTTCCACCGGCGCTGCTCGGAATCCTATTTACCAGCAGCGTACTGATCGAGGTGATTTTTTCGCTGAACGGCATCGGACTACTCGGTTTCGAAGCGGTCCTGACACGTGACTATCCTATCGTTTTCGGCACACTGTTCGCATTTACACTGCTGGGCCTCGTGTCGCAGTTAATCGCAGACATCACCTACATGCTAGTGGACCCTCGCATTGATTTCGAGACGCGCGACACATGAGTATCTTGAAACCCAAATTCACGCCATTGACGCACCGACGCCTTGAGAACTTCCGAGCCAATCGTCGTGGCTACTGGTCGCTTGTAATCTTCACGGCACTCTTCGTCACAACATTGTTTGCAGAGTTCATCGCCAACGACAAGCCCATCATGATGAGTGACGGTGACGATCTGTATTTCCCACTATTTATGTCGTATCCAGAGACAGCCTTTGGCGGATATTTTGAAACCGAGGCAGACTATCGCGATCCCGTTGTTCAGCAACTCATTGAAGACCAGGACGGCTGGATGCTTTGGCCACCGATCCGGTTCAGCCACAACACCATCGACTACGATCTGCCTGGCAGTGCGCCTTATCCACCCTCAAGCGAACATCTACTGGGAACCGATCCTGTTGGCAAGGATGTCGCTGCACAACTGATCTACGGTGTGCGACTATCTTTCCTGTTTGGCTTGTTGCTCACCGCTGCCAGCTCGGTGATCGGCATCAGCATCGGGGCCATCCAGGGTTATTTTGGTGGCATCGTTGACCTCGCGGGTCAGAGGCTCGTGGAAATCTGGGCGGGTCTGCCTATGCTATTCATCCTAATCATCCTCGCCAGCATCGTGGAATCGAATGTCTTCTGGCTTTTTGGCATACTCGTTGCGTTCAGCTGGATGTCACTGGTAGCCGTCGTCCGTGCGGAATTCCTGCGAGCAAGAAACTTCACCTATGTGAACGCCGCGCGGGCACTCGGCGCGGGAAATGTGCGCATTATGACTCGACATGTGCTGCCCAACGCAATGGTGGCGACGCTGACATTTCTGCCATTTATTCTGACCGGGTCGATCACTTTGCTGACCTCCCTCGACTTCCTCGGTTTTGGCCTGCCCTCCGATTCCCCTTCGCTGGGTCGCCTGTTGGCGGAAGGTCGAACCAGCCTGCATGCGCCATGGCTGGGTCTCACCAGCTTCATCACCCTTGCGACCATGTTGACGCTATTGATTTTCACTGGAGAAGCAGTTCGCGATGCGTTTGATCCGTCTCGGCAAGGATTGTCATAGCTTGATATGCTCCCCGGTACACAATTTCTAAAACGACCTACCACAGACAGCAAGGAGCCGACATGCGATTCGGAGCCCAATTCGTCAACTACGTCTGCACATGGGATGACACCCTGGACGCTATCAAAACCATCCAGGACGGACGCTGGAACAGCCTCTGGTGGTCCGATCACTTCCTCGTACCTGCAGCACAACCGGTTTGGAACAAGGAGTCATTGGAAGGCTGGTCCGTGGTGACCGCAGCTGCTGCCATGACCCACAATCTGGAACTGGGCTTACTGGTCACCGGTAATGTCTATCGCAACCCAGGGTTACTGGCCAAGATGGCGACTACGGTCGATCAGATCTCCCATGGTCGCTACATCCTCGGGATTGGTGCCGGTTGGTTCAAAGCCGAGCACGAGGCATGGGGCATTGATTTTCCGAGTCT
>CAJWYI010000125.1 GCA_913049815.1 uncultured Gammaproteobacteria bacterium
CTGTTACCAGGACTGATTGACTGTGTGTCGGTGTAGCCAGCAACCCGCCTCCTTATGACACTTCAGCCTCCGAAGACTATGGATGTTGGGATGACTTTGCCGTCACGAAAGCGAGCCCACATCAGCGTGCGTTCTATGGCGTTGTTCTGATTCAGTCTCAGAACGCCGGTGGTACCGGCAACGCGCTGGTTGGCGACCTCTTTCATCTGCTGGAGCCTAGGGTAGATTCGGTATACATCCACACCGAGCGCATAGAAAGGTGTCAATGGACCTTTGGCACTTTCCCATTGGGATTCTATTGCATCTCGAACTGGATCAGACACGTTGAGCTTCCATGGAATGTCACAGAATCGAATACCATTCAGGTCGAGCACATTGATCCGCGAATCGGCGTATTGATAGACATGCGACGAGGAATATACGGGAATGTCCTCCGCGTAGAAAAACGCCAATGTTGGATTGATGCTGCGGGATTGTGAAGGATTGGCGAGAAGTAAAACGAAATCTAAATCCTGGCGTCGGCGTGGTGTGAACTGGAAGCGCTCGCCCGTGATTCGCCGAAGTTCGGTTGCTCGTTGTTCGCTTTGGTCTACCTTCAATAGATTCTTGATGAGGCCAGAGTAGTCCTGACTATCTTCGAATTTGGATGAAGCGACAAGGTTGCCACCCAATTCTAACCACTGATCTGTAAATGTACTCGTATTGCGCTCACCCCATGAAGAAGCAGGACTGATAACCACCACGTTGCGATGCCCTTCTTGCCATGCGCGGTGGGCGATTTGTCGCATTTCATCCTCAGGTGCAAGACCAAACTGGTAGAGATCGGGACGTCCGGAATTGTCTGATGTGCGGTTCAATGCGAGCACTGGCGCGGGTAGATTATCCATCTGGGCGAGGGTAGTGACGTGTTCGCGCAATAGTGGACCAATGATGAGTTCAGCACCTTCTCTTGCGGCATTGGCAACCAGTTGCCTGATGTCACCGGTCGCGGTATCGACAACATTGATTCGGGCTGGACCGTTGACAGCGAAATGGGTTGCAAGTATTCCATCGAGGACAGCACGTCCAGTTGTGGCATGTTCACCAGAAAGCGGCAGCATGACCGCAATGACTCGTGGTTGATTGGCAACCAGCTGAGATAGGGTTGCGAGACCTTTTGGAAGCTGGCTGGCTGCGGGATGGTGACGCCACACCCTGCCCCAGTTCTCTAGAGCCTGTAGCTGTCGCATGGGATCGTTTTCGTATTCCCGGCTCAGAGATGCGAGGGACAGCCAGCCTCGTAGACCACTTGTAATAGCTTCCTCCGCATGACTCTTGAGGCGTCGCGCAGACAAGTTCAGCAACGCCGCAAAAATGCGCTCATGATGCTCTGCACGCTCTCTCCCGTTGATGAGGTGATCGACATATATCAACTCACGTGCACTCGCGAGATAGCTTCGACCCGCGAGGTACGCCTGTGATCTCAAGCGAGCGAGCATGAGTTGTGTTGCTTCAGAAGGTTGCGAGTCGTTGGCCACGACATCTCGCAGCAGTGCGAGTGCACGGGAGGCATCGCGCATACCGATAGAAAGTCTAGCCTGCAGAATCTGCAATTGAGTCTGATCTTTAACGGGGAGGATGATACTGTCGATTATCAGCTGGGCACGTGCTAGATCACTATTGTCCAGGGCGATCTCTGCTGCACGAAGTCGTAGTGGGTTTCCGTCGGTGCCTGACCGCCTTTCTGCACGAGTAATCAGATCATCGATGTTGTTGCTATCGATGGTTGTCGTTATTTGAGCGGTGGTGGGCTCAGATGCTGATGGTGGGCTTATGGAGCTGGAGCAACCGATTAACGTAGTCAGCAGCAACAGCGTCCCCAAATGCAGTACCCATTGCATGTGACCATCGGATCGTTGTTGTATTGAGTCATCGTTGGTGTGCATCCAGCTATTATTCCACGACTTGAGCAGGAGTGCTTTGCGAAATGTCGCAATCGCGTGCAGGAGATCTTTATGTCGTTGCCACACCCATCGGCAACCTTGCCGATATGACACAGCGAGCGGTCGACGTTCTCCGTGACGCAGATATTGTGGCGGCGGAGGACACTCGTGTGACGGCTCGGTTACTGTCAGCGTACGATATCAATGGCAAACCGGTGGTTGCATGCCATGATCACAATGAGGACGTGGTCGCTCGCGACATCGTTGATCGCCTTGCACAGGGCGCTTCTGTCGCGCTTGTTTCAGATGCTGGTACGCCACTGATCAGTGATCCTGGCTACCGTGTTGTTAACGCCGTTATTGAAGCTGGTCTTCGGGTGATCCCTATCCCAGGGCCGTCGGCCGCGATGGCTGCATTGTCAGTCGCAGGTATGACCACAGATCGCTTTATGTTCTGTGGATTTCTGCCAACGAAAAAGGTGGCCCGTAGATCATACCTGTCGGAGTTACCGTTCAGCACAATGACTGTTGTGATTTATGAAGCCCCGCATCGCGTGATGGACACATTGATTGACCTCTGTGGTGTTGTTGGTGACAACGCGCGTGTGACCCTCTGTCGTGAGCTGACGAAACAATATGAACAGATCTGGCGAGGTGATGCGCGGAAAGCGGTTGAAGCCGTCGATTCTGGGATTGTGCCGGTCCGGGGAGAGTTTGTGTTGTTGATCAGCGCGCCGAACGTGACCGACAGTCTTTCAGCTGACGACCGTCGTCTGTTAGAGGTGCTTCTTGCGGAGCTACCACCCAGCCGCGCGGCGCGCGTTGCAAGCGAACTTACTGGGCTCGATAAGCGGGTTTTCTATGAGCTTGCAATGGATATGAAAGTTAAGAGTTACTAGCTGTGGATAGGTTAGTTTCGCGCTCACCTTTTTCGAGTGATTTGGCGGAATAGACAGGCTAGGCTTTGCAGGTCGAGCTGGCTGGACAATCGCTGGGACCCTAGGTCCTGGAGGAAAGTCCGGGCTCCAAAGGACAAGGGTGCCAGGTAACGCCTGGGGGGCGTAAGTCCACGGAAAGTGCAACAGAAAATATACCGCCAGGAAACTGGTAAGGGTGAAATGGTGTGGTAAGAGCACACCGCCTGTACGGTAACGGACAGGGCAAGGTAAACCCCACCCGGAGCAAGACCAAATAGGAACCTGATACCGTGGTCCGCGGTGGGTTCGGGTAGGTCGCTAGAGGCATGTGGTGACGCATGCCCCAGATGAATGATTGTCGATCACAGAACCCGGCTTACAGGCCGGCTCGACACCCTTTCGAAACCGTTCCCTTCATAAAATTGGGCCAGACATCGCGGTGAGGGGGGGCGACGCATTGATTTTCAGGTTGATGGATATCAACGAACCTGTCTGAGATCACTATGCACGCGCATATATTCCATTTTTATCGATATAACTATTTCCTATAGATCGAAAAAGTCTACCATGCTCGTCTAAAGAACTAACTTAAAGTTTTACTTTAAGTTAGTTCTTTATGTCTATGTATAAGTGTACATCTTGAGAGGAGGTCTGGAGCCATATTATCAAAGCAAGCTAAGTCATTGTGTTTTAAAGATAAATGGCGAAAACGCTCGCTTGACATGAAATCATCGCACTCCTAATGTGCTGGTGTCGTCGAGTGGAGAATTGTGGGAATTTGTGGGCATAGTGGACTTTTTAGGCGCTTTCGAAGTTGATCAGCGGTCATTTTAGCGTCAGCAATATCCAAAACCACATATTACCGAATGTTCCGGGTTAGTGATCATTTACTTTAAATCAGTTGGATAACGATTTCCATGTTCAGGGGTGTCAGTTATGTCACGATCGATGCGAAGGGCCGTATGTCTGTGCCTGTGCGCTATCGTGAACAACTATCGCAGCTCTGTAACGGAGAAGTGGTGGTGACGATAGACAGCGAAGAAAACTGTCTGATGCTCTATCCGCTTCCTGTCTGGAACGATGTGGAACGCAAAATTGAAGCCTTGCCTACCTTCAATAAGGCTGCGAGAAGAATTCAACGACTCCTGATTGGACATGCCACTGACATCCAGATGGATGGAACTGGTCGGCTGCTGTTACCGGCTCCGCTGCGCGAATACGCCCTGATGGAGAAAAAGCTGGTCCTGCTAGGGCAGATCAACAAGATTGAAATCTGGAGTGAATCTCACTGGCTTTCGCGTCGGGAACAACTGATTGCAGTCAAGGACGAGTCCAGCGAAGGGGATCAACCGGATTTCCTGGAGACCCTTTCGCTTTGATGGCGCCCGTGGCAGATCACGAGACTGTTTTAGAGGAGGAGGCGGTCCGTCAATTGATGGTAACCAGCCACGGACATTACGTCGATTGCACCTACGGACGTGGTGGACATACCCGTCGGATACTGGCTTCTCTGTCTAGTGGCGGCAGGCTCCTTGTCATGGATAGAGATTTGACCGCAATAGAGCATGCCCGTGCGCTGTTGCACCACGAACCGCGAGCACATGTAGTGCACAGCCGATTCAGTGAGATGATCTCGTGTCTGGATGAACTCGGTATTGACCAGGTTCATGGAGTGTTAATGGATTTGGGTGTGTCATCGCCGCAGCTTGATGAAGCACATCGTGGTCTCAGTTTCTATCGCGATGGTCCGTTAGACATGCGTATGGATCGAACTCAAGGGATGACCGCCGCCGAATTCCTGGCGAAAGCGGAAGAGCGGGAGCTCTCTGATGTACTCTGGCGATTCGGAGAAGAGCGTTACGCGCGACGAATCGCGCGGGGCATTGTCGAACATCGAAAACAACACGTGATCGACGGCACGTTGCAACTGGCAGACATCATTGCCAGCAGCATGCCGAGACGTGAAAAAAGTAAACATCCGGCAACGCGCAGCTTTCAGGCGCTTCGTATCTTTATCAACGACGAACTTGGTGAATTAGAACGTTGCCTTTCAGCGATTGTGAAGGTGCTGATTCCGGGTGGACGGTTGGTTGTGATCAGTTTCCATTCATTGGAAGACCGGACGGTGAAGCGATTTATGCGAGACATGTCTAAAGGGCGCGTACCTGATGGTCTGCCGATTCGCGATGTAGATGTCCCAAGGACGCTGCGCATCGTTGGGAAAGCCATTAAGCCCTCGGCCGCGGAAATCGGAAGAAACCGACGCGCTCGCAGCGCTGTGATGCGCGTGGCAGCAAAGGTGGGAGACCTGGTTACATGAACGGCCCCGTCTCAGAAGCCTCTACATGGTTGTTGCGATGGCCGCAGATTCTTACCGCGGTACTCCTCGCGATGTCTCTTGCATCAGGTATTGGTGTAATTTACTCAGTCCACAAGACCCGCATGCTTTACAGCGAAATACAGCATCTACAGAGCGAGCAGGATCGCTTGGATAGCGATTATGAAAAGCTTCTTCTTGAGCAGAGTGCATGGGCAGCCTACGCGCGGGTCGATGAATTGTCTCGAGATGAGCTCAACATGGTACCCCCGGCTACTGACGCCATCGTGATGGTGCAAAAATGATCCGGCTGACGGTTGTCGCAGTGTCGTTCTTCCTCCTGTGTGGTGGCATCGTCGGTCGGATGGTCTACGTTAATGTGAATGATCGGGATTTCCTCCAGGAACAAGGTGATCTGCGCACCATCAGACTGGAGCGGATCAATGCTCACCGGGGTATGATTCGCGATCGGCTGGGTAAGCCACTTGCGATTTCGTCTCCGGTGGTTTCCCTGTGGGCGAACCCAGATGAACTAATATCTTCCGAGGCTGACCTGAATCAGCTTGCATCCATGCTGAAGGTGGATCCAAATGAATTTGTGCATCGGTTGGAGAGCAGCCGCTCCCGAAGTTTTGTTTACCTGCGCCGGCACATGCCGCCACCCGAAGCCGAGAAGTTCCTGGCGCTCGAAATCAAAGGCTTGTATACCGAAAAAGAATACCATCGCTTCTATCCTGCGGGTGAGGTTGCGGCGCATCTTGTCGGCATGACCAATATTGATGACCGTGGACAGGAAGGAGTGGAGCTGGCGTTTGATCAGTGGTTGACCGGTGTACCTGGTAAGAAGAAAGTACTTAAAAACCTATATGGTGAAATCGTTGCTGACATCATGCCGGTTGCGGATGTAGTCCCGGGGCGGAATATCGACCTAGCGATGGATCTTCGGCTGCAATACCTTGCCTACCGGGAGTTAAAGGGGGCGATCCAAAGATACGAAGCGCAGTCTGGTTCCATCATCGTGCTCGATGTGGCGTCGGGTGGGGTGCTTGTGATGGCTAACCAACCTTCATATAACCCCAACAACCGGCAACAGCTGGACATTTCGAACTTACGCAATCGGGCAGTGACCGACGCGTTTGAGCCTGGATCTACGCTCAAACCCTTTACTGTTGCCGTTGCGTTGGAGACGGGTTCGCATCAACCGTCGTCCAGCATTGATACCAGTCCAGGATTCGTGCGTGTTAACAATAAGACGATTCCCGATCCACGTGACATGGGTGAACTGGATCTGGGTAGCATCCTCGCCAAGTCATCTCAGGTCGGCATTTCTAAACTCGCGCTGACGCTTGATCCGTTTGCAGTGCGTGATTTGTTGGCTGATTTAGGCATCGGCCAGATACTGGGGAGCGGGTTTCCGGGAGAAGGTCAAGGTTACCTTCCGAATCATCGCCGCTGGACAGACATAGAACGCGCCACACTCGCATACGGCTACGGTGTGACGGCAACACCCTTGCAGTTGGCTAATGCATATCTCGCTATTGCGCGTGGTGGTGTGCGGAAGCAGATCACTTTGCTGGCCGAAGAAGAGACATCAACAATTCGTGTGATGAGTGAGCAGACAGCTTCGCAGCTGACCGCAATGTTGGCAGAGGTCATTGCTGATGGGACAGGTAGTCGTGCACACATTGACGGTTATTCCGTTGCAGGAAAAACAGGGACTGTGCGGAAACTCGGCGAGAGTGGCTACGAAGATACACGACATCTGGCATTTTTTGCTGGGTTTGCGCCAATCAACAATCCCGAGCTAGTGGCGGTCGTCATGATTAATGACCCAGGCGGGGATGCCAACGGTGGTGGTGCGGTTGCCGCGCCCGTATTTGCAAGGGTCATGTCCGGTGCCATGCGGATCCTCAACGTTGCGCCTGATCAACAGGCTGCAATTGTTAAAGGAGGTGGCGATGCACGTGGCTGAACTACTTCCAGAGATCGAAGCTTTCCGTGACTGTCAGATTGAAGGTTTGACCGACGATAGCCGTCAGGTAGCCAATGGTGATCTGTTTCTGGCTGTGGCTGGTCACGAGACCGATGGCCGACAGTTTGTTGCAGACGCCCTTGATCGTGGGGCGAGGTTGGTCATTGCTCAGTCACCTTTCGATACAAGCGGGTATGACAACGTTTTGGTAATGCCTGAACTTGATCTTCGTCGTGGTGAGATTGCGGCGAGGTATCACCATCATCCATCGCGCGAAATGCTGGTCTGCGCAGTAACGGGTACCAACGGAAAGTCATCCGTTACCCACTATGTCGCGCAGTCACTGAATGCGCTATCGCGACCATGTGGGATTGTTGGAACCCTTGGGGTGGGAATGATTGGTGACCTGATTGATCTGGGTTCGACGACTCCGGGTGCGCTCACACTCCAACAGACACTGGCTTCTCTGAGGGATGGCAACGCGCAAGCAGTTAGTATTGAAGCATCATCACATGGTCTCGATCAGGGACGCCTCCTTGGCTGTGAGGTCGACGTTGCTGTTTTGACCAACATTTCAAATGATCATCTTGACTACCATGGCAGTTTCGATGCCTACAAGCAGGCGAAGTTCAGTCTGTTCGATTTGCCAACTGTTCGGCATTGGATTGTCAATGTCGATGATGCCTCTGGGCGGGAGTTGATTGGCAGAGCAGCCCACCCGGTCAATGTCGTTCGTTTCTCTCTCACGAATGACGTGGATTCAGATGTCCATGTTCTGCGGTCCTCATTCCGTAGGGATGGCATAGAAGCTCAGGTTCAAACGCCCTGGGGTACTTTGGCGCTTCACATGAGCTTGCTGGGGAAGTTCAATCTGTCGAACGTCCTTGCCACGGTGGGAGTTCTTGGCGCACTAGGTTACTCATTGACCGATATTGAGAGATCTATCCGTGACCTTCAGCCTGTCATTGGACGGATGCAGGTTTTTCATGTTGAGAACGGACCGACGGTCGTTGTGGATTATGCGCACACCCCAGATGCACTGAGTCAGGCGCTGGATGCGGTGAAGCTTCACGTGTCTGGACGTATGGTTTGTGTATTTGGATGTGGTGGTGACCGGGATGTCGACAAGCGACCGATGATGGGTCAAGCAGCCGCGCAAATGGCCGACCATATTGTGTTGACAGACGACAATCCGAGAACGGAACCCGCCAGTCAGATTATCAAGGCGATTCGCGATGGCGTACCTGACGGACATTCTGTG
>CAJWYI010000126.1 GCA_913049815.1 uncultured Gammaproteobacteria bacterium
GTGACACTCCCTTGACCAAGTCCGTAAACTGCGGCAACTGGGCCCTCGCGAACCCGACCCAAGACACACAAAACAGTACTAACCATCGCTTCATCGCTACTATCCCGATTTCAAATCAATAATCGACGGCCAGCTTCCATTCGAGGAGTTCTGGAACAGATTGGTTCTTTTGGGGTGTGGTTCAAGACCCGTCCGATGCTTCCTTAACAGTGTCCATGCGCATCAGGATGACTGCGACCGCAATACCCAGAGCGGTACCAATGACCGTTACTAAATCGGACAGTGATTCATAAGGGATGTTCAACAAAGATGGGAGATATCCACCGATGATGGCGCAGACGGCGATGGGTAAAAGACGGCGGTAACGCGGTGAAGACCAGATAGATCCACAGCCCTGGCAACCGCCGGCTGAGCATTGAGGTTTTTGCGCCGCGCATCTCGGCGACTTTTCCTGATTGGGAGCATGGCTGGAAGTACCCGTGGATGGCTTGTTACGAGTACTCGTTCTCAAGACCACACCTCAGTTCGCGCAGGGGTTCATCAGTCCTTACTACCCAATGTATTGTCACTACCCACCGTTTGAACATTGGGATCCCGGGCTGAGTCCTGACCATGTCGATTCAAGTACTCACGCAGTTCGCGTTGACGTTCCTCATCAAGTTCTCGTAGTTCGGGTTGTCCATCGGACGCCGTGGCCACTGTTTGTGTATCGATTACCCGCGTCTGATTGGTTTGAGTAGCCGGGAGATCGGAAGAGGATCCTTGGGACAGTATCGGACTCTCAGCGCCACCGCCATACGTCATAGTGATACCAACCAGTCCGACAGTCACCACCAGACAAGCAGCCAGGGCGGTCGCCTGGAACGTCCTCGAGTGCAAGAGACGCTTGTTAGTTCCGCCAGACAAAATCACTGCGTCATCCTCCGCGATCGCATCACTAATCGACTGATGTAACGTCTGGTGCTGGCGCAAATTCAGTTGGCGAGCGGCCGTCCGCCCGAGCGCATCCTTGATGTTCCCGAAGGACAACAAGGCATCACGAATACCATTAGGGGTATCTGATTCCTCTTCCAATTTGTATTGGTGGAGAAGCTTGTGGATTTCAATCTCACTGGCTTCTCCATCCATGAATGCCGACACCAACTCTCGGTTCTCGTCCGACCTGTTTGACACGTTTTCAGTCCTCTAGATCTGTCTCGTCTAATTCAGTGTTCCTCGGCGGCCCTTTCCGGCATATTGCCGAGCAATTTCCATAATCATACAAAACGTGATCTCTCATTAAGTGATCGCTTCCGGGACTAACATTAGACTCGGGCTTTAGTGCCCAGTCAAAACCCCGGTTAAGCCTCCCTAGAGAGACCACACTTATCCCATTTCGTTCATTTTGTTTTCGATGGCTTCGCGTGCTCGGAAAATCCGAGATCTGACCGTCCCCACCGGGCATTCCATCACCTGAGCGATCTCTTCATAGCTCATGGCTTCGAACTCGCGAAGGGTAATCGCGACCTTCAGTTCTTCAGGCAGGTCGCCGATCGCCTGATAAACGACCTCTTCCAGCTGGGAGGACACGAGATTGTCTTCAGGTCCGCCAATGTCACTCAGAATCGGATCGTAATGTTCACCGTCATCAATATCGACGTCCACCCCCGGTGGTCGCCGCGATCTAGAGACCAGATGGTTCTTGGCTGTATTGATGGCGATGCGGAATAACCAGGTATAGAACGCGCTGTCTCCGCGAAACCTAGGCAAAGCGCGGTATGCTTTGATAAAAGCTTCCTGGGTGACATCCAGCACCTCATCCTGATCACGAACGTACCGGCCTACGAGACTGATAATCTTGTGCTGATACTTCAATACAAGGATCTCAAACGCCTTCTTGTCACCCCGCTGAACGCGTTCAACCAGCTGCCGATCTGTCTCTCGTGCTGATTCCGCCACGTCTTGTCTTCCTCTCAGTCAAGTCGTCGTAAGCCCCATTCAAAGTGCGTCCGTGCGTTCGGGTCATTGACCACGGCGAACGTCGGAAGCTGTTTTGACCGTAGCGAATCATAGCAGTCCCAGGGCGATTTGTCGGAACGTCCCTGTTACAGGGAAAGCCCGTTCAAATCTACAGCGCAGGACTGGATGTCTCATCAGTCTCCTTGAACCTCTTCCCCGAGTTGTGAATGATGGTCTTACCCAAAGTTCCATCGGTTCTCAAAATGTCTGACCAATTCTTCGATGTACTCATCATCGGCAGCGGTGCTGCTGGAATGACGCTCGCGCTGAATTTACCGGAAAACATGTCGATCGGAATGATCTGCAAGGACACCAGCAGCGAGGGGTCCACCTACTATGCCCAGGGTGGAGTCGCAGCAGTAATTGACGAGTATGACAGCATCGACTCCCACATCAACGACACCCTGGATGCTGGTGCTGGACTGTGTCATCAAGACATTGTCCGCTTCACCGTAGAACGTGCACCGGAGGCGATCAACTGGCTGGTGGAGCTCGGCGTACAGTTTGATACCCAAGCCACATCCGACGGTTCGACCGAATTTCACCTTACTCGTGAAGGCGGGCACAGCCACCGAAGAGTTATTCATGCAGCAGACTCCACCGGTCGAGAAATCGCACTGACCTTACAAGCCCACGTCGATCGCCGACAGAATATCCGAACCCTTGAGCGATATGTCGCTGTCGACCTGATCACCGCCGACCGGCTTGGTCTCGCAGGTAGGCAGATCCATGGCGCATACGTTCTTGATCTTGACGATGGCCACGTACTGCCGGTGTCCGCCCGGTTTGTGGTACTCGCGACCGGGGGTGCCAGCAAGGTCTACCTGTACACCAGTAATCCAGACACTGCATCGGGTGATGGTATCGCGATGGCGTGGCGAGCAGGATGTCGTGTCGGCAACATGGAGTTCAATCAGTTTCATCCGACCTGCCTCTACCACCCGGATGCACGTTCTTTCCTAATCAGCGAGGCACTCCGGGGAGAAGGCGCACAATTGATCCTGCCAGACGGCACGCGATTCATGTCAGAGTTTGATGACCGTGGTGAGCTGGCACCAAGGGATATCGTCGCTCGGGCGATAGACCACGAGATGAAGCGGCTGGGATGCGATTGCGTTTACTTGGACATATCCCATCTACCTGCAGAGCGCATCAGGCAACATTTCCCAACCATTCATGAACGCTGTCTATCCCTTGGCATTGATATTACCCAATCACCCATTCCCATCGTGCCTGCAGCCCACTACACCTGTGGTGGTATCGTGACGGATACCAACGGCCTGACGGATGTACCTAATCTCTATGCGGTTGGGGAATCGAGTTTCACGGGTCTGCATGGCGCCAATCGGATGGCCAGTAACTCACTGCTCGAATGTCTCGTATTTGCCAAATCGGCGGCACAGCATATTGCGGCTCAACCCTTCCCACAGCCTTCAGTGACCATTCCACCCTGGGACGAGAGCCAGGTCACCAATTCAGATGAAGAAGTCATCATTTCGCACAACTGGAATGAGCTACGTCACTTCATGTGGGACTACGTCGGCATTGTCAGGACGGACAAACGCCTTCAACGCGCACGACGACGTGTTCGCCTTCTGACGCAGGAAGTATCGGAGTACTACAGCAACTATAGGATCAGCAAAGATCTGATTGAATTGCGTAATTTGATCGTAGTGGCAGATCTGATCATTCAGTCTGCTATTCAAAGACGTGAAAGCCGCGGATTGCATTACTCACTCGACTATCCAGAGATTCACCAGGAAGCGAATGACACCATTCTCGTGCCACCAAACTACGGCTGATCACACTCGTGTCCCTCAGTCTCCTATGCCGCCGATACTAAGAGAAAGCCATATTCCAGTCGTAACAGCATGCGGAGTTGACGGAATGCGTTTTCCATCAACATGTCGGGTAACACAATTGCAGCGACCGGCTCTCGGATCTGTTCATCACGAAACCGCACCAAGGCAAACCAGTGCCAGACCAGTACAGGCGAGAGCAAAGTCACTGGCTCCCACCATTCCCCACGGTCCATGAGCCAAGTAGGCTTGTGACAGCGTAGACGTAGGAAGAATATACCTGTATGCCTGTCGCACCAGCAGACAACGCGTTCACACAAAATCGACAGACAGATCGAACGTTGCACAAGCCACCCTAGCTGGCTGATCAACATTGCCTCAATTGCTATCGCGTGCGAACCAGAGACCGGAACGCCGAACTACATGGAGCGCTCCAGTTGAATCTGCAGAGTTTGCGCCGTCGGCGATACATCGTTATTTAGGCTGTACCCGGTCGAGGATGTGTCGTACCAGTGCGGCAAGTTCTGGATCTTCCGGAACACCCTTTTCACTGAACCAGAAGAGCAGATCCGGATCGTCCTGTTCAAGCAATCGGACGTAGACGTCCTGTGTAGCTGCAGGCAACCCATCAAATGCTTCGTCAAAGAAAGGCACAAGGAGCAGGTCCAGTTCGCGCATACCTCGACGTGATCGCCATCGAAGCCGATTCCGTGCTGTCTGTGAGTCGCTCATAGTGATCCTTTCAATCGCGGCAAAGTATACCTAGTTGGACCATCTCTGCTGCTATCGTAACGAGTGAGATACCCTAACACGGTTCTTACGGTTACAATTCCCTCATGCAAACGCTGCTTACACAATTCGGATTCCTCAGTCTTCGTGGGCGAGATGCGGTCAAGTTCCTTCAGGGTTACACCACCTGTGACCTGGATGATCTCGATAATCAAGTCTGCCTGAAAGGAGCCATCTGCAACATCCAAGGTAGGATGGTGACCAGTTTTCGCATCATCCGCCTCAGTGATGAGGGTCTTCTTCTTCGAATGCATTGCGACCTCCTGCAAGCAACGGTCGATTTCCTCTTCAAGTATATCGTGTTCTCAAAAGCCACGTTGCAGATTGAGTCCGAGTACCACTGCGTAGCGACCTGGCTCGAGGAAGAGCAACCGATAGATACGGTCGTCCAGGATCAGGATAGCTACCTGATCAGTTGCGGAGAAGGACGCTTTGAACGCTGGACCGAGGCGACGGTTCCGATTGAACCCACTTTAAATGAAGACTGGAAGAACGCAGACATCAACGGTGGGCTTGCCTGGGTGGCACCCGCCACGAGCGAAGCGTTTCTCCCTCAGATGTACAACTACCACAATGTGTCCGCCATCAGTTTCAGCAAAGGCTGTTACCTGGGCCAGGAAATCGTCGCCCGAGCGCAATACAAAGGCCAACTGAAACGGCAGCTGTTCCGGGGAATGCAGATAGAAGCGGCGCCACTTTCGGCTGGCGATACACTGGACGGCGTTGATGGACGAATTGCAGGTACGGTAGTCGCCACATCAAAAACACAACTTCTGGCGGTACTCTCAGGCCAGGAGCCCACAACGGTAAATATAGGCGATCAACAGATCAGAGTTTATCCCGTCATCGGTTAAGCGGCACCATAAAGGGATGCTTCTACAATCTTTCCGAAGACGACGATAGACAACCGTACACTGCCACGTTCTGCAGACATTTCCTCAGTGTAATAAACTGACGACAAGCAAGTTTGTGGCCTAAAACTGATGAACGCTTTGCCTGCAACGACGACCGATCTTGAGACTGCACGACGTCACATGGATGAATGGGGCTACTGTATCCTCGCCGACGTCATTCCTCCTGATGAATTAGCGGCTGTCAAGCACCGTTTCATGGAACAAACAGCCGGTGAAGAATCGCGGGGGATTGCCTACCACCTGCCCGATAAGAAGCAACTTGTGAAGTTCCTTCTTAACAAGGGACAAGCCTTCATCGACCTACTGTTCAAACAACAGGTCCGTGACATGATCGCGCATGTACTCGGCCCCACTTATCTTCTGTCATCCTACAACGGTCACATCGCACACCCTGGAGGCAGCACCGCTTTCCACACCGATCAGTTCTGGATGCCGCAACCGGTGACCCCTGGACAATCCACGACTGTGAAACCCGGCGCGATTACTCGCAGTAAAAATAGAGGCCGCCATGTAGGCGATGACACCGCCATGAACATGCCTGCAATTGCACCAGCGTTTGTCTGTAACGCGATGTGGATGCTCGACGACTTTACTCCCGAGAACGGAGCCACCATCGTCGTGCCCGGCAGTCACCTCTCGGGCAGACAACCCGATCATGATCTTGACGATAATGCCAACTGGGTCGCTGCCACCGGACATGCTGGTTCTGTGATCCTGTTCGAAGGGCGCACGTGGCATTCAACAGGCGTGAACTGTTCCAACGATACGCGCATAGGACTCACAACAAACTTTTGTGCACCTCAGTTCCGCCAGCAGGAGAACTTCCTACTAGGAACGTCCCCAGAAGTTCTGGATAGTGCCTCCGACGACCTGCTGAACCTCATCGGATTCAAGCCGTGGCAGGGTTACGGTGGTTACGAGTCCTACTACGAAACCGTCCAGCGTGGTCAGTACGCACTAGGCGAGCTGTCACCGCTTGAAGCCTGACAGACATACCCTGACAAGATAGAAGAGGGCCATCAGTGAAATTTGTATCGGTCAAACCCATCACGCTGCTTCGAGCAACCACCATTCTCTTCCTAGGGATTGTTTGTGGTATGCAGCTCGGCTTGTATATGTACGACTACTACGATGATGGTGTGGCCGACATTCAATCACTCATCATTGGTGTCGTCATGGTGCTATGTGCACTGGGCTTTGTGATTCTGCAGTATCGTTCAGATTAGTTTCGAGGCTAAGGGGTACCAATGGCAAGGATAGGATTCCTGGGGCTGGGTAACATGGGGCAACCCATGGCCATCAATCTGCTCAAAGCGGGACACGCGCTTACGGCGTTCGACATTGTGACCGAACAGTCAGCACCTCTCGTCGATCATGGGGCATCGATCGCAGACACCGCATCATCTGCCGTACAGGACGTGGATGTCGTCATCAGCATGTTGCCAGCGTCAGAGCACGTTGCCGAACTCTATCTCGATGGTCCCGGGGGCAACGAGGACCCGGGGCTGGTTAGTCAACTAAGCGCAGACACCTTGATCATCGATTGCTCCACCATTGCCGCTGAAACCTCCAAAGCCGTTGCGTCTGCTGCCGCAGATCGTGGTATCACAATGCTTGATGCACCGGTGTCTGGTGGCGTCGGTGGCGCTGTTGCGGGGACCCTGACATTTATTGTCGGTGGGACGGAAGGCGGCTTCAATGCGGCCAAACCTATTCTCGAAGACATGGGCAGGCACATCTTCCATGCTGGAGACGCCGGTGCTGGTCAGGTCGGGAAAATCTGCAACAACATGCTGCTCGCAATCACCATGACCGGAACAGCGGAAGCGCTGCAGATGGGTGTCGACAACGGTCTGGACCCAAAAGTGCTGTCAGACATCATCAGCGCCAGCTCCGGTGGAAACTGGGCAGTCAGTTCCTATAACCCTTATCCAGGAGTCATGGACAATGTACCCGCGTCCGACGACTATAGAGGGGGATTTCTCGTCAGATTAATGATCAAGGATCTTGCGCTTGCATTGGACATGGCCAGACGGTCAGGTTCAGAGACGCCACTTGGCGATCTCGCCAATAGTCGCTACGAACAGCTGCGAGAACAAGGACTCGATGACATGGATTTCTCCAGTATTCAAAAGCTTTATCGCGCAACCGATCGTTGAATATCGTAGACGTGTTCATACACACGAACGAAGCATGAACATATCTGAAGGATGCTGACCGACAGTGTAGTGTTTGAATCGACAACACCGAAAACACGACTGTCAGGGCACCATCGGATCGTACTTCAGCGATTATGCAAACCCACCAACCTCTTCTTTACTTGCGCACTGCTAACCGGGTACGCCGCGTCTGACCACCATCCCAACGATGCGTCGGCCATCGCGAATAAAGTGTTGTCGAACCGCCCCAAGCAGACAGCTCCGACCGGGAGAACCAGAAAGATCACCGTGTCGGCCCGTTGAATGCGTTTCTAAATCGAACTGCCGTCATTTCTATCAATGATCCAAATGTCCCTCGCCATAATCGCATCAAGGTGTAGCCGCACATCCTCTTGTTCGGACAGTACCCAACCCGGATGCTAGTACATCTTGTCCAGATAAAAACCGGTATGTTGAGGCAATCGGA
>CAJWYI010000127.1 GCA_913049815.1 uncultured Gammaproteobacteria bacterium
TACCACCAAGAGCGTTGTCGGATCCATCCGAAAAGCGGACGAATTGTCGACTACCACAGCCCCGGCTTTTGCGGCGATCGGGCCGTATTCTCGACTGATGCCGCCACTCGCTGAGAAGAGTGCGATGTCAATGCCGTCAAGGCTATCGTCTGACAGTTCAATGATAGTGTGATCGGAACCCTGGAAGGTGATTGTTCGACCGGCCGAACGTTGGCTTGCTAGCAGTCGCAACTCGCTGAAGGGAAAGTCACGCTCATCAATGAGTCGGAGGAATTCCTTACCTACGGCACCAGTGGCACCGACGATCGCAACGTTAGGGGCACTTTTCATGTGGCATTATTCATACGCGTGAATCTGAGAGGATGCCTGATACCACGAATCGTCAGTCGGGTAGGCCAAGGATACGTTTTGAGATGATATTGAGCATGACTTCGGATGTCCCCCCTTCGATGGAGTTCGCTTTTGAGCGAAGCCAATTGCGGGTGGCGCCCAGTTCCCCCCCGTTGAAACCATCTCCTTCCCACCCGAGTCCATTTGTTCCCATGATATGGACGAGCAGTTCTGTGCGCTCCTTGTTCTGTTCCGTGCCGTAGACTTTAAAAAAGGAAGACATGAAGGTGGGTGCTTTGCTGCTGATCGCTTCCTCTGCAGACCTACGGGTTGTCAGTTGATAAGCGTGTTCATCCATGCGCAACGATGTGACTGCATCGCGGATCGCTGGGTCGGAAATTTTGCCGTTGTTCGCACCGAGGTAATTCATCGCGTGCTCATCGATGGTCGTGATCTTCTGGTTCGAACCACCAATGCCTCCGATAGATGTTCGTTCGTATTGCAGCAGTCGCTTGCCGACGGTCCAGCCATTGCCAGGCGTGGATATCATTTGCTTTTTTGGAACCCGTACATCGTCAAAGAACGTCTGACAGAATTCTGATGATCCACTGATCAACTCGATGGGGGAAATGGATACACCTTCGGACGTCATGTCAAAGACCATAAACGAGATACCCTCATGTTTCTTGGCGGTGTCGGTTCGGACGAGGGAGAAGATCCAGTCAGCCTGATCCGCGCCCGACGTCCATATCTTGGATCCGTTGATAATGTAGTCATCGCCGTCAGCCATCGCACGACACTGAAGGCTTGCGAGGTCTGAACCTGCGCCAGGTTCACTATAGCCCTGGCACCATCGAACTTCGCCGGACGCGATCTTGGGGAGGTGTTCCAGGCATTGCTCTTCGGTACCAAATTCGAGGATTGCAGGACCGATCATGGTCAAGCCGTGTCCTGCCAGAGGTGCTCTTGCATTGATGCGGCGCATCTCCTCAGTCAGGATCTGATTGTCCTCAACGCTCAAACCACCGCCACCATATTCAGCCGGCCAGGTCGGTGCGGTCCACCCTTTGCTTGCCATTCGATCGAGCCATGCCCGTTGTTCCTCCCCCAGCTTCGCATGCCGTCCACCATTGGTGACGCTGCCGGGTGTGCGCATTTGACGTGGACAGTTCTCCTCAAGCCAGGCTCTAGTCTCTTCACGGAATGACATGGTGATGACCTCATCGAAAGGTGTGGCAAGCATAAATTGTTGTTCTTCAATAGGCGATAGGTTGGTCGTAAACCAATCGTGGTCCGGTCTTGTCGAAGTATGGGACGATATCGTGCTTACCGATCTTGACGTATGTTAGGCTCGCTCTTTACAAATGGGGCCGAGGGACCCGCGAGGTATGGGGGACGCGATCTATAATGAGGTCCATCGACCGCGGTTCCATTTCACGGCACGTGAAAACTGGCTCAACGACCCAAATGGCCTCGTTTGGGTGGGCGGCGAGTGGCATCTATTCTTCCAGCACAATCCTAAAGCGACTGTTTGGGGCAACATGACCTGGGGACACGCCGTCTCCGAGGATCTGATCCATTGGCATCAGACTCAGCATGCCCTCTATCCAGATGCTATGGGTGCGATTTATTCCGGTTCTGCGGTGGTTGATCACGAGGACTCGGCGGGATTCGGTCAAGGTGCCGTGCTTGCTTTCTATACCGCAGCAGGCGAGCACGCGAAACCAGAACAACCATATACGCAATGTCTGGCGATCAGTCGGGATGATGGGGCTACCTGGGAAAAGTATGCGAACAACCCCGTGGTGTCACACATTGAAGGCGCCAACCGGGACCCAAAAGTCATTTGGCACAAACAGACCCGGCATTGGATCATGGCGCTATATCTTGCCGGGGACAGATTCTGTTTGCTCCGGTCCAAAGACGCGCGGTCCTAGGAACGCTTTCAGGATATCTCACTACCTCGGGTCAGTGAGTGTCCGGACTTCTTTCCTCTGGCCGATGAATCAGGCGATGAGCAGTGGGTTTTCTGGGGGGCGAAGGGACGGTATCTGCTGGGTCAATTCGATGGTCTGGCGTTTGAGTGTCGGTCCGAGTTACAGACAGCTGAATCGGGTCGAAATGGATATGCAGCTCAGACGTATAGCAATGCGCCTGATGGCCGTACTATTCAAATCTCCTGGATGTCCGGTGGGCGGTATCCGGAAATGCCGTTCAATCAACAGATGTCTGTACCGATGGAACTCAAACTGACGGGTTCAGGGCAACAGTCGTCGCTGGTGAGAGTCCCGGTAAGGGAGCTTGAGACTTTACGCACGCGTTCCAGTACGGTCAAAGACGTGGTGATCCATGAAGGGTCACCGTTCATTGCGGACACGGATGCTCGGTTACTCGATATTGACCTGAAGGTGTCGCCATGTACGTCAGGGCAACTGATCGTATCTGTCAGAGGAGAGCCTCTCGTCGTCGACTGGGAAGAAGGTGTGTTGCGATTTAAGAAAACCGATATTGACCTCAGTTCGGTTCTGGATGGTGATTTGAGTCTACGATTACTGGTTGATCTGACCTCTGTTGAAGTCTTTATCAATGGTGGAAGGAGGAGCGCGTGTTTTTGTTTCTTGCTAGGTGCCTACGTTCATCCTCTGGTTTTTTCTTCCCGCGGTGCAGCGCACCAGCTTTCACGAGTTGCTCTATTTGAACTCCGGTCGAGCTGGAAAAAAGGTTGGCCAAACGCGAGAAAAGGGGCAGGACGTCAGGCGGGCGCTGCTCCGAGTCGTTCATAGACGGAGCGGTATTGAGCAGGTTCACCGACGCGAAGTTGCTGACGTACCTGATCGAGGGGTTGGTGGAGCAGTTGTTCCCATGCCTGTTCAGGCAGCCATTTGGCCCGTTTACCGGCTCGATAACCTTGCCAAACGGCGCTGAAAATACCCTGGCCGAGTTCACGCGCTAGCTTAACCGTGCCAACAAACGCAATGATGCCAAGTCCACGGTTCCTCGTCTGGGCGTAAGTGAACGCCAGCAGGCAGGCTTCCCCGAAAGTGTCGCGGCCATACCCTGTGGTGACATGCCAAAGGTCGTGCATGTCGCGCATGCGTTCGGCAAACCAGCGAAGTCCCGGATCCTCAATGGTGGTCTCTTCGGTGCTGGCTTCGACCAGTCCGTCGGCGGTAATCTGTTGTGATTCCACAAACTTGAGATATGCCCGGCCAAGGCTGCCAGTTGGCATGTTACGGAGCGCGTCGCGGTCTTTCAGGCACTCAATCAGGTCAGGACGTTCGCGGCGCATGAACTGACCTCGATCCGTACGAAGGAATTTTGCGTAGTTCCGTTCGATAGAGTCACTAGACATTGCGCGGATAATAATGAACACCTGTTCAGTGCGTTCAGGGTCGTTGATCAGTGTACGTAAGGCCCTAAGTGCCACGAGCGGCTGTAGACGAGATTTGGATTGTTTAGGCATGGATGTTACTTTCTCTGGCTGTGACACTAATTTTAGTAGTTTAATCATCATAATCGCCCTGACCTGGATGTCAACTATCAACATTGATGTTGGTAAGAAAAAGAACAAAGGTGTGCAACCACGAACGTCTGAACCTTGACCGGTTTGGAACTTCACGTCATTGATCAGAGTGTCCATGAGTGCCAAAACAAAATCGGCGTCCACCAAGAGCAAACGGGTCCGTCGTTCGCCAGAAGCGGCTCGACAGCTGATCCTTTCAACGGCAGCCGATCGACTGGCCAACATGGGTCTTACGGGTCTCAATATTAGCGGTGTCGCAGAAGCAGCGGGCATGTCTCATGCGACCGTCATTCATCACTTCGGCAGTACGACCGCAATGCGACAGGCATTGTTGTCTTATATGACTACCGCGTTGCTCACCGATGTTAGAGAAGCGCTCGCGAGGCAGGATTCACCCGATCAGGTGTTGGCCGGACTATTTGAAAAGCTATCGACCAACAACCACGGCAGACTTGCTGCATGGTTAACGCTCGAACACCAGGACGTCACTATCAGTGAAGCGATTGATGACAGTAACAATAGTGTTGAGGCGCTTTTTTCTGGGATCATCGAAGCGATTTCTGACGGAGAAGGTGCAACGCCAGCTGCTTGCCAGGAAGCTCGACTCCGCGTTTTTCTGATTGCCACAGCCGCGATGGGGTTGGGTGTGTGTGGTGATTCACTCGCGAATCTGATCGGCTTGACCGACAACGACCTGTCGTTATTCCCACGGTGGCTCGCTGGCACTATGCAGCCCACCACTTGATTGGTGTCGAGCTGATTACTTGACGGGTAAAGACGTGTAACGAAGATGTTGGGGTGTATTTGCCAGGAGTTTTATTGGCTGCAAGGCGCGCCGGGTTGGCCGGCTCAGACGTTGGTGTCATAAAAGCGGCCGAGCTGACAGTGAATACCGAGGGCGACCCACCTCCTCCACTCACCATTCCGCAACGCTCCCATCTTCGTGTGTCCATAGCGGATTGCGCCACCGATGGCCCGATTTCGCGACCGTTCTGACATATTGTTCGTCGATTTCGACACCCAATCCTGGGCCGTCGGGAATTTTTACAAATCCACTATCGAAGTTTAGAACCTCTGGATTGGTCAGGCATCGTGTCAGATCATTCGCCTGATTGTAGGCGATCCCTTGTGATTGCTCCTGTATGAATGCGTTATGACTGATCGCGTCGACCTGTAGACAGGCTGCAAGTGCAAGTGGGCCGAGTGGACAGTGGGGAGCGAGCGCGATGTCCCATGCCTCCGTCATGTTTGCGATTTTTCTGGATTCGGTGATTCCTCCTGCATGGGACAGGTCCGGTTGAACAATATCGGCTGCACCCAGGGTCAACAGACGTTTGAAATCGTATCGCGAAAACAGACGTTCGCCGGTCGCGATTGGAATAGCGGTATTGCGTCGAAGATCAGCCATAAACTCGAGGTGTTCAGGAAGGACAGGTTCTTCAATAAAGAGCGGGTTATAGGGAGCGAGGGCGTCAATGAGTACCGCTGCCATTGGTCGGTGGACGCGCCCATGGAAGTCGATGGCGATGTCAAGCTTGTTGCCGACCGCATCACGCAACCTAGCGAGGGTCGTGACCGCGTCATCGATCTTTCGATGACTGTCTACAATACTGAGTGGGCCATTGAGCAGGTTCATTTTTGTTGTGGTAAATCCGGCGCTGATCGCAGCCTGTGCGGATTCGATGATCGCTTCATCGTTCTCACCACCGACCCAGGCGTAGACTCTCATGCGGTCTCTGACGCGACCGCCCAAAAGGGCGTGAACAGGTTCGTCGTAGCTTCGTCCCATAATATCCCAGAGTGCCTGATCCAGTCCCGAGATGGCGCTCATCAGAATAGGGCCTCCTCGGTAGAATCCTCCTCGGTACATGGCCTGCCAATGGTGTTCGATGCGACGGGCATCTTTTCCGATGAGATAGTCTGAGAGCTCATCGATTGCGGTGGCGACTGTATGGGCGCGTCCCTCTAGGACAGCTTCCCCCCAGCCCGCGAGGCCAGAACGAGTAGTGACCTTGACGAACAACCAACGTGGAGGAACGAGAAGCGTCTCGATCGAAGCGATGTTGAGATCCATGTTGGTTCGGCAGTGTGGTTCAGCCGCGCATGTTAGCTCATGTCGGACGTCTCATCGATGCGCTTGCGTTATTTGCGGTCCAACGGCCTCAAGATCGGAGGGTAAAGATGGTTGCGGGATACCCATGGTATGTGTTGAGGCGGTTACTGCACATCAGTACGTCATGACACATGCGACCAATCCGCTGCTTTCTTTACAGACCATACGAAAGGTGACAGCTGGAACTGACAGGCTAAAGTCAAAGGTTGTATTCGCCCTGGACAGGTTATCGCGAACGTTGACAAGCAGTGTGTTCATGTCACGCGCCCCGACAGCCTCAACGAATGAAGGTTTCAGCCGTATCGTCGACAAATTGCAGTAACGCGTCCTCGGTCTGCCCTGATTGCATCAGGATGAGGCGATGTACCCCCATATCCTGGAAGGCCCTGAGGGATTCCTCGTCCAGACGGCCTCTTGGCGATAATGAAATTTCAAGCGGACCGAGTGTGTCTGGCCGCGAATATCGTTCTGTCATGGCCGCAAGCCTATCAATACAGTTTTTAGTCTGTTCCACGTTTAACGCGAATCCGTACCAGCCCTGACATCGGGTAACGGCACGCTTCAACGCGGCATCGCTGGTGCCGCCGGCAACGATAGGCGGGCCGCCTAGAGAGACAGGCTGAGGTCTGGACTGGATGCCTGCAAACTGGGTAAAACGACCCTCGAATGTTGGGTTTTCTGCGGTCCACAACTCACGCATCACATCGATACATTCATCACTTCGCGCCCCGCGAGAAGAAAAGTCGATCCCTAGTGCATCAAATTCCGCCTTCAAATACCCAGCGCCGATGCCCATGATCAAACGCCCACCTGATACAAAGTCGAGGCCTGCCATTTCCTTGGCTAGAACGACCGGGTTCCGCTGTGCCAGCAGTGTGATACCTGTTCCGAGTTTCAGAGTCTGTGTACAGCCCGCTATATAGGCAAGGGCGACGGGTGGATGGACCATGTTCATCAACGGTGGTGCGGGTGAAGGTGGCATCTGCGGATCAGGTAAAACCACGTGCTCGCCAGTCCATACAGATTCGAAGCTCCGTGCTTCAGCCTGACGGCTGACGGCCATCATGATTGCCGGGTCACTGCAGACACCGTTGTTGATACCGAAGAGTCCAAAGTGCACGAGGAAACCTCCTGAACGCTATTGTGGTTGTTCGAAATCGATTCGCTTTCCGAAGCCTGTCATGGGCGTCAGCTCATTCAGGTTCACATCAAGGACATACGGACCGTCATGGTCCATTGCACGTTTGAATGCGTCTTTGAAAGCGTCGAGACCTTTGACCTGCTCACCCTCAATGCCCATGCTGCCCGCCAACATGGCGAAGTTAGGTGTGGAGAGATCAGTTCCGATGTTGCGTCCTTCAAAGCGTTGGCCCTGGATGCCTCGAAGCACTCCATACCCGCCGTCAGTGAACACGACCAATACGACCGGTAGCTGATACTGAGCGGTTGTCGAGAGTTCTCCGATGTGTACCATCACGCCACCATCACCGTGTATGACAACCGTTTTCTTACCGCTTGCAAGCGCGGCACCATTGGCCATCGGCAGTCCTGGACCGATAGCACCTGAGTTTGGGTTCATGGTGCTCCGCGGCGAGTAGATGGGGAACATCTGGTTGCCCCAGGCATAGGCAGGCATCGTCATGTCACGCACAAAGGAGCTGTCGCGTTCCATCATCCCGCGCATCGTGTCCATGATATCCGACATATCGGGACCGATGCTCTCGCGGGTCGATGCCTGGATGTCCTGCCACGCTGACTTTGTGGCCGAGAGGAAATCTTCATCGCCAGGTGCCGCATTCATCTGTTCGTTGAGTTGGCTGATGGCTTCTGCCGCGTCCGCGATGATGCTAACCGTCGGTGCGAGGACAAGCCCATGCACCTGGGGGTCGACATCGATATGAACCAGTTTTCCTGGGATGCGTCCCCATGCAGCCAGAGGACCCCGCAGTCGTGTACCCACGGCGATGACCACGTCCGTGTCGGCAATAGCCGCCAGCATATTCGGGCGAGTGACAAAAGAACCTGCGGATAATGGATGATCGTCGGGAATAACACCGCGGCCGTTCCCGGACGTGAAGACCGGCGCGTTCAGCGCTTCTGCCAATTGCTGGACTTTTTCGCTGGCACCACC
>CAJWYI010000128.1 GCA_913049815.1 uncultured Gammaproteobacteria bacterium
TAAAGAATATGTGGTCTCGCCATAGCAGACATAGGGTGACATCAACCGACGTATTCATACGTAAATCCTGAATTTAAAAACTTACAAACTCATTTCTAACGTCAGTCCTAGCATTCGAGGTTCGCCAAACTGAATATAAGGCTCAGTGATATAACCTTTACGCGGATCATTGCCGAAACTGGCGAACCCATCGATAACTACTTGCTCGTCAGTGAGGTTTCGCCCCCAGAGATTCGCGGTCCAATTATCTTTACGGTAACCGATGCGTCCATTAATCAGAGTGTTAGAACCACTCATCAATGAATCTCCGTCAGAAAAGAAGAAGCTGTCTTTTACGTCTGCGCCGAGGTCTCCGAACCAGGAAGCACTTTCATATCGTAGGCCGACACTTAACATATATCTGGGCGCCTGAGCCTGATCTCGCCCAGAAAGATCCTCTCCATATTCATTGATAAATTCGTCAAACTCTGCGCGCAGCAAACCCGCATTTGCGTATAGTGCCAACATTTCAGAGACATCAAAGTCCAATTCTAATTCGATTCCCAAATTAGTGCCCTCAGCCGCATTTCCAACTAGATCTATGAACTCCGTGCTACCGTCTGCGCGCACTCGGACGACATAACTCTTTACCTGTTGGTCTCTGCGTGAATCGTAGAACGCAGCAGCGCGATAACGGATGGCTCCGTTGGATGAGATACCTTTGATACCTCCTTCTATTTCCCAAAGGAATTCACTATCAAACCCTCGAAGGTCCTCATCTAATGTACCGTCGGTGTTGAAGCCACCCGCCTTGTATCCACGCGCCAAACTTAAGTAGGGCATACTATTTTCAGAGGTTAAGAAACGAAGCGCTATCTGTCCTCCCCACATACCTGTGTCGGGAGAAAACTCGACTCCGTTAGAGTCGAGATAATTCGATTCACGTTTTTCCCAACGCAGACCGCCCGTCATTTCCACAGAATCAGACAATTGAGTATCTATCTGAAAAAAGATCGCCGATGTCGTGAAATCGTAAGTGCTCGTAAAATCAGATTCCGCAAAGGTGTATTGACGAAGTAAATCGACACTAGAATCCAACCTGAAACCGCCGACAAGCCAATCGGTTCGTCTCCCAAAAAACGATACAGGTTCTTTTGAAATTAGACGAACCTCTGCGCTCGAGTTCGAGCGCTCTCGGATATAGTTATCTGTTGATGTATAGCCAAATGGATGTATCCCAGTGAAAGACCAATCCTCATCGTACCCATATTCAATATCAGAATGAGAGTTCGTACCAATCAGCACAACACGTAACGTGTTAAATTCTTCCTCGTGTTGGATCGAGAAAAAGTCAGAGGTCTGACGATCGTGGCCCGGCTCGTCCGACAGCGTAGTACCTGAATTGTCGAGCGAAAACTCATCGTATCCATTATCAAGATCGACGCGACCCAGCACCACGTCAGTCTGCGACCTGTCGTTCCAATCAAAGCGCAGTCGACCCCGTAAAGTCACTTCATCGCGAGCGTTGACGTCATCACGATCTAAAAACGCATTGTAAGTGTAGCCATCGCTTTGAAAGCTTTCGCCGGCCAGCCGATAGCTTACAACGTCGCTTAAAGGGCCAGTCACAGCAACACCAACAGAACTTGAACCATAGTCGCCCACCGAAGCCCGCAGATGGCCACCAAATTCGCGTTCCGGTCCTTTCGTCTTAATATTGATCAGTCCAGCAAGGGCATTCGCACCATAACGTGTTCCCTGAGGCCCGCGTAGAATTTCCACCTGTTCCACATCAAACAGCGTCGCTGCCGTACCAGCGCCACTGAAGTCAACATTATCAATCAATATGCCAACGGAATGGTTAAGCGGGTCACCAAATTGACTACGTTCACCAATACCTCGTATTTGGAAGAATCGCGCCCGTCCGCTTCCACCAGCGAAGTTAACGTTAGGTACCACGTTTACTAAATCCTCCATGTGCTGTGCGGCACGCTTATCGATTTCCTCTTCCCCTAGCACGCTAACGCTTTGGGGAGTTTCGAACTCGCTTTTATTTCGAAAGTCGGCCGTGACAATCATTTCGTCCATTTCTGCAACAGCAATGCCCCCAAATGCAAGCAGGGGGATTGCTCCCAATAGTTTTAAATGTGCAGTGCTTTTGAATAGATGATTTTGCATGAGCCTCTCTGATTAGAAAAAAGAGACCCGGCGTGATTGCGTAAGAGCGGGAAGGAAACTTCCTTTTCCTACGCCGGTACTAACCGGATCAGGTTCTAGGGTTTATGACCTATCTCTTGTGAGCGCTGAACTCGTCAAAAGAGAAATTTCCGTCAAATCTCAGGCTTTCGCCACCCCTAAGGATACTTCTATCTTAACACGTCTAATTTTTGGGGTCATGATTGGCAGAGTGACAGCGCGTGTAGCAAATAAGCGCGCCAGATACGGCCGTCGGTTAAATTCCTGGGGGTGACAGCCTAGCTATCAGTTGTCGTCTTAAGACGCATACCCATCCTCATCTAAAGACACATCCTGGAACTGCAGCTCATGCAGAGTGGAATAAAGCCCTTTCATAGCAAGCAGTTCCTCATGCGAGCCGTATTCCTTGACCTCACCGTAGTGCAACACGAGAACATGGTCACATTCCTGAATGGTCTGTAGACGATGTGCGATAACGATAGATGTGCGTCCTGCCATCAGCTTACGCAAACCGTCTTGGATAAGTATCTCGGTTTCTGTATCAATACTGGCCGTTGCTTCGTCGAGAATCAGTACTTCAGGGTCGGCTGCGAGAACGCGTGCAAATGCTAACAGCTGGCGCTGACCCTGCGAGAGGTTAGCACCCCGCTCCACCAACTCTGTATCGTACCCGTTCTCCTGACGCAGGATGAACGCATGCGCATTAACGGTCTTTGCCGCTTCGATCGCGCGCTCACGGGTCACCGCCGGATTCCCTAACACAATATTGTCGAGGATCGTCCCAGAGAAAATGTGGAAATCTTGCAGGACGACGCCAATCCGCCGACGCACTTCACTGCTAAAAACATCCTGGACATCGACACCATCGACGAAGATCATCCCATGATCAAAGTCGTAGAACCTACCCAACAATCTGATCATGGTGCTCTTGCCAGAGCCCGTTGGACCTACAATCGCCAGTCGTTTCCCAGGCTCGACCACCACAGACACATCTTTTAGGATCTGCGTCTCTGCGTCGTAGCCAAAGTCGACGGATCGAAACTCAACATGCCCTTTTAGCCGTTCCGGTAATACCGCCGGTGTTTCTGGCTCGTGAATCTGCTCATCCCAATCCAAAGCCTGAAAAATGCGCTCACCACTGGCCATGGCTCGGAACAAGATGTTCAGCTGTTCCCCAAGAGCCACAACAGGATTGAACAGCATAGTCATAAAACGTGTAAACAGGATGACCCCTCCAAGGCTCATCTCTTGCTGTAGCGCTTCACCGGCGCCATACCAGATGATGATGCCAAGTCCAATCGACGCCAACGTATCGTTGAAGGCGCCATAGAAAATTGACAGGTTGATCGAACGATACTCGTAACGCCGGTTGGTCTTGTTAATTCGCGTGTATCCTTCGAGGTTACGCTTCTCCCGACCGGACAACTGCACCACCTGCATACCCGACAGATTCTCCTGGAGGTTCTGATTCAGCGCAGAGACAGTGTTTCGGACCAGACGGAAGGTCTCACGACTTGCCTGACGAAACAGATAGGTCGCGCCACCTACGACGGGTACCAGGCACAGCAGTACCAGAGTCATCTCAACACTCGTCGACAGCATGATCCCCAACGCGACAAAGAAAGGTACAAACTCACCAACGAGCGATCCCATACCACGAAGCATCTCGTACAGGGATTCGACATCATTGGTCACTCGGGTCATGACACGGCCGACGGCGACATTGTCATAGAAGGAACTGGGCCGTGCTTCCAGATGGGCAAAGAGATCCTGGCGAAGATCACGGAGACCATGCACGATAGCACTCACCAACGTGAGTCGATGCCAATGACCAACGATGGTACTGCCGATCATTAGGACAAAAAACAGAACACCGGCAGCGTAGATCGGTTCCATTTCCAACCAATTTTCCAGCCACCGGGTCAGATCAATCATATAGAGGTCTGGCATTTCGACCTGTGGTGCATCCTGTGACTGTGAACCGGTGATGATATAGTCCACCAGAACACGCGAGATCACGACCTCCATCAGGACGGTACAGGCACTCGAGAGCAGCACAAGGACGCCACTCAGCGCCAATATCAATTTATACGGCTTTAACCAGTGCAGAATACGCACAAACAGATGGACGTTGAGCACAGCCCCGGAAAGCTCTGCCTCGAACATGCTGTGATCACGTCTGAGAGCCGGCTTCTTAATGGTAGGGACCGTCTCGCTCATGCTGGACTTAGCCCTTCGTCCGTGGACAGATCATCCAGTTGCGAACGATCGCCACTTTGAGTCTGCACCCGCTCAAGCTCTGCATAGATGCGATCCGCACGAAGGAGTGCTTCGTGGCTACCAACTTCAGCGATCTCACCTTCATTCAGCACCACAATCCGATCACAATGGCGTAATGTAGAGACACGGTGCGAGACAAGAATCGTGGTCCGATCACCCCGCATTGTCTTCAAACGGCCCAGAATGTGTTCTTCGGTTTCGGTATCCACACTGCTGAAACAATCATCGAGAATCAGCACGGGCGCCTCTCGAATCAATCCACGTGCTAGGGTTGTGCGCTGCTTCTGACCACCCGACAAGGTGACGCCCCGTTCACCGACAACCGTTTCCATCTGAGCAGGGAACGACTCAATAGTGCCTCGCAGAGCCGCCGCGTCTGCCGAAGACCAGACCTGGTCAATGCGTCGTCCTGGCTCGTCGTAACTGATGTTGTTGCGAAGCGGTTCGCCGAACAGAAACGGATCCTGCAAAACCTGAGCAACCTGAGATCGCAGTTGCATGAGCGGAAAGTCACAGACGTCACTGCCATCAATATACAGCACACCTTTCGGGGTATCGACCATACGAGTGAACAGTTTGAGTAGCGTCGATTTGCCAGCCCCTACCCTGCCGACGATGCCGATGGACTCGCCATGCTCAATCACAAGGTTCAGGGATTTTAGAGAGGGTTCGCTGGCACCGGGATAGGTGAACGACAGATCACGCAACTCAAATGCACCAGTGATAATGTCTGGAGTCTTCCGCGTCGGGGTATCGGCAATCTCCGGTTCTGCTTCGAGAATCTCACCCAGACGTCTCGACCCTACGATGGCACGTTGTACGAGTGTGATGAACATTCCAGCCATCCGAATCGGTTGGAGCAGCATGTTCAGACAAAACAGGAAAAACACCAGGTCACCGACAGACATCTCGTCGTCGAGCACCAGCTTGCCGCCATAGACCAGGATCACCAGTTGCGCGATACCGGCAAACAGCGGCATCCAGGCACTCATCAGCGACTGCACTCGGGCCTGGCGATAGAACGCGACACCATAGGCATCATTGGTCTGCCAGAAACGGGCAATTTCATTCTCTTCCTGTGCCATGGCCTGCACGGTTCGGATGCCGGACAGGTTCTCCTGCACATGCGCGGAAAGATCAGACAATCGCTCCTGGACGACCTTCGAGGTCGCTGCCATCTCCCGTGAGATCCACCAGGCATAGCCGAATAAGATGGGCAGGACGGGCAGAATGAGCATTGTGAGTGCTGGCGATTTCCAGCTCATGAACGTGATAGCAAAGAGAGGCGCATAAATGATGATGATAAAATGCACAGAGCCATTAGCGATCAGTCGCTGGATCAGCGCGATGTCCTGGATCGCCCGAGTCATGATGTCGCCGACGCCGATGTGTGAGAAGAATTCGCTACCCTGGTGTTGCACTGCACCGTAGACCGCCTGCCTCAGATCGTACGCCACCGCGATACCCGCGCGTCGGATCATTCGACGAGCATAGGTAACAAACAGAAACCGGCCAACGACGCAGGACATCGAAATCAACGCGATCGCCCCAACCGTGTGCGGTCCCTCACCACCCTGCAGTTGCAGCGCGATTTCATCGATTCCCATGGCAATGAAGTAGGACGTCAGAATTTCGAAGAATCGCGAGCAGAAAAACCCACCGAATCCCAGAAGTACCCAAAACCGATATGGGTGGAAGTACGGGAATAAGCGGAGAAGGGATTTCAAACCTGACCCTAGTCAGAACAGCGGCTGTGCATTGTCTCACAACCCCCTATACTCTCGCATCATCGAGTACCCAAGAGGTGCCCTTTTCGGACCAGAACCGGACAATCTGTGCCTATGCAATCTACTCAAATGACCAATTATCTAGTGATGTCCTTGGCCTTCACATCCGGCTTCATCATCATGTGCGTTGAATTGCTGGGCGGGCGTATCCTGTCACCCTACTTCGGCAGCTCTATTTATGTGTGGGGCAGCGTCATCACCATCTTCATGCTCGCGCTCTCTATTGGATACCTCCTGGGTGGTCGATGGTCCCTCAACAACCCGAACCTCGCTCGATACTCTACATTTTTCCTTGTCGCTGCCGTTGCTCTCATCCCAACGATCCTTTGGGGAGACGCGATCATGGATCAGATCTTCCTCCACGTGGAAGATCCACGTTACGGATCGCTGATTGCGTCCGCGATCATCTTTTTTGTACCCACCGTGATCCTCGGCATGGTGTCGCCCTACTCCGTACGCCTGCTGGTGGAGAACCGGGAGCACAGTGGGCAAGTGGCAGGTCGGCTCTATTTCGTCTCTACCGCCGGTAGTGCTCTCGGAACGCTTGCAACCTCCTTTTATCTGGTCTTGTGGTTCGAGGTAAACAGTATTCTTATCTCAGCAGCGCTGGTACTGACCGCCTGCGGCGGCATCGCACAATTCTGGCATCATTTCCGAACCGAAGAGAGCGAGGCAGGGTCCAACTTGCAGACACCCGCTGTTAAAGAATCCGCTATATGAAGAAAAAGATTGTTACGTCGGTTCTCGCATTACTGGCGATAGCACTCGTCACCACGACCATCACCGTCAGCGCACAAGAACTCCATCGTGAAAAGTCCCTCTATCGCAACATCGTGGTCAAGCAGGATGGCGACCGACGCTGCCTCGTGTTTGCCGTTAAACGTGGCGACCAGCACCAGACCTGTGTGAGCACCCATAACCCGAAGCTGCTGGTTTTCCCTTACGTACGGATGACTCTGGCCGGACTGCTGCTCAATCCCAAGCCAAAACGTGTCCTGATGATCGGCCTAGGTGGCGGTTCCATGCCGACCGCCATCACGGAACTCGTGCCGACGGCACACCTTGATGTCGTCGAGATCGATGATGCGGTGGTTCGTGTCGCGCGACGGTTCTTTGACTACAAGGACACGATGCGTATGCGAACCTACGTATCGGATGGCCGAGTTTTCGTGAAACGAGCTGCCTTGCGCAAGAACAGTTACGACATGATTTTCCTCGACGCTTTCACCGGTGACTACATACCGGAACACATGATGACATTCGAGTTCTTGGAAGAGATGAAACAGATCCTGAACGAAGACGGTGTCCTGGTCGCCAACACCTTCTCCACCAGTGCACTGTACGACTATGAGTCCATGACGTACGAAGCCGTCTTTGGGGAATTTTTCAACTTCAAGATGCCAATCACCGCCAATCGCGTCGTCATCGCGACCCGGAGCGGCAAACTACCGGAGCCGGAAGCACTGAAGGAGACCGCCACGTCTCTCGCGCCTGACCTCAAGGCCTATGGAGTCAATATCACCACGTATCCGACATTCCTCGAGACCAAGGTGGACTGGCAGACACGCAACCGGCGCATCCTGACCGATCAATACTCTCCCGCAAATCTGCTTCAAGGCCGCTGACCACGCGCCTTTCGCCTCGCTTGGGCACCGACTTTCCACCACTTGTTAGAGTCGTCAGATTCTAAACCTGCCCCCATCTCCATCAAAACTCCATTTTTGT
>CAJWYI010000129.1 GCA_913049815.1 uncultured Gammaproteobacteria bacterium
CCCCATCAACAATCATTTTCGCAATCCCCTCAGCAATGGCTGTTTTACCGACACCTGACTCACCGACCAGTAATGGGTTGTTCTTGCGCCGGCGGGACAGGATCTGGATAACGCGCTCAACTTCATCCGCCCGTCCCACCAGGGGATCGATATTTCCTTTTTTAGCCTGCTCATTAAGGTTGGTTGCGAAACTTTCCAGAGCACTGGGTGCTTTTTCTTCACCTCCTTCTTCATCCGTTGTCGCCGCGGTTGCGGATTGTTCTTCTGCCGACTTCTGAGTGCCGTGCGCGATATAATTCACGACATCGATTCGATTGACTCCCTGCTTGCGCAGCACGTAGACGGCATGGCTTTCCTGCTCGCTGAATACCGCAACAAGAACACTGCTACTCGAGACTTCCTTCCGGCCAGAGGAGTTGACGTGAAACATTGCGCGCTGGATGACGCGCTGAAAGCCTAAAGTGGGTTGAGTATCTTGTTCTTCGACGTTGGTTGATATTAGCGGTGTTGTCGAATCCAGAAACTCTGTCAGTTCCTGTCGCATGGCATCGGTACTTCCACCACATGCGCGCAATACCTGAGCCGCTTCCGCATTATCGAGCAGCGCAAGGAGCATATGCTCCACACTCATCAGTTCATGGCGTTTTTTCCTCGCGTCCTTGTACGCAAGATTTAACGTCACTTCCAGGTCTTTGCTTAACTGCATACCTATACCTACTATTCAATTAGTTGCGCCACACATCAGCGACATCCTCACAGCCTACCGATGACACGATCGAACATCCATGCCAATCGGCGTGAACCGGCCAAACGATGACGGTGGTGTTTTCGGTCCCAGTCTCACGTCCCATTCCAGAACCCTGCAAAACTTGAACCAATTTGTATATATACACCAATTGTCGACGTTTCAGATCATCTATGAAGTTGCCTAAAGCAACCGCATGGTGAATACGACCAAAATTTAGGGTCTGGGTTTCAATAATCAAGCTCTCCCTGAGGCCTATGCCCGCTCCACAATCGAGAGCAATGGGTACTGGGACATCTGAGCATATTGATTCACCTGTTCGGACTTGGTGTCCGCAACGTCCCGGGTAAAAATACCACATGTGGCTCGTCCCAGCGTGTGGACCGCCAACATGATCTGTTGCGCCTTCTCTCGATCCATAGAAAAGAACATCTGAAGGACCTCCACGACAAACTCCATCGGTGTGTAGTCGTCGTTCAACATCACCACCTTGTACATGGATGGTTCTTCCAGTTCAGGGATACTCTCCTGTACTTTGACAACCGGCGCATCCAGAACATCACCATCACGATCCTGACAGCGTATGTCTGCCCTTCTGGTCATTCTTATGTCCTTTGTTGTGTCCAGAGATGCGGTCATTTGGAACAAGTGTACCCTTTGAAGCAAAGGTCCTATTGCAGCAGAAATTGGTGATCGGATAAAGGTGTTCATAGGTATCGTCTGTCTTGTAGGCACCCGTGGGACTTCTTTGATCAAAGGTTGACGAATCGACGTGTTTCCCCATAAGGTTCCTAAGGAGTAAGACGCATCCGAGGGTGAATGGCTGTCTTCTGGTAGACGTCACGAAGCTGAGCTCTTGGGTTACTGGTAGCAGCCAGACTGAGATTCATCTCGCCTCCTCAGGAACTAGAAGCTTAATTTTGTAAAACGCAGATTTCGATCTGCTAGCTTCCGCGGTACGGGGCAGCGTTTTAGCAGCCAGGCATAGCAAGGAATTTTGATACAAACAGCGTAGTCTAGGATGCCTCATTAGAAAGCTGTCGGAGACCGGAGAAGAGGCTGAGCATGCCAACAGGCCGCGTCAAATGGTTCAATAACGCCAAGGGCTATGGATTCATATTGCCCGAAGAGGGTGGCGAAGATCATTTCGCTCACTATTCTGCCATCAAAATGGGCGGTTATCGTTCGTTGAAAGCAGGACAAGCCGTCCAGTTCGATGTGCAGGAAGGGGAAAAAGGTCAACACGCCATCAACATTGAGCCGCTGGAATCGGAATCTGATGATTCTGGAGATCAGTCATCAGACGATAACAATTACTAGTTTTGACTGAAGGTATCTGGACGAGAAAGGTTATCTGGTGACACAGTGCCCGAGCTACTACTCTTTAATAAACCATTCGGTGTGATCTCACAATTCCGTGAATCTGCACACGGAACAACGCTCAAAGCTTTCATCGATGTACCAAACGTTCATCCAGCCGGACGCCTAGACAAAGATTCAGAAGGATTACTGTTGTTGACCAATGATGGTGCATTGCAAACCCGTATTGCACATCCTTCCGGCAAGATAGAAAAGACTTACTGGGTCCAGGTTGATGGCGTGCCTACACAAGATCAGTTGCGAGCGCTACGATCGGGTATTGATCTGAGGTGGGGACGGACTCGCAAGGCGAGCGTCACAGAAATCTCGCCACCTGCTCTATCTCCTCGTTCTCCACCGATCCGTTACCGAAAAAACCAACCGACGAGTTGGCTAGCCATGACCATCACCGAAGGCAAACATCGCCAGGTTCGGGAAATGACTGCTTCAGTAGGGCTACCAACGCTACGTTTGTTTCGGGTCTCCATTGGACCCTGGACGACCACCGGACTCGAGTCGGGGTGCTGGAGGCGGATTCGAGTGAACCTGCCCCATCAAAGCCGTTCAAAGCATCGGCGGTCACCCTGATTAGGTATCTTTGCTAAGTTTTTTCTGCCATGCATTCACAACCGCAACATCAGTGTCCCGCGTCACGAGCCAGCGCTCTCCCTCTGGTGTTGTCTCACGCTTCCAGAATGTAGCCCTGGTCTTCAGATAGTCGATCACAAACTCACAAGCGGTAAACGCATCACCCCGATGTTCACTCGCCACAGCGACGAGGACGATCTGATCCAGTGGTGTCAGTTGGCCGACACGATGAATCACCGTAGCACCGATCACGTTCCATCGTTGATGGGCTTCCTGCAGGATTGCCATGATCTGCTTTTCTGTCATGTCGGGATAATGTTCAAGAAACAGTCCACTCACATCAGAGTCGTCATTTAGATCGCGAACGACCCCAAGGAATGTGACGATCCCACCAATACCGGGAGACAATGCCCTCAGTGCGGCCAGCTCGTCAGAAACATCAAAGTCTGACTCCTGTACCCGGACCGCCAGATGATGATTAACGGGTTCTGACGGATCTTCGGTGCCTGGATGATTCATCCGCCGGTGACCGGTGGGAGGAAAGCGACCTCGTCCCCCTGCGAAATCAGAATGTCATCCAAAACAATTTCCTTATTGACGCTAACAACAATATTCGGAGCGGTGAGCGCCTCAGACCAGGTTGGATGGTCGCTGATGATCTTTTCGATAAGCTTTGAGAGTTTCACGTCGGACAGCATGACCGACAATGAGTCCTGTCCGGTGGTCTCTTTGAGACTCGCAAAAAAGAGGACATTGATCATGGCCGTATCCATTCCCCTGAACGTCCTCCTGACTTTTTCTGAAGTCTGACCTGCCCAATTTCCATCCCCCGGTCTACGGCCTTACACATGTCATAGATGGTCAATGCTGAGACGGACACGGCGGTCAGAGCCTCCATCTCGACGCCAGTTTTGCCATCGATGCGACAAGTCGCTTCGATGTCGATTGCATTCACGTCGTCATTCAACTTTAAGGTCACCGAGACAGACGACAGCGCCAATGGGTGGCACAACGGGATCAGGTCTGCACATTTTTTAGATGCCTGAATACCGGCGATACGGGCTACCGCAAGAACATCGCCTTTATCGTGACCGCCATCTCTTATTAGCGCCAGGGTTTCAGCCTCCATATATACCCGCCCCGAGGCGACAGCTTCGCGGTGACTGACGATCTTGTCCGACACGTCTACCATATGGGCATCGCCAGATTCGTTGATATGCGTTAGTGAACGTGATGACTGGGACGTTGGCATGTGCAGCTGCTATTCTCATCTCTTATCTGGGACGTAATGCTAGCAGAAACTAGGTCTCCATTCGTATCCGAGACCACATTGAAAAGTGCAAGGGAAAACTGACCAACATGGCCTTTGCATAGCCTACCGTTCGTTCGGATCAGTTACGAGTTCGTTTGGGATGGGAGACGATGGTCGATCTGACGAGTACAATTGTCCCCGTGAATCCACCCGGCGCCAGTTTCTTATCGACGCCGCCGCCAACAGCGCAGGCGGCCGTTATTGTTGGTATGTCAGGGGGTGTAGATTCATCCTTGTCGGCTGCTCTCCTGCGAGACGCCGGCTACGACGTTTCAGGTCTTTTCATGAAGAACTGGGATGAAGATGACGGTACCGAATATTGCACTGCCCAGCAGGACCTCGAGGACGCGCAGGCAGTCTGCAGACACCTTGGTATCAGGTTACATGAGGCCAACTTTGCCGCTGAGTACTGGGATAATGTCTTCGCCCACTTCTTGCGCGAGTACCAGGCAGGACGCACACCGAATCCTGATGTTATGTGCAATCGGGAGATCAAATTCAACGTCTTCGCTGAGTATGCCGGGTTATTGGGTGCTGAGTTCATCGCGACCGGACATTACGCAAGACTGGATCATCGCGACGATCAGACACGATTGTTGAAAGGCGTCGATCGACAAAAGGATCAAAGCTATTTCCTGCAGTCGGTTTCAGCAGAGCAACTTAAAAACTGCCTATTCCCTATCGGTGGTATGGAGAAACACGCAGTCAGATCCGAAGCGCAAGCTCGTGGTCTTCCAGTTTTCGACAAAAAGGACTCAACCGGCATCTGTTTCATAGGAGAACGTCGTTTTCGAGATTTTCTTGAAAACTATTTACCCAAGACACCAGGGGCCATCGTGGATACCTCAGGTCGCGAAATTGGTCGCCATGAAGGTCTTGTTTTCTTCACTATTGGACAACGTCAGGGGTTGGGAATCGGTGGCATCGCAAATTCCTCGGAAGCCCCCTGGTACGTCGTAGACAAACAACTGGCAACCGACACCCTGGTCGTTGCCCAGGGCAATGACCATCCAGCGCTGTTCAGTCGTCAACTCGACTGTGCAGAGGTACAGTGGGTATCAGGTGAAACACCTCAGCTACCTGATCATCTGCACGCCAAAATCAGGTATAGACAGGCGGATCAGCGCTGTGAGTTGGCCAGAACTGAATCGGGATACACCGTGACGTTTGAGCAACCGCAACGAGCAGTCACTGAAGGTCAGTGGGTCTGTTTTTATGATAATGACGTTTGCCTGGGTGGTGGCGTCATCGAGGCCAGGCGGTGACTGACATTCACTGGGAACAGCGCGCCATCGCGTTATCAGGCTTGGTGCAGGCCTTACACCTTGTTATTAACGGTGCAAAAACGGGCATGATGAGTCAGGATTCACTGGAACAGAGTGTCCGCAGCGTGTTTGTGCAATCACCGGAATCAATATCAGAAATTTATAGCGGTACGCGCGGTATCAGGCTGGGTATGAATGTCCTGGGTAAGATGCTGTCCGGTCATCGTCTGAATGAACATGCGGATCTGTTACGATACTGCCTGTCGGTCATGGCACTTGAACGTGTTTTGCGACGCCGACAGGCAGTCTTGTTTGAGCTTGGACAGGGCATCGATCAGATTGGAGAGCGACATCCACAAGTTGATGATCAATGTCTGGCGGCATTGGCAAACCTGTATCAACAAACGATCAGTCATCTTGAACCGAGAATCCGTATCAGTGGTCGACGAAACCATCTGGAAAATGATGCAGTGATCCATCGGATCCGAGCTCTGCTGATGGGCGCAATCCGAGCGGCTGTTCTGTGGCATCAGGTAGGTGGACGTCGATGGCACCTGCTGCTCGCCCGCGGTGCCCTGCAACGAGCTCTCGGTCATCTCAGCTGACACTGGTGGCCGCATCGTAGCTGTCGTATTGTTGCTCTAAATTATCCGGGACTTGTCTGGAGACCAATAAATGAGCAGTTTGACCGCAATATCTCCGATTGATGGTCGCTATGCCAACAAAACTAGCTCCCTGCGGACTGTCGCCAGCGAGTATGGACTGATTCGATATCGAGTCCTGGTGGAAATAGCGTGGTTTCGATTCCTGTGTGCGCATCCGGACATTCCAGAGTGCCCATCACTGAGTGACGATGCAAACATGACATTGAATAAGATCGTCGATTCATTCGATGAACGCGGCGCCGAGAAGGTGAAGAAACTCGAAGCGACAACTAATCATGACGTCAAGGCCGTCGAGTATTTCATCAAAGACGCGTTTCGTTCAAGCGGGATCAAAGCGCTGACTACACAGCAGGAGTTCGTGCACTTTGCCTGTACGTCAGAAGACATCAATAACCTCTCTTACGCACTGATGTTGAAGGAAGCACGTGATCAGATCCTGCTACCTGTCCTGGAGGAGCTGATTCGGCAACTCGCTGATCTATCGCGGTCCTTTCTTGAAGCACCGATGCTGGCCAGAACGCACGGTCAGGTCGCATCGCCTACAACAATGGGAAAAGAAATCGCCAATGTTGTCGCGAGGCTGGCACGACAACGGGCCCAACTGGCGGAGGGACCGATCCTCGGCAAAATCAATGGCGCTGTTGGTAACTACAACGCTCACCTATCTGCCTATCCTGACATCGATTGGCTGGCTGCGAGCGAGCGTTTTGTGACCAGCCTCGGACTGACGGTCAACCCCTACACGACACAGATAGAACCACACGATTATGTGGCAGAAATTTTCCATGCGTTAATGCGATGCAATACGGTTGTGCTCGATCTGGATAGGGATCTTTGGTCCTATATTTCTATTGGCTACTTTAAACAACGTCAGATTGCGGGTGAAACCGGTTCATCCACAATGCCCCACAAGGTCAACCCCATCGATTTTGAAAACTCAGAGGGTAATCTGGGTATCGCTAACGCAATCCTGGACCACATGGCATCCAAGCTGCCTGTGTCACGCTGGCAGAGGGATCTAACCGATTCAACGGTCCTCCGTAATATGGGAACGGGGATCGCTTATTCACTGATCGCTTACCAGGCGACGATGAAAGGACTAGGGAAACTGGAACTTAACCAGGTAGCCTTGGACAAGGATCTTAAACAGAACTGGGAAGTACTCGCCGAACCAATTCAGACCGTGATGCGCAAATACGGCGTTCCCGAACCGTATGAAAAACTGAAGGCATTAACACGGGGACAGACCTTGAGCGAATCAGCCATTCGATCACTAGTTGATCAACTGGACATACCAGATGCGGCACGTGAAGAGATCACCCAACTCACACCATCGCGTTATATCGGTCGTGCAAAAGAGCTTGCTGAAAAGCTTCTAATGGAACGTTGAACCCATGTATCTGGAACTGCGGAATTTCAATATCACCGAAGCGGATTGGGCACTTGACGGTAACGTGCTGTCCAGTATTCGCAAACTGGTGTTTATCATCGAACAGCGGGTTCCTCGGGATGAGGAATGGGACGGTCGGGACGACGGTGCATGGCACTGGGTGGCAACGGACCCTGGTAATCGTCCAATAGGCACCGCCCGCCTTCTACCTGATGGCCAGATTGGGCGTATGGCCGTACTCGGCGAGTATCGCGGTCGAGGTATCGGATTCGCGTTGCTTGAAGCCGCCATTCAGAAAGCTCGGACTCTCGGCATGAATGGCGTATATTTGAATGCACAGACCCATGCCCTTGGATTCTATGAACGGGCTGGATTTGTTGCTGAGGGCGACGAGTTCATGGAAGCAGGAATTCCACACTATCGAATGAGACAGTCGCTAACTTTACCGGACGATGACTTCACCCGTATATGGCGCGTCGATCCTCCTTAAGCGAAATTAGAGCATTACGTCACCAAGCTGATGTCGCCTAGTAGTCCGGCGGAAAAACGAAAGATGGTTATTTGAGGAAGATTAGTCCACGGCTACCGATGCTGCATCGCAGCCTGATCGATAAATTCCCGCAATGATG
>CAJWYI010000130.1 GCA_913049815.1 uncultured Gammaproteobacteria bacterium
CGTGGACCCCAGATCTCTTGATTACCTGCTGACGGACGATGAGCAATATCAGTTCGAGGAAAACGGCTATTTCGTCATGGAAGATGCATTACCCCCGGACCAAGTGGCACGATTTCGCGAGGTCACGCGAGACGTCATCGACGAACACCGCCGCGTCTACAGCATTCCAGAGGACCGCTATCACGGAGTCATTGATTTCATCGGCCAGCGTGATGCACTGCTGGATCTCGTCGACTGGCACCGAACACTACCGAAGATCTGGGGCATTCTCGGACCAGACATCAAGCTCTACCATACAGTCGGAATGGAGACGCCGCCAACTACGAAGTACACGCGCGAGAACTACCAAGAATGGATCAACTGGCACACCGATACCGGCAATCTGACTCGCGACATTACTGAGTCGGTGGAGCCGCCCCGCATATCTATGAAGGTAGGCTATGTGTTATCAGACACATCGTCAGAGGGCATGGCGAACTTTACATGCTTTCCCGGCAGTCATCGGAGCCGGATTTTTCCGGGAGAGAATCGATCCCGATTGACACCGGATGCAGTGCAGGTCTGCGCACCTGCCGGTTCTGCAATCTTCTTTGATCGTCGCCTTTGGCACTCTCCATCACTAAACGTCAGCGATCAGACTCGCTATGTCATTTTTAACGGTTATTCATATCGATGGCTGGCAAATCGGGATGACATGACCGTGTCTCACTTCATGCATCGAGCGAGTCCTGTTCAAAAACAGCTCCTTGGGTTTTCCCACCATGGCGGCTACGGTCCCACCAACAGTTTCGATGATGACCTTCCGCTCAAGTTTTGGATCCTGGAAAACGCACCTCAATTCGCCGAAGGCTGGCCGGAGCACCCCTAGGGGGGATTATCCTCTTTCTTTTCACTCAAGGAATTTGACACCTAATAGACACCCCTATCTTCACATGTCCTGAAGCACACGTAATACCCTAGGTAGACGCTGGTCCAACGAATGGTGTGAATATTGCTCCTAACTTGCAACCGATCTCATCATGGTCATTGAACATACACAGACCCATTCAGCTCCTCATTGGCGTCACTGTCCTCATTTCTGCGTCGGTCAGTGTTGAAACCACACTCACGTTCGATGACAACTATTTTGACCACGGTTCGGTGGTCAACTCCCAGATTAACGGTGTCATCATTTCTGACAATAACCTTAGCGGTGGTCCCAATATCGCAGTGGATTTCGATCCCAGAGAAACAGGGACCCGCGACAGTGACCTGGAGGATGCGTAGTCGGGAGGCAACATCGACAGCTACGAAGTCCTCGGCATGATGCTCATGATCCAGGAAAACAGTGTCGAATTTGAGCTGGGTGGCTCGGGGGCACTCGGCAATATTGTCTATATCGGCGTACCAGAGCCCAGTGTACTTGTCCTGTTTAACATTGGTCTCGCCGCCATGGGTCTGGCGCATCGCCGACAACGAAAAGCTCTCTGATTGCCACGCGTTGAATTGACAGTTGCCACCACCGCTGACACGACGACACCACAATTTCCCCCGCTAGGATTTTGAATGGGCGGACGTTACAGTGCCCATCTATCGGCAACGCGCGAAACAGGTCCCATATTGAAACCATCTGCTCTGATCTCCGAGTTTGTTGAGAACGGTTTTGTCACGATGCCATCCAGCCTCGAAGCGGGTGTGCATTCCGGATTGTATGAATCGACAAAGCACCTATTTCGTTCCATGCGCGACGGCTTTAATCCGCACAACAATGTACTACCGATGCTCCCAGCACTCTGGGATGTATTGGACGACCCTCAATTGCAGTCAGCCCTTCGCGCGATTGTCGGCGATCACTACCTGATCCATCCACATCGGCATCCACATATCACACCGCCCACGCCCGATCGAACTGCACCGGGAATGATGCAGCATTTCCACAAGGATGGGCATGCAATGAAACCGAGGCCCCGTCACCGTGAACCCTGGTGGTTGATCCTGTTCTACTATCCGCAGGCAGTGACGCTGAACAACGGACCGACCGGCGTGCTGCCTTGCACGCATGTTCTGCCTGAACTCATGCGTGGCGACCCCGACGGAATACCTGAGATCAAAAAGCAGGGAGACGATCTGATACTGGACCAGAATTTTTTTCAGAGGCGGGTCTCACCCATAACCTGCCCCGCTGGCACCATGGCGCTCTGTCATTTTGACGTCGGGCATGGCGCGATGTTGAACGTCTCAGAAGAATACCGATGGGCCATCAAGTTTGTGGTAATGCGTACGGAGAGACCCACGATCGATAAACCACTCAACATTCCAACGGACAATCCCGTCTCACACCATCTGGTCAGTTGGCTCGGACACAACGCCGGTGAAGCCCTGACACATCTGCCCATTGGGGACTGGTTACTAGCGATCGAAGGAGACGACTCTAGAGCAAGGGTTAACGCACTCTATGCCAGTGGCGTCGTTGACGACCAGATCAGCGTGCGAGATGTGCTCATGAAGGAAGTTCACGCTTACACATTGGACGAAGACACTATCAGGGTACTCGACTGCGCGGACGCATGTAATGGCCTTGCCTTGCTGGATGACAAATCACCGATCGAACAACTCATGAACTCAGATCACTATGCAGTCCAAGCAAACGGCTGCTTCGCAGCAGGTCAATCGGGAGAGAGCAGTTTCGCCAATCGGCTAATACCCCTTGTTAATCATGATCATCCGTTTGTACAACGCCATGCTATGTCCGCACTGGGTATGCTTGCGGGAGGAGACCAACGCGATGCAGCAATGACCGCGCTGGCCGATGTTGCACATCGCAATGAAGACTGGGATCGCCGTCTCTTTGCTGTCCAGGCATTGATTCGTTTGGGTCGAACCCCGGATCTCATCGATATTCTTAAACCCGTTGCGCGTGATCCCAATACCTATGTTCAGTCCTTTGCCATTGAACAGCTTTGCCGTATTGATGATCCGGCGGCACGTGAAGCGGTACTGGAACCATTGCGTCGCCAGCGTTGGATGGACGACCCCAGGTACCACGCGACGCCAGGCCGCTGGTAGCAAACCCGCACGATCGATCAGTCTGCAGCCGCAGTTTTGCTATTGAGATAAAATTTCTTGTGCTGCATCTAGGTCGAATATAACGAAAAAGCCAGAGTGGTAAGCCCATCAGCTCGAAAGAATCATAGGTACTCGAAGCCGTCGCCAGTTTACTACCTCCGCCCACTATCATCGACAATGCCGCCAAAAGGATCGGACTACAGCTGGCGATTAGTCTCTACTTGACCATAGTTCTATTTCTCTTTGACAATAGATCGCGCGCTTGGCCTTCAGCAGCTAAACGTTGTCCTGAACACCACGAACAAACAGTGGCTCGGCTGCCTGCGACTGCAGGTCCCCCTCGATATCCTCGTTGGTAATAGGATATATATCCGAAGCAGCTTCTATGATCGCTGGTAACAGGCTCGCATCACTTGATGTATTCAGGAAAACGCCTTCCCTGGAGAGGACCCAGTGAACAGCTCGACGTAACGCTTCTTCGTCTCGAATAGGTTCATACCAGCTGAACCGCGGCGAGGTGTCACCCTCCTGCCAGCGCCGACGCGCAATCGACTTGATCGTTTGCATGGCAATCTGATCTTCGCGACATTTCTCATAGAGCGTTTCGAATTCCTCTGCATACGTGTCATCACGCATCAACATCGGATTGTAGGGCAACAGTACAGAATCAAAATCGAACTGACTGAGACTTTTGAGGTGCATCTCGGCAATACGCGTTCCGTGACCCGTTACCCCGATAAACCGAACCAGACCCTCTTCCTTTGCTTTGGTGGCCGCCCTGAGTGCGCCATCTGCAGCAAACACCTGATGGATCTCCCTGTCGGTGGCCAGGTTGTGTAACTGAATCAAATCTAATTGTTCGATCTGCATTCTCCGGAGTGAACGTTCAATACTGGCCCTAGCGCCGTCATATGTGCGGTCACCAGTCTTGGTCGCCAGGAAATACTCTCGACGGTAATCCTGAAGGAAGGAGGCCAACCGGATCTCAGCCTCGCCGTAACTGGCAGCTACGTCGATATGATTGATCCCTGCATCCCGCATGATGGTGAGCGTCGCGTCCGCCTTGTCCTGTCGCATACCACCGAGCGCCGCTGCCCCGAACAGTAAGCGGGTGCTGTCATGGCCCGTATGACCAAAGGGTATCGTCTGAATCATTGGCGTCTCCCCAAAACCTATCCGTAGGCTAGCATGGACGGGCACCAAAGCAGGAGCGGCCATGAAAATCTATGGAAACTAGTTCTCGCGGAACTGTCAGAAGATCAAGTTCGTTGCTGATTACCTGGCGCCGCAGCACACATGGCAGGAAACCAATATCCTTGAAGGCGAATCCCGCACTCCGGAATACCTCGACAACAATCCACAAGACGTCGATGTTTTCTATGCGACCGACATCAGGATCAACCATAGCAGGAACTATGTGGGCTACTATCGCAGGCTCCTCAAGCTGGACCCAGAATGGGACGGTGAGAATGCCACCCAAGATTCCATGAAAAATACCGCAGATTGACTCTTGTTCCGTCAGATGAAGGTGGTCGATCCCGAACCACAGGCATCTCAAAAGCAGCCTCTACCTTGGCAGAACGGCGCTAACTTCGGTCACTACCCCTGAACTTGCCCAATTTTGCAGTGGACGTTCCTTTCGCCAGGACCTCTCCCACCTCGTTCCGCAGCTCGCCTTCTAGGAAGGCTGTTGAACGTCCCATCCGGACAACCCAACCTGCCGCTGTCACCACCTGGTCTTTCTGCACTGGCTGATAGAAAGCCACTTTGATCTCCAATGTGTTGCAGCCGAACTGCCCTTCTGTGGCGGCAGACACGGAACGTGCCATCGCTGCATCAATCCATGCAGTCACGTAGCCTCCTTGTGCCACTGCGTGACAATGCTGCGGCTGCACCTCGAATCGAAGTTCAGCACGACCCGACGAATCCATCGAGGCGATTTCCTGCAGTCCGAGTCCCGTCATAAGTGGCGAGCCTGGTTCGTTCATACAATCTCCTGATCCCTATTTTGGGTGTCTCTTACACCCGTTTGCCTTTCAGAATGAGCCAAGCGTGCAGTCATAGCCCACGAATACTAGATACACGTCATGATCGAGTCAGTCAGCGCCACCTCACACTGCAAGAACTAGGCGCCCAAAATGAGTTATCAGTTCTGAAACAGCGCATAGACCTCGCCAAACTCAAAGCGCATCGGGAAGGTCGCGTCTCAGTAATAGACGGAAACCGCTTCTTCAGCCGATCCGGACCGCGACTGGTCGATGCTCTGGAGGTCCTTGAACACATGCTACATCATAGGGACCGTGCACCTAATTCCTGCAACAGACACATTGATGCAGGGGTTTAGAATATAGGGTCAAAGTAAAAAACAGCGCCTGGATTTGTAAACTTCATCGGGCTCTATCTTACTTTGACACCAGTTCGCTAATGGCGTGCACCGAAGGCAGGCTACGAATCGGTTCAGTGCGTCTCGATGTGCTGCTCACGCTCCATCCAGGGCGTGTTCTCATGCCAGTCATCGAGAATCCCTTCCCATTCTCCAATGGCCGGATGTTCTTTCTCACTGTCTGCAAGATTGGTCATCTCAAACGGATCAGCCTGAATGTCATAGAGCCGCATCTTGTCACGACTCGTCTGACGCGTCGCACGATCAAATCGCTTGGCAAACGTATATTGCGGGGTGCGGACGCCGACCGCCTGAATTTCAGATTCAATAAAGACGTAGTTGTTGAGCAACACATCGACCTCACCTCGAATCACGGGCGCGACACTTCGCCCCTGCACATGAGGAGGAGCCTCCGCGCCGATCAGATCCAGCATCGTCGGCATGATATCGACGTGGGAAACCATCTGCGTGTCGGCGACCGTACCGTTAGTGACACCTGGTACATGGTAGATGTAGGGCACGCTGCTGGATTCCTGGTACATGAGTGTTTTGTTCCAGCGATGATGGCTCCCCAGATTGTCACCATGATCAGCGGTGAATAGCACAATCGTATCCTCGTCCAGGCCGTTCTCTTGCAACATTCCCATCAGTCTGCCGACCGCACTATCCACCCAGCTGGTTGCACCATAGTACTGCGTGTAGAGATCACGCAGATCAAAATCTTCCGGCATGTCTTTGGTATGCGGCAACTTATAGAAGTAGTGTTTGTTCTCAAACAGGTAGGTTCTGAATACATTTTCATTTCCGGCCATCACACCATCGATGAAACAGTTGTCCCGAATTGGCATCTCGCGTGGGTCATACATCGTCCGGTATTCATTTGGGATATCAAAAAACGGGGTGTGGGGTGGTGAGATATTGAAGAATAGAAAGAACGGCTGTTCGTCCCTGCCCTGCAGAAAAGATCCGACGGTATCGAGTTCAAATTCAAGGCTGTAGCCCGGCGGCACAAACTCAGCGTCACCATTAGCCGTATAGTGTTGTCCCAGATGACAGTGCTGCGTCCGTGGAATGACATATTCATCAAATCCGATCTCATGGGGCCAGGTATGAATGTGCCACTTGCCGATCGCGGCGTTGTAGTAACCTTCATCCCGAAGACATTCTGGGAGCGTCTTGTCTGGCAGATGCGGTCGCCCTTCTTCAGGATACGGCGGCATCATCCAACCCCCAGGAAACAACACGGACGTGTTGTTGAGCTGTCCGCTACATGTCCTTGCGTACTGACCAGACACGACCGTTGAACGTGCTGGCATACATAGCGGATCGTTGGTTACGCCATATTGAAAGCGCATGCCAGACGCAGCGAGCGCATCCATATTCGGCGTTTGGATGATGTCATTGCCATAGCATCCAACCTCGCTAGCCCTCAGCTGATCACACAGGCAGACAATGATGTTCTTCTTTTTTTCACTCATGAGATTATCCTTTAGCGGGTCCGTGTTCTGTGTCGGGCCTCCTAGAGCGCGTACCAGATCGGGCTGGTGTAAGCGCGTTCCTGAGTCGTGAGCGGAAAGCCCTCGCGTACCCGCGCTTCATTCTGAAAGAACTTCCTGTCGTACGCACTCCATCGAGGTGTCGGAATTTCAATCACCCGCACGTAGTAGAACGCATCCAATGACGGGTCGAAGTTCGGGTCCTTCCAGACTACCGCGAGTTCGGGATCACCAATCGTATTCGTGTAACTCAGATTCTCGATATCCACCGTCGAACCGACGGGCTCCACTTTGCCTTCGCTAGGTATGGGACGACCGTCCGAGACCGCGACATCATAAACCTTCTCGTTGACGTTACCATCTGATCCAAGCCAACCTTTGATGACCTGCACCCGATCGAGGTTGGCACCATCTGGATCCTTCACCGCACGAATGAGAAACGTGGGGGACTGCCCATCGGGCGCCGATGCCAAATCACCACCCATCGGAACGCCACCCTGGTAACCAATCTCTGCGAGTTTTGGGTTGTAGGCATCCTCATCCGCATAGTCCCAGCCACCAAAGAAACGTACCCTCATACGAGAACCCGTGGTCGCGTAGGTTTCCTTTCGACGCATGGCAGCAAACAAGGCTTCGCGTGTATTCTCGGTTGCCCAGATCGCTGCATAACCCGACGCCGCAAACTCACTCTGGAACAAGCTGCGAAAGGTATTAGGCTCGTACAACGCATAGGTGCCCCAGAAATTATCTTCTTCAGCCGCCGCCAGCGAGGTATGGGAATCGGTGGAACCGATCATGCCGAACTTGAACGGATTGGCGCCCAGCTCCACCTTCAATGCTAGACCTCGTTTTAAGGCTGGTCGGGTAAAGTCAGCCTTTTTGCGCTCATACCATTCCTCGTTGAAAGTGATGTTGGCGGTGTTGGGTCCTGCCCAGCTGTGCCAGGTTTCATAGTCCGCAAACTCATCGTCAGGTGACAGTGGCGGATAAGCTTCACCATCCCCTTTG
>CAJWYI010000131.1 GCA_913049815.1 uncultured Gammaproteobacteria bacterium
GTCGGCATTCATTCCTGCCAGGAGTCCTGTACTGACAGCCACCAAGGCATTGTTTCGAGACATGCCTGTTGCAAACGCGTTGATCGAATCGGACTGAAAAATACCTACCTCCGGCATACCGATGTTAGCCTGATTAGACTGTTTTCGGACGGTATCGACGAGCCACTGTTCGGTCTGGCTATCTGGTTGTTCAATGATGTGTACGCCCATGCCACGTTTGGCCGACCACTTGGAGAGGGCGAGAGAGATGAATGCCCCACCGAAGCCAATCACTGCAGACATTACCAGCAGTGCAGACAGATTCAGATCGACACCGTTGCTTGCAAGGATGCCTTCCAGACCCAAGATCTGAAAGACCACGCCGATCAGCAACATGATGGCAAAGTTGGTTGCCAGGAAAAGAAAGACTCTGGTCATGATTTTCTCGGTGGTTGTGAGTTATTAATCGGTGGTCGCTAGCTTAAACCGCTTTGGGCAGGCTGACGTCCAATATTCCTCAGTATTGAGATTCTATCAGTCATTTCAAGTTCCCAGGATGGACCTGGATTTGGTCAAAGGCTCACATGAGTGTCTTATGCACCGTGCTATGATCCCTTTTTCCTTTCAACACCTATCAGGATCATCCGCTTGCTCTCCGATCAGTTAAAACAGGAGATTCAATCCGCGTACAGTCAGCTGCTCGACAATAAGGGCTACACCCCGCGTTGGTGCCAGCGCCAAATGATTGCAGATATCGCCAACACGCTAGGCGATGTCGAAGTGGATGGGGATGGGATGCGGGTTTCATCGGAAGCCATTAGTGTCATTGAAGCGGGTACCGGGACCGGTAAGACAGTCGCCTATGGCGTCTCTGCATTACCACTAGCAAAGGCGCTTGATAAGCGCCTAGTGATTGCGACGGCGACAATCGCGTTACAGGAACAGATTGTTGGAAAGGATCTGCCTGATCTTCGCGCAGAGTCTGGCCTCGAGTTCTCCTTTGCATTGGCCAAAGGACGCCGGCGATACCTTTGTCTTTCACGCCTCGATCGATTGCTGCAGGAACAGGGTTCGCAGAACCGACTGCTACCCTTTTATGCCGATGAGTTTGAGGTGGATGGGGATTACCAACTGCTCTACGAGTCCATGCTGGATCGATATGGACGAGGTGAATGGGATGGGGATCGCGACAGTTGGCCCAGCGAAATAGAACAGGCAGCCTGGATGCCTGTGAGTACGGATCACAGTCAATGTACCGGCAGACAATGCACCTTTTATGAAAACTGTGTGTTCTACCGGGCGCGTGAGCAGATCTACCGCGTCGATTGTATTGTCACCAACCAGGATCTGGTGCTGTCTGATTTGCTGATGGGGGGTGGTGTTGTGCTGCCTGATCCCGAAGACACGATCTACATTTTTGATGAAGGACACCATTTGCCCCGTAAGGCGGTTGAACACTTCTCTTCGTTCGTTCAATTGGAGAGCACTAGTGACTGGTTGATGGCTCTGCCAGACTTGCTTGGGCGTCTACAGTCAGAAACGGGGGAGCAGGCAGTATTGTTCGATGGCCGACAAGTTCAGTGGGTCGAAGATCTTCAGGTCGATTTGGGACAGCTGAAGCAGTCGCTTTTGCTCATCCGGGAGGACGCAGGTGGCCGAGAGTATCGATTTCCAAATGGCCAGATCCCTGAGGCCATCCGCGATCGCTGTGCTTCACTATGCTTGGTGTTCAGTGGACTTCATGAGCGCATGGCGGCAGTGTCAGAAGATCTTGAACGCCGCCTCTCCCAGAGCGAGGTTGATGAACTGCTGGAGTATTGGCTGGCCCTGATCGGAGGGGCAGCGTCCAGACTGGAAGCGGCAGTGACATTGCTACGCGCCTGGTCTATTGAGGATAGTGAGGGTACGCCACCCATGGCTCGCTGGTTTTCGGTGCGGGACAACGATGATGTGGTGGCAAGTTCAAGTCCAGTGGCGGTGCAAGATGATCTTTATGAACTGCTCTGGTCCCGCGCATTTGGCGCAGTGGTTACCTCAGCAACTTTGGCAGTGGGTGGTAATTTCCGACGATATGCCCTGGAGTCGGGTGTCCCTGCAGCCACGCTTTTTCGAGCGCTGCCCAGTCCGTTTCGATATGAAGAGCAGGCAGAACTGAACGTGCCGGTTTTGTCGGCCGACCCGCGGGATCCCGAGGCACATACCGAGATGGTGGCGGACATGTTGCCAGACTTGTGTGAAGGGTGTCGCGGTGTCCTCGTCCTGTTCACATCTTGGCGTCAGTTGCTCGCAGTCAAGGATATGCTGACCCCAGAGATACTCGACATTGTGATGTCACAAGGCGATCAGAGCCGTGCCGAGATCATCTCCCGACATCGGGCGCGGGTGGATGACGATCTCCCGTCTGTCATTTTTGGCCTCGCCAGTTTTGCCGAAGGTGTAGACCTTCCTGGCGAATACTGTGATCACGTGATCGTGACGAAGATCCCGTTTGCGGTTCCGGATGATCCGGTTGGCGCGACACTCTGTGAGTGGATCGATGCGAAGGGCGGTAACAGTTTTACCGAGGTAATGATCCCGGATGCCGCGATTCGCATGATTCAGGCTTGTGGTCGCCTTATCAGGACAGAAACAGATACCGGAAAAGTCACAATTCTCGATCGCCGTCTGGTCACTCAGCGATATGGGGATACGTTGTTGTCAGCTTTGCCGCCATTCAAACGGGTGATCAATCGTTGATCGTTAACAAAGGTCTTTTCATGGAGTCAGAAAACACAGGAATCATGTGATGGACGATGAACGTAGTGCATTCCAGGAGGAGCTTGTCCGACTAGCGGTGGTCGAAGGAATCGGCCCCGACTATGCCGAAAGTTACTATCGGATGTTATTTGAGATTGCGACAGGGTTGGCCAGTCGTACTGAAAAATTGCTGATTGTAGGGATCGCAGGATCACAGGGCAGCGGGAAATCCACGTTGGCAAAGCTCCTTGCGACAGTGCTCGAACGTGTTTACGAGAAGAATAGTCTTGTCATGTCTGTTGACGACTTCTATCTGACGAGAGAAGAAAGACGGGCTCTCGGTCGTGATGTCCATCCAATGTTGTCGACCCGTGGTGTTCCAGGAACGCATGATATTGCCCTGATGCAAAGTGTTATTGATGACCTGAAAACGGGCAAAAACACCGAGGTACCGCACTTTGACAAAGCGGAGGATGATCGCGGTGGATTTACCCCGGTTGTGTCTCAGGAACTGTCACTATTGATAATTGAAGGTTGGTGCTGGGGAGCTATGCCTGCCGAGGGTGACGAGTTAGATCATCCTGTGAACGCATTGGAGCAGGAAGACGACGAAGACGGTCGTTGGCGACGCTACGTTGACCGTCAACTCGCTTATGGTGGCTATCAGGAGGTTTTTGCGGAGGCCCATACCTGTTTGTTTCTTTCGGTTCCGAATATGGAAGCGGTTGTTCGCTGGCGCTGGCAGCAGGAACAACGACTTGCTGAAGCCCGAAGCGATGGTACAAAAATCATGACCGAACCTGAGGTACGCCGTTTTATCATGTACTACGAGCGTATCACGCGTCGCATGCTGGAGAAGATGCCAAAGCGCGCGAATATGACGTTCTATCTTGATGATCAGCACAGAATTGGTCCACCACCACGTAGCTAGGAAATTTTCGATAGTAGGCTGATGCAACTGGCTCAGACAAGATTATCGACATGGTCAGAGCACCTGTCGTGGACGGTTATACGAGATTCAGGTCTGATTCATAGAGGGGCCGCTAGGCTTGCTTCCACAAATGATCACTGTGGAGACAGTCATGAAATTTCCAATCATCAGCGCTTGTGCCATTTCCTTTGCTATGTCTGTGCAGGTGCAGGCGGCAGACATCATTTATGACTATGCGGACGTTGTTGATGCGACACCGTTATTCAAAACTGTTCGTATCTCTATCCCGAAGGAAGAGTGCTGGAATGAACGTGTCCCGCACCACGGAAATCGGCACAACCGGCGGAACAGCGATGCATTGGGCTCAGTGCTGGGAGGTGTTATTGGTGGGGCCATTGGCAACGAAGTTGGGCATAGCAAGAAGAACAAGCAAGTGGGCGCTGTCGTAGGCGCGATTGTGGGGTCCACGATCGGCAAATCGATCGCAAGCAACAATGGCAAGCGGCATGACAAGGTGACTTACACCACGGAAGAGGTATGTCGGGTATACCAGGACTATTACGAAGAAGATCGGGTCATCGGATATTCAGTCAGATACCGTTACAATAATAAATCCTACACGACCCGAATGAAGTCTGATCCGGGTGATACGATCAAACTTCGACTGGCTATTTCACCTGCTCGATAAGATTGTGATCCCTGAAAGATAAAAAAAGCAACGAATGACAACCACGAGGCCAACCATTACACGGACCATCAGTCATCTTATACTGATCGTCCTGTTTTCGGCGAGCGGTGCGATTCATGCTCAACCGGCGTTGGACAGAAAGATTGTGCCGGTGCAGCAGCAGGGGTCCGTGCGACCTGGAGAGAAACGTGGCGATCAGAATAAGCCTGATCGGATTCTCTCACGCGCGCCAAAAATTGATGCACGTGCAGCCGCTTCGAGAGTGCGAAAGGCGCATCAGGACCATCGTGTACTCGCGATTAACCTCATTGATCGTAAAGGACCGCCGATCTACCGCGTGAAAACGCTATCTGATAAAGGTGTTGTCCAATTTGTCTACGTTGACGGGAACAACGGTGAGGTCTTCGAGTAGGTAGACTATGGCTAGACTGTTACTTGTAGAGGATGAAGCACAACTACGGGAACAGCTGATGGAGATTCTGGATCGTCATCAGTATCAGGTCGACTATTGTGTTGATGGCGCGGAAGCGATGGGATTTTCAGATCGAAATGACTACGACGTTGCTGTTATCGATCTGGGATTGCCGCGAGTTCCCGGTATGGATGTGATTCGCCATATCAGAGACACCGGTCATGACTATCCCGTCTTGATCCTGACGGCAAGAGGCGATTGGCAAGATAAGGTCGATGGACTCGGTGCCGGTGCGGACGATTATCTTGTCAAACCATTCCATGTTCAGGAATTCCTGGCGAGGTTAGAAGCATTACAACGTCGGGCAGGTGGAAAGCTCAAGCCGACAATCGAGGCAGGCCCTATTGTTCTTGATACACGGGCTAAAACCGTGTCTGTAAACCTTAACAGCATCAGTCTGACGGCCTATGAGTACAAACTCATGGAGTATTTGATGCAACACCCCGGTCAGGTGGTGTCCAAATCGGAACTGACAGACCATATTTATGATCAGGATTTCGATCGTGACAGCAACGTGATCGAGGTTTTTGTAGGTCGACTGCGGCGTAAACTTGATCCGGAAAATTCGTTGAAACCCATCGCGACCGTGAGGGGGCAGGGGTATCGCTTTTCTCTGGCCTGATCCGTATTGAAGCGGCAGGGATATTCACTTCGATTTCGACTACTGCAGAGCGCTGCTCTGACGTTGATACTGTTTCTTGGCCTCACGGGAATCGTTCTTGATCAGGCCTTTAGGCAGAGTGCCTGGCAGAATGTCGAATCAACGCTCACGGCGCAGGTCTACGGGCTCATTGCGGTCGCGGATCAGCAGGGGGAGCTCTTGTATCTGCCGGAAGCTGTCCAGGAACCAGGCTTTAATCGGCTGGGATCTGGTTTGTTCGGTCTGCTGCTCGATAGCCAGGGGCGGGAACTTTGGCGAAGCCAGTCAGCAGTCGTCATCGACTACTCGAGACTTGTCGATGAGATCGAATCGGCGACGCTAGGCGAACCGGTCTTCACGCATTCAAAAGTACCGGATGTTTTTGTTCTGAGCTACAAGGTCCTCTGGCAGCTTGGTCCGCAACAATCGAGCGAGTACACCTTTGTGGTACTGCGCAATCCAGATGCCTATGAAGACGAAGTAACGTCTTTTCGCGGTAGCCTCTGGTTTTGGCTCGCAGTCGTCGTTATAGGACTGACAGTCGTGCAGTGGCTTGTCATGCGATGGGGACTCTCACCCTTGTCCCGACTTGCGGACGAGTTACGATCACTGGAATCTCGTGAAGGTAGTCTGCTCACTGGCGATTACCCAACAGAAATTGAAGGGGTTACGCGAAATCTCAATCTTCTGATTACGGCAGAAAGAGCGCAGCGTGAGAAGTACCGAACCACTTTGGCGGACCTAGCACATAGTCTGAAGACGCCGTTGTCGATACTGTCGAACACCACCACTCGATTGTCGGATCAACAGGAAGAGACAGCGCAGCTGATTACTGATCAGGTACACAGGATGAATGATCTGGTCAGCTATCAACTAGAGCGAGCAGTCACATCCGCCAGTCAAATTGCAAGACAGGCGGTTCCTGTATCCGCATGCGCTAAACGATTGGAGCAGGCGCTCAGTAAGGTCTATCAGGCAGAGCAGGTGGATCTATCTATGGTTGTTGGGGATGAAACCTTCTACGGCGATGAGCGAGACCTGATGGAGTTGTTGGGAAACCTGCTTGACAATGCATGTAAATACGGCAACGGAACGGTCCGCCTGACGGTCTTTGGTGGCGAGGCGTTGCTATTGATTGTCGAAGATGATGGGCCGGGGATTCCAAAGGAAAGACACGGCTTGATTATGGAACGAGGGACTCGACTCGATTCAGATACGCCTGGACAGGGCATTGGTCTTGCGGTGGTATCAGAGATCGTTGCGCGATATGGCGGTGATGTTGCGATCGACGATGCAGAATTGGGTGGTGCAAAGTTTACCGTGACACTACCGCTGTAGCGGACCGGCGAACGTCAATCGTCAGCCGTGGTCTGTCCCCTATTGCACCGTTATTCTGGCGGGTGCTCATAATCAACGGAGGGAATGGTCAATGACACACCTGAATGCAGTCATGGGACCGATAGATTTTTGTGAGTTAGAGTTCCACTTGTTGGATCACTACCTTCTTGCGCGCGCAGTTCTCTTCGTATAGCGGACGAAGTCTGTGTTCCCACTTTCCGATCGCGGTATTGAACGCACGCTCAAATGACTCTTCGCAATCGCTCTGGTCCTGCTGTGATGCTTTTAGGGTCTGGCTAACCTGATTCCTGAACTTGCGCCAGTTGTGTCCTACCAGTCGTGTTCATCCATGAGCCGTTTCAGAGATCGGATGACTGCATTTTTATGAGGTGTATGAATCAACGTAGCCATGCCAGTTGATGTCCGGCTAACAAAGGGGTCCGAAGCGATTGACGATAGAGATTCATGTGAGTGTGTTCTTTAAACATCTTTGCCGGTTCACCAACAGCTCAAAGTTAATGGGATTGTTTGGTATATGATGAGGATTCACCGAGGAGTTCAAAATGAGCGACGCACCCAACTGGTTCTGGAACGCGATAGAGACGCCAGTCAAGGAAGGCCAGGTTTCTGTGCGGGACTGCGATGTTCACTTTCAGTCCTGGAACGAACCAGGGCAGCCCGGGCTTCTGTTTGTTCATGGACACAATGCACATGCACACTGGTGGGACTTTATTGCGCCATTCTTCATGTCACATTTCCATACGGCGGCACTGGATCTGTCAGGTATGGGGAATAGCCATCATCGTGACGAATACGATTCAGGAACATATGCGGAAGAGATTGTGGCTGTGATGGATGAGCTGTCGATGCCTCCGGACACCGTTGTGGTTGCCCACAGTTTCGGAGGCGCTATGGCGCTTGAGGCTGTCGCTAATCATAACCA
>CAJWYI010000132.1 GCA_913049815.1 uncultured Gammaproteobacteria bacterium
AGTGCCTGATCACCGACAACGTGTCGTGTTTAATGCCGCCCACGGATCGACTCTATGGAGATTGCGTGATGGTCACACCGGATTGAGCAGGGCATACCATTGAGGTTTACACACGACTTGACGGTGGCCGTCTCTGGGATTGAATTCTAAGCCGATGCAAGACACGCAGAAGGTGCTTCGTGGAGTGGTTGCTCTGTAAAAATCTCAATCGACGGCAAAAGGAAGCGCGTGTATTCTGCGGCACTTCGGAACCGATGCGATGGTCGTGGTAGATATCGAAATAGCGTTAGGTCTGGTCACCAGAAATGAGGTTGACGGAACGCCAGCTTTGCTTTCGATTTCATGTGCAATGCCACCGTTTGGTGAGCGTCGATGGCGAGCGCCTTCACCTGCCTAATAAAAACACAAAGGAACAGGAGCCGCCACTTCAATGAGGATCGTCAGCTGGAACGTTAATGGCCTGCGTGCGTGTGCGAAAAAGGGCTTCCTGACGGTTCTAAATGGACTGGATATTGACGTAATGGGCATCCAAGAAGTGCGCGCTTTTGAAGCACAGTTGGATGATGAGGTGCGATCACCAGAAGGCTGGCATTTCCACCAGGCAGCCGCGGAGCGAGCTGGTTACAGTGGCGTGGCATTTTATTCGCGCCAAGCACCGAACGCCGTTGAAACTTCTCTGGGTGATCCTGCACTGGATGCTGAAGGTCGGTATATCGCGATTCGTCTGGACCGAATGTGGCTGGTGAATGGCTATTTTCCCAAAGGGAGTGGTAGAGATCGCGACAATAGTCGAGTTCCCTACAAACTGGATTTTTACAGTGCGGTGTTTGAACGCATCGAGACCATGCGAAAAAGTGGACCTGTGTATGTGATGGGAGATTACAATACGGCGCACCAGGACATCGATCTGGCACGACCCAAAACCAATCACAAGAACTCAGGCTTTCTTCCGGAGGAACGGGCAGTCTTGGATGCTTGGGAAGCAGCGGGTTGGCACGATACTTTTCGCAGGTTGCACCCTGGCGAACCGGGACACTATTCGTGGTGGCGACAATGGGGCAATTCACGGGCAGACAATGTTGGTTGGCGGATTGACTATGTGTTTGCATCACCAACTGCAATGAAACGTGTTGAATCAACGTTCATTCTTCCGGAGGTCACTGGATCAGATCACTGCCCGGTAGGGGTTGATGTCAAATGACTGAGCCGTCATTACATTTTGATGAGGATGCGGCAGCGTTCGCTCGTCAGGGGTTCGTTGATCTGGGTGCTGTCCTGAAAGGACCCGAACTGACCCGGTTCCAGGATTTATACCAGCATGATCGTCAGGCGTTTTCATTCTTCTGGCATCCCTACGGCCATCATCAGACAGCAAACTATGATGCGCTGGTGACGTCACCTGAGTTTGATGAACTCATTCGGCATCCTCTGATTTATCCGCGTATCGAGAACCTAATGGGTGGCCCGTTGTGTTTTGGCGAGATCGGATTGCGCCGAATGGGTCGATATGAAGGTGACTTCCATCAGGAATGGCATCGTGACCGTGCGCACCACACAGAACACCCATTGCGGCTCGATTACATCCAGTTGATGGTCTACCTCACCGACGTCGATGACAATACGCATTGCATTTCCATGTCTCCCGAGTCGGTGGATGAACCTGTATTACGTGACAGTGCAAAGCAATTGGAACGAGGTATCTTTGACCTACATGGACCTGCAGGTACCTGTGCACTGTTCAATGCCTCAATACTCCATACCGCGACAACCCGGCCTACTGATGTGTCCCGCAAGACAGTCCAGATCTACTACGGACATCGCGACCGGGCACCGCTTGCCAATGACTCTGCGGTTCCTGCGACCCTTTGGCGTGATCACGAAGATTCTGAAACCCGGGCGTTCTATGGCGTGTTGAATGAACGGACACGGATCATGATGAACGCGTTCGCTCCCCCAAAATAGCGTTTTGCTTAGCGAGCGAGCTGACTTACTAGAAACTCGATTCCTGCCGAAAATTCGTCCGCCGGGGTCTCGGCATGATCACCAGGACACGCCCGTAGGCGCTTGTAGTCAGATGCGATCAGGTCGAACAATCTCAGTGCACCTTCACGCGGAATCAGTTGATCGTCCCATTGGACAAAGAACGTAGTCGGGCAGGTCATGTTGCGCGCGGCAGTCGCGAGCCGGCCCGTCTCGCCCGTACCCATTAGTCCTAATGTGGCTGCGGAGATGCGTGGTTCCTGAGCAACAAATGGCAGACCGAGCAGAGTCCCTAGAGACCAACCCCAGTAGCCCACGGGGATTTGATTCCCAATCCCGGGCAAGGCCTGGACCGCGTTCAATGTACCGGTCCAGTCGGCGTTCATGGCGTCACCCAGGGTGCGATCGGCCGCCCACAGCCGGGTGAACTCATCCTGGACGTGAGGGCCTTCTTCGATGCCGTTTTCACTGCCGGGGCGCCGTGCACCGTGTGTGGGACCATCAATGGCGATAGCCGCAAAACCATGACGTCGTGCCAACTGACGTGCAATCGCTAGAATATAGTCGGCCCGTTTGTGGTTGGAGCCACCATGGCCCAGTAAGACGAGTGCTTTCGGATCTTCTTTCGGTGTCCAGAAGACGCCGGGTACGGTTCTGCCGTCTACCTCGACGCGGAATTCCCGCTCAATGACGCCCCGGTTGTTCTGCGAATCCCCAACCCATTCCATACGGTGCTCCCTCAGGTTTTTGCGCATTGTGAGCGCTTCCGATGTCCGTTGTCATGCTGAATATGATGTGCACCTTGGTGTAGGATGGCCGCCTCACTTCAGAACTAGAACAATCAACAATAGAGCGGGGACACCATGGATCTTGGCGTATCAGGCAAAGTAGCAATCATCACGGGTGGCAGTGATGGCATCGGTCGGGCTGCAGCGGAACGGCTGTCATCGGAAGGTGCTCTGGTGGCGATCGTATCCCGGACACAGAGCGACCTGGATCAGGTTTCAAAAGATATTTCCGATGCATCAGGAAAAGAAGTCCTAGGACTCGCATGCGATGTGAGGAGCGAAGATGCGGTCAAAGCGATGGTCGCGACTGTTATGGACAAGTGGGGACGTGTAGATATTTTGGTAAATAATGCAGGGACGTCCTCCGCCGCAACGTTTGAGAACATGACAGACGAGCAGGTCGCAGAAGATTTCAATCTGAAGGTGATGGGGGCGATCTACTGCACGCGTGCCTGTCTTGACCAGCTAAAGGCCAACAACGGGGTGATCTGCAATACCACCACCCCGGGCGGTAAGGCACCCGGTTCGGGCAGCCAGCCCACCGCATTGTCAAGAGCTTCCGGTATTTCGCTGACGAAGACCTGGTCCAAGGAATTTGCAGCCGACGGCGTGCGCGTCAATACCGTATGCGTCGGTCTCTTGAAGAGTCGTCAGCATGCGCGCCGCTGGGAGGCCGCCAACGCCAACGAACAGCGCTACTCGCTGGATGAAATGTACGAGCGTATGGGGCAGGGTGTGCCCATGCAGCGTGTTGGTGAGGCCAGTGAAGCGGGTGATGTGATCGCCTTCATGTGTTCGGGTGTCGCAAGCTATGTCACAGGCACCGCGGTCAATGTAGATGGCGGCACGTCTCCGGTTGTCTGAGTCGGTTCTGCGTGTAAGCTGTCGTTCACCTTTTAGATAGATCGACTAATTCACTCATGTCTGACGCACTCGTCGCCGGAACGACGGTACTGTCGCCTTCCGGCCAAGCATTCACGGTCAGCGATGCGCTGTCCGCTGAATTTGAACCCGGAGATCGGCTGATCGCCACCGATCTCGAGGGTCTACTGCGCATCCCTGCGAAGGATCATGACACCGCGAACACTGCAGTGACTGCGTGTCATAGGGCTTTCAACGACATGGAGGCGGTGACCAATGATCAGATCATCGACTTTTATCATCAATTTGCGGCCGCACTTGCCAACGACGAGATCTGGGGACAGATTCAGTCGGTGAACGAGAATGATGTTGCGTCCGCGCGAAGGCGTGGACGTTCAACGACACGGCTAGTCGTCTCGGACAAGATGCGTCAGGGCATGATTGATGGTCTGAACAGATGGGCGTCGATGCCGTCGCAGCGAGACGCAGTGTTGGAGACGATCGATCATGAAGATTTCCGAGTAGAACTCGTCGGAGCGGCACTTGGATTGGTAGCGTTTGTCTTTGAAGGTCGCCCCAATGTACTAGCTGATGCCTGCGGGGTTCTGCGTGGGGGCAATACTGTAGTGATGCGCATTGGCAGTGATGCACTTTCCACCGCGAACACCATCATGTCCGCGGCGGTCATCCCGTCACTTGTGGCGGCAGGATTGCCGCGACATGCGGTTACGCTGGTGAACAGTCCGACCCATGCTTCCGGCTGGGCGTTGTTCCTAGATCAACGCCTCGGTCTTGCTGTGGCCCGCGGTTCTGGGCCCGCGGTCGCGCAGCTGGGTGCACTTGCGCAGAGCGTGGGAACCCCGGTGAGCCTGCACGGAACCGGTGGAGCCTGGATCATGGCATCGGCGACAGCCGATCCCGCGCATTTTGAACAGGTGGTGACCCGATCCCTAGATCGGAAGGTCTGTAATACCCTGAATACGTGTTGCATAGAACGCAGTGCCGCAGACCAGCTGGTCCCAGCGTTTATTGCAGGAATCCATACTGCTGGCGAAAATCGTGGTCAAGCGTATCGCCTGCATGTGGTGGAGGGTAGTGAAGGTATGGTGGATCCCGCTCTGTTCAACGAGACGGTGCAGGTCTTACGGGCAGAAGGGCCCGTGGACGAACCATGCGCGACATTGTTGTCTCGTAATGACCTTGGCATTGAATGGGAGTGGGAAGAGTCACCCGAGGTCACGCTCATGGTGGTGGACTCCGTGGAGGAAGCAACCAGACTGTTTAACCAACACAGTCCGCGCCTAGTCGTGTCCTTGATTAGCCCGGATGAGGTGGAACAGACGCAATTCTGGCAACAGGTGCACTCACCGTTTGTAGGTGACAATCACACTCGTTGGGTGGATGGTCAGTTTGCGCTGTCGAAACCGGAACTGGGTCTATCTAACTGGGCAAATGGACGTTTGTTTGGTCGTGGGGCGATTCTGACTGGAGATGGGGTGTATACGGTTCGCACGCGGTACGTGCAGCAGTAGCTCAGCTACGCAGTATCAACCAAGTATAGGTCACACAGACGACGGCAAGGACAACGAGCGAGGAGATCTGATCTATGTCGATGCAATCAGTCGAGGTACATCTGAAACAGCGGCCCAACGGTATGCCGGTAGCCGAGGATTTCTCGTTTGTGGAACGGGATCTAGGGGATCCGGAAGAGAGTGAAGTGCTTGTCCGGAACCTCTATATCAGTGTCGATCCCTACATGCGCGGACGTATGAACGAGGGAAGGGGTTATGCCGAGGGCTACAAGCTGGACGAGGTAATGTATGGCGGTGCGGTCGGTCGTGTAGTCGCTTCGCGTCACCCGGACTTCGCTGAAGGAACCATCGTATCGAGCAACAACGGCTGGCGCGAAGGATTTTTAAGTGATGGCCGCGGCCTCCTGACCTTGCCAGAAACCAAACTGCCGGTGTCTGCGTTTCTGGGCCCTCTGGGCGGAACAGGCCGCACCGCCTATGAAGGACTCCTGGGAGCGGCGACCATGCAGGACGGCGAGACGGTGTTTGTTTCCGGCGCTGCCGGAGCGGTTGGTAGCATCGCCGGGCAGATTGCCCACCTGCGCGGATGCCGTACCATTGGCAGTGCGGGGTCACCCGCCAAGGTCGCATTCTGTCGCGAGATCGGTTTTGACTACATGTTCGACTACCACGAGGGCCATCTGCTGAATCATCTGCGCGAGGGTGCACCGGACGGGCTTGATGTCTATTTCGACAATGTCGGGGGCGATCACCTGGAAGCCGCACTCGGCCACATGAAGCGGCTGGGGCGCATCGCCCTGTGCGGTGCCATCTCTCAGTACAATTTGACGGCACCGGCACCCGGGCCACGTAACCTGGCCGTCGCCATTGGTTCCGGCCTAAACCTCAAAGGATTTATCGTCGGCATGTTTCCTGAACTGCGGGAACCGTTTCAGGAAGAGATGACGAACTGGCTTGAGAATGAGCAGATCCTTTGGAGAGAGACCGTCCTGGACGGTATCCAGCGTGCACCAGAGGCCTTCAGAGGTCTATTCACCGGTGAGAATGTCGGCAAGATGCTGGTCAAACTGGCGGAGTGATCACCAGCTGCAAGCAGGTCCCAGAATGGGATGGACGATCGGTCGCCGACAGGAGGGATAGAACCGGTTAGCAACGATCTTTTTGTGACGATCTCTGGGATTTACGCGGCTGGGTCAAACCATTGTGTGAAGTAGCTGCATGAGTTTCTCAGGTACGCTTTCCGCAACGTCGGATGAACGGGCCTTCTGCGACTATCGCGAACAATACGTAAAAGACAATGCCTTTCATGCGCGATAAAAGGTGTTGTCGCCGTTTCGATTCCTCAAGCCTATGCAGCACAATGGTTGAACCTGGCCTCATGTCGGCTGTTATGTCCGCGTGTCCCTGATCGATCGGGGGATCCCACAGGTGACTAATTGGAACGATGTGGGACTCACCTGTCTCCGGCGAAAAATCGTCGATCGCGATCAACACGTTGATCATGCCACATCTGCTCCGTGATTCATGAGCCTAACGGACAGGTTAGCGGCCAGATCAGGTACCATCGTCTGATTGTTCCATTGATCCGAGAGAGACCATGTACAACACCGTCAAAGAGAAACTGGCCCGGGGCGAACAGGTGATCGGCGGCACCATTGATTCACCAGATCCAAAGGTCTATCGAGCGATGGCCAAGGCAGGGCTCGACTTCCTGTGGATCGAAATGCAGCACAGCCCGATGACTTACCAGGAAGCCGCGACTCTGATCTTCGCTGGGCGCGATCTGCCTGCGATACCGTTCATTCGCGTCCCAGAAGCGACCGAGGGAGATATACAGAAAGCCACTGATATCGGCGCGCTTGGGATCATTGTGCCCATGGTTGATGAACCGAAGAAAGCGGAAGCGGCGGTGCGCTTTGCCAAGTACCCTCCACGGGGCAAGCGCAGCCATGGGGGTGGTCAATACCGCGAGGTCTGGGGCAACGATTACCGTAATACTGCCAACGACAATACGATGATCATCGCGCAGATTGAGTCACCCACCGGCGTTGACAATTGCGAGAAGATTGCCGCCGTCCCCGGCGTTGATGTCGTTTTTGCGGCTGCCAACGATCTGGCCAGCTTTTCAGGACATCCCCAAGGCACGCCCGGACACGAGGAGCTGTTGGCTAGGATCAACTGCGCCACACTGAAGGCCGGTAAACATCTAGGTGGTCCGGTCGAATGGCTGAAACGGGATAACTATCTGTTCTTTCAGATGTTGTCGGCTGGCACGTTGATCCCTCGCGGTGTGAAGGACCAGCTGGAATCGATACGGAACGCGCCGGACCCAGCCTAATTGAACAGGCAGTTGCCTGCTGGGGGATCGATACCAGGCAGCGACCGCACTTTGGATGGATCAGGCGGCGTGACCCTCGGTCTGCAATTCCACGAAGCGCCGATAGGCACCTTCCGTTTTTTTCATCAGC
>CAJWYI010000133.1 GCA_913049815.1 uncultured Gammaproteobacteria bacterium
TTATCTATCCCATCAGCACCTACCAGAACCCGACCGGTTTCGTCATGCCACGGGAGCGACGTCTGGAGATGATTGCACTGGCGAGGCAATATGACATTCCGATCGTTGAGGACAACTGTTACGCCGATGTTCACTATGAGGGACCGGTCGAACCCTCAATCTATGCGCTGGACGACGACCCCAACCATATCTATTTGTGTTCATTGTCGAAGATCCTGGCACCGGGACTCAGGCTTGGATACATCCTTGCGAAACCACCCATGTTGGCGCGGATACTGGCGCGTCGGGCCGATGCCGGTGGTAACTACCTGGCGGCCGCGATCGTGGCGGAATTTTATAAAGATGGTATCTGGCAGCATGCGGAAGTAGCGAATGCGGCTCTGAAAGTGAAGCGCGATCTCACGTTGTCGGGTCTTGAGGAACAGCTGAATGACGTGTGTGTTTGGTCAAAACCCGTAGGTGGTCTTTTCATCTGGGTACGACTGCCTGAGGATGTTGATCGCAAGCGATTGTTCGAACTGGCAGAGGAACGTGGCTTTCACTACCTGCTCGGTTCGTCGTTCCACTATCGGGGACAGGATGTCCCCTATGTCAGACTGGCTTTCGGTCATTTAAGTCACGATGAGATCACAGAAGGGATCCCGGTGCTGGCTCAATGTATCCGGGAGGCGCGAACCAGCAACGAGCCACGCGCCTTTGAAGGGTTGTTTAGTTAAGATTTGTCGTAATTTGTCTGTGTCCTTTAGAACTCCCAACGGAGATGCGTTCTAGGCTTCCTGATCTCCGACGCGCGGCACCAGAGCGTCTTCCGCGGCTTCTAGATATTTGCGGACCGTGCATGTTTCCGTACTCCGTTCTTCGATCCGATCAGACTCCAGCCAGATCTGGGCAACGGCTTTTTTATTGCGATCGGCTTAGTATCGCGCGATCACGCCGTGTTCCAATTACACCGATCGATTGCGAGCAGTCATGGGATGGGCTCCAGAGGACCAACTTTCGACCCAGCCGGTATGGGTGTCACAACTTCCCCGACAGGATAGCCATCGTCACCAATGTCGTCAGTCAGCCAGCGAATCAGCCGTTGTGACTGTTCGTCCGTGAAAGTTCGACGTGTGCGATAGACCACATGCGCCTGCTGACGTTCCGGATCAAGATCGATGCCCCACATAGCATTGATGTCATTGGGGAGCATGGAGTAACGCATATCAACTATATAGAGGGGGTCTTTCGGGTCGACTGCAAGATAGTCGTTGGAAAACCAACGAAAACGCTCGATATCAACCGCGTGTGTCGATGTTAGTACGAGGAACGGCAGGTCACGGGTGACATCAAGCTTTCTGATCTGACCGCCCGGAATCACCCAGGCATCAAAACCGAGGCGTGCACCGGCGACATAGAACGTACCGTCTGCCTCATAAATGATCTTCCACAACAGCAGGTTTCCGAAGCCGGGTTTGGCTTCCAGCCTGGTGGGGGTTACACCCCTCTGCGCCGCCAGCGCATAGCCAATGGCTTCGGCACGCTCTCGTTGCACGACACCCATGGCCAGGTACGCACCGATCCAGATAACCGCGATCCACATCGTGTTGCGAGAACGGCGCACCCAGGCAACGGCAAACAGCATCAAGGCGGGTACAGTGAGCAATGGATCCACGACCGAGATGTTGTTAAAGGCTAGCCGCCAGTCGGTGAGTGGCCAGAACAACTGTGTTCCGTAGGTGGTACAGGCATCCAGCAATCCATGAATGCCATAACCCATGAAGCACCAGAGGTAGATCTGTTTAAACGCATGACGTCGGCGTGTTAGCCAATAAAAGCAACTTGCGCACAAGAGGGCGCCGACTGGAATGAATAACAGTGAGTGAGTAAAACCCCGATGATGTTCGAGGAACAACAACGGATCACTCGGCGAAGCGATCAGGACATCGAGGTCTGGCGCCATGCCGGCAAGCCACCCCATGATGGCCGCGGTTCTTAAGTCTTTCGAACGGCTCACTGTCTGTGAAGCGAGACCACCGACAAGGCCCTGAGAAATGGGATCCATGAGACGTCAGGCCTGTTGACTTTGTAAAGCGCCGGATGACACTGGCCACCTGTAAGCCTTGTCGTGTAGGGTGGCGCGATGAAGCGACTTGAAGTCTATATTGATTACAAAAGTCCTTATGCTTTTGTGGCCATGGCCCCTACGTTGCAGCTTGAATTCCAGTTCGATGTAGAGATTGACTGGTTTCCACTGACGCTGAACCTTGGCAGTTATCTCGGGATAGCACGGACCAATAATAGCGGCCAGGTTATAGAGAACAACCGCTCACCTCGTCAATGGATGGCGGTACGCTACGCATATTATGACACCCGACGATATGCGCGGCAGTTGGGACTGACGTTGCGAGGTACCCAAAAAATTTGGGATTCATCCATTGCGTCGATTGGGCTTCTCTGGTGCAAAGAGACGTCGAAGCCCGAGGTCGTGCGCGCTTACCACCGCATTGTGTTTCATCCCTTTTGGCGTCGCGAGCTGGATATCGAGGACCTTTCGATCGTCGAAGGGTGTCTGGAACGCGCCGGCGCACCCAAATCAGGATTCGCCGACTATTTGAACGGTGAGGGTCGTTCAAACCATGATCAACTCCAGGATGACATCCTTGATCGCGGCTATTTCGGTGTGCCTACCTTTGTGATCGATGATGAGATCTATTTTGGACGCGAGCATCTGCCCCTGATCCGATGGCACTTAGCAGGACAACAGGGCGCATGTCCTGACATCGCCTACGATACGGTAATGCCTCAGCAAGGGTTTGGGCGAGAGTTTCTTGCTGGCGCCGAGACGGTCAGCTGATGAGCGAGGTCTTTTGTTACGTCGATCTCACTGATCTCGCGACCTATGTAGCACTTGATCAGATCCTGGCGCTGTCAGCACTGTCGGAGGTGACGTATCTCCCTTTGATGGTGTCGTTGAGCAGTGCCTCTGGCCGGAAGCCGGCGCTGGAAACCCACGATCCGCTTGCCGCCTATAAGGCAAGGCGACAACGTGCACGCGATGCGTTTGCTGCGGCAGAACATGCCCGCCTGCTGACGTTGGCAGGGGTGACCCCGGATATCGCGGATAGGCCACGTGATGGTGAGTTGGCGCACGCGTGGCTGCATTATGTATCGATGCATTCTGGGAGTGATGCCGCCCAAATGTTGATCAAGTCAGTGATGGACGGCATTTTTCGAGATGGGCGTGATATTGAAGACAGGGATTGGCTCCGTGCCGTGTCCGGTACCTCAGAAGATCCGTCATCGGTTCCCGACTCGGTGGCAACCGATCAAATAGAGCAAGGTATCTTTAAATCGCCTGGCTGGTTGATTGAAGGTGAGCGTTACCTGGGGCGGGAACATCTCCCGATGATGCGACACTTGTTGTCAGGTGCCACCAATGAAACCGCACCTATCTGAGACTAACGCAACATTATAAAGATGTTAGGTGCGATGGCCAGACGCAAGCTTAGTTGAGTGTCGCAAGCGCACCGTCCAGCGTGTCAACGATCAGATCAAGATCTTCGTCAACCATTATGTAGGGTGCGCCGATCGTCACAATATCTCGCACCACGCCTGTGCCACCTGGATAAAAGAAAGCACCATGATCCATTGCGTGAGCGACAAGTTTTTCTGCGATCCGGTCTGACTCAAGATAGGGGGTCAATGTTTCCCGATCCTCGACGACTTCCAATGCGATCAGCAACCCCTGGCCACGTATTTCCGCGACACGCGGATGTTGCCCAAGGCGATCTTTGAGCATCTGAAGCAACCGCTCTCCGGTTTCTGCACAACGCTCAATCAAAGCTTCTTCACGAAGGATCTGCAGGACTTCTGTGGCTGCGGCACAGGATTGCGGCAAGGCGCTGAAGGTATGGAACATAAGACCAAAGCCAGCGTCTGAGATTGCTTCTGAGATGGCTTGGGTGCCAAAGACCCCGGTGATGGCCGCATAGCCTCCCGCCAGTCCCTTGCCTGAGACCAATAGGTCAGGTGTGAGGTTATAACGTTCTGCACCAAAACGATGACCTAGTCTGCCGAAGCCAGTCATCACCTCATCCATGATGAGCAGAATACCGTGCTCCTTCAAAATCGCCTCTGCGCGCGGCCAATACCCGTCAGGTGGTTCAATGGCGCCACCACTGGAACCGTTGATAGGTTCAGCAATGAGTGCCGCGATCCTGTCTGCGCCAATGTCAGCGATTGTTTGACGGAGATCATCAAGGTAGTAGTCAATGACGGTGTCCGGATCGCTCCCAACAGGACAACGCAGGGGATAGGGTGTTTTGATCCTTGGGCATTCCGGGAGGTAGCCTGTGAGCCCTTTTTGACGACTCGGGTGACCGGAGACAGCCGCCGTTGTCAGTGTCGTTCCATGGTATGACACATCCCTCGCCAGAATCACGTTTCGTTCCGGATGGCCGTTGGCCGCATGGTAGAGCACGGCCATTTTCATCGCCGCTTCATTGCCTTCAGAACCACTACAGGTGATATGAACATGTGACAGATGCTCAGGCATCCAATGGGCGTGTAACTCCGTCAGCATTCTCTCGCGTTCCGGCGTCATGAACGTTGGCACGGTGTAGCTCGTGTTAGCGGAGGCGGTGGCGATGGCCGCTGCGACCCGCTGACGACCATGACCAATGTTGGTCACGATGGCACCACCGGCGGCATCCAGTACCTTGCTGCCATCCTCGAGATAAAGGTAACAATCCTTCGCATGGGACAGTCGAGTCGGTGCCGGATTCGGTAGAAATGGCCAGGAGGGTATGTGCATCAGTTGGCTCTCCGAAAGTTGCCTCAATTTTATCATGTAGAACGCTGACCCAAAGTAATTTTCTGCGATTGCGGATGGACCAGTGCCCAGTCGCGGTCCCTTGCCGGGCTTCTCTGTTCGGGGCATCATCCCGCTCCTGCCAGACCAGTGACTGATTAAGAGAGTGAACGATGATAGATATCGATGCTGCTGCTGAACGGATGTTTGCGGCTCTGAAAGCGCATGAACACAAGCCACTGCTATCGGCAGAAGGCGAACTGAGCCTCGCCGATGCCTACGCGATTCAAAAACAGCTAGTTGAGCAACTGATGTCTGTGGATCAGAAAGGGGGCTTCAAAGCCGCGCTCAGCAATCCGGCAGCACAAGCCAATGTGGGTGTTGAAGAACCAGTCTTTGGGGTGCTTCTTGCCGGGGGAGCGCGACATCCCGGTGCGATCATTGCAAACCATGAGTTTCATCGCGCGGTCGTGGAGACGGAGATTGGCTATCGGATCGGTCAAACAGTTACTGCACCGGTCACTGAGGACTCTGTCTGGGACCACATCGGCCAGGTCATGCCAATGATTGAGCTGGCGGACCCCGGATTTGCATCTGGTGGAAGGATGACGGCAATGGATCTAGTATCCGGAAATAGTGCAGCGGCGGGATACATTGCTGGGACTGCGACGGATCGCCCCGGATCCCTTGACGATTTTCCGGTGAGGTTGCATCGCGATGGCGAGCAGATCTCCGAGGGTAATGGAGCCGATGCGATGGGCAGTCAGATGTTCGCTGTCTGTTGGCTGATCAACAAATCGCTCTCAGAAGGTTATACACTGACACCTGGTCAGATCCTAATGACTGGATCACTCGGTCAACCACAACCGGCTCTACCTGGTCATTACGTGGGTGATTTTGGTGACTTCGGTCAGATCGAGTTCAAGATCGAGGGCTAGTGCATTCATGCGGCGAGCTCGATCGCGTGCAGGATACCGTGGATGACAAGGCCAAAGAGTCCACCGACAACCGTCCCGTTGATTCGAATGAACTGAAGGTCGCGTCCGATCTGGAGTTCGATGCGGCGTGATGTTGCATCGGTATCCCAATTGTTTATGGTGGATTCGATCAGTGATGCAAACTCGTGTCCGTAGTTGCTGATAATGTACTTCGCACTGTCCTCGCACCAGCCGTCAAGCTTTTGTGCCAGTTCCGGATCTTCGTCGATGGTCTGGCCCAGCTTCACGATGGATCGGGTCAACATCTCCACCAGCGAAGAGTTGTCAGATTCACCCTGTGCCGTGATTGTGTCACGAATATCAGCCCACAGCGTCACCACAAACTCCCGTAACGCTGGTTGATCAAGCAGTGCCTTCTTCAATTGCTCTTCCTGCGCATGGAAATCTTTAGACTTTTGCAGATCGACGATGAAATCATTCAACATCCCGATGAGACGCACCCGCAATGGATGGTAGTTGTCGTCCTTCATGGCATACAGGCTTTTTGATACGCCCATGACGATTCGTCTGTAGATCGCACTATCGAGGGTGTCGGGGAACCACCATGGCGTCTCCTGTTTCACCGTCTCTCGTATACCCTCTTCGGAGTCATCCAGCAGATGCAAGCCAGCGCGCACCCCGGCTTCAAACAACATCTGCTGACGACGACCGGACGTTATGAAGGTCAGGAAGTCAGACAGGATGGGCGAGAAGTTGGTCCTCATCACACGATCTTTGACGCTCCGTTCCAACATGCGCTGGACGTCGTCATCGTTGATGACCTGCACGGCACCCGCCAAACTGTCTACGACTTGCTTAGCAATACTCCCGGCGTTGTCTTCCTTTTGTATCCAGGCTGCTCCCCGCTTTGATAACTGCATGCCACTTAGGCGTGCGGATATGAGATCGTTCGACAGGAAGTTCTCCTGCACAAAGGTCCCAAATTGGCTCGCGATACTGTCTTTCCTTGCAGGAATGATGGCCGTATGCGGAATGGGTATCCCCATTGGATGTCGAAACAATGCCGTGACCGCAAACCAATCCGCCAGCGCACCAATCATCGCTGCTTCGCACATCGCTTCGAGGTAACCGATGGTGACCTGCCAGGGTGCGTCGGGGTTAGTGGCGAGGATGACACGCATTGCAACAAAGGCAGCAGCCACAAACAGTAGCAAGCCCGTCGCGAGTAACTTCATTCGCGCAAGATCCGCTTCGCGACCGGAAGAGGCGGTCGTCAAGGCGGCGGAAGGGGGTGGAGGATTTTCAACCATAGGTGCTCGTCGACCTTATCGTCAGTGATAAACCACATTGTTAACAAAATAAGTCTAACGTGACACGCGACGGTACCTGCGGAAAGGCAAAAATAAGAGAAATGTGTGAGTGAGAGTAGGCGTACCAAGCCTGCTAGACTGTGCAATTCCTATGGTAATGGTTTTAGGAGACAAAGTTGGAAGAACGATTTTCCATGCGTGGCTAGACGGTGGTAATCACGGGCGCATCGTCGGATTTTGGTCACCACTTTGCGCGTGTATTACATGGTGCGGGCGCTAGAGTAGTTCTGGGAGCAAGACATTTAGAACATCTCAATGATCGGGTCACCTCACCGCAATCGAAAGACAATGTGGCAATTGCAGCCACGCTGGATGTGAATGACGCGGGGAGTTGCGAGTCATTTCTTGAGACGGCCGCGTCTTACTTTGTCCGGATTGACGGTCTCATCAATAACGCTGGGGTACTGGCCGGTGCCAAGACCTACACCATGATCTACGAAGCCGATTGGGACTACATGCTTGATACCAATCTGAAACCAGCCTGGCGTCTATCCAATATTTACACAGAACTGTTGCAACG
>CAJWYI010000134.1 GCA_913049815.1 uncultured Gammaproteobacteria bacterium
GTTCCTCAAACACATTCTGTTTCAATTCGAGCTTTTCGGGTATGGCCTCGATAATGAGATCCACGTCTGCAAGGTCTTTAAGCTCTGTCGTGAAATCTACGTTGTCGATCACCTGCTGGGCCATATCGAAACCCATCTTGCCGCGCTCGACCGCACGTTTGACGCCCCATTTTCCGTCGAGTAATTCATGACGAGTGTCCTCGATGATCTGATTGGTAAGATCACGAATCGTGACGCGGTAGCCGCCAGCCGCGTGGATCTGGGCGATACCGCCTCCCATGACACCGCCACCGATTACAGCAATGTGTTTGACGTCTTCTAGTTTCATCTTTGCTTCCAAAAGTCTGGATTGGGTAGAACTCTACGTGGCGTGGGTCGGTCAGACAACGTATCGCTCGAGGGATGCCAGTGAATCTGTTGGTCATGAATGCGCGCCTCGAGTGCGATGCGGACTGCCCCCCGAGGTAAGGCAGAACGCCTGACGTCGAGCCAAATGGGCGTACTTATGTAGTACCTCGAGCTTGGACTGCGCCCGTGCGCGTGTCGAAGCTTATATTGAACGATCGCGCTCTCTTCATTTCCAATAATAGTGAGAGTACGCGAATAGCACGTCATCACGCACTATCTAAGTTGTCACAAAACGACTTTCACGACGATTGATTGACGATCTCCGCATACGCCGGTGGATTGGCGAGACTCATCGACTGACTGTCATTTGGCATCGGATACTTTAAACCTATGGCACAGTTGAACAGCACAACACGTTCATCAGGGTCAATCAGCTTGCGCTCGCGTGCCTGGATCAACGCGGCCGCTGTCGCCGCACCTTCAGGGCAGAGGAGTAAACCATCCTGCTGGGCGATGTCATGTTGTGTCGCGATGATGTCTTTGTCATCGACTGCAATGGCAAAGCCGTTGCTCTCACGAATAGCGTTCAGAATGAGAAAATCGCCAATCGCGACCGGTACGCGGATGCCCGCAGCAACTGTGGATGCATTCTGCCAGGGCTCGGCTTGAGTGAGGTTTCGCTCCCATGCGTCGACAATCGGTGCACAACCACTTGCCTGAACGGACACCATGCGTGGCAGTTTGCCTGTCAGCCAGCCGATGGCCGTCAGTTCTTCGAATGCTTTCCACATGCCAATGAGTCCTGTACCGCCACCGGTTGGATAAAGAATGACGTCGGGGAGTTCCCAGTTGTATTGCTCCGCCAGTTCGAGCCCCATCGTCTTCTTACCTTCGATCCGGTAGGGCTCTTTCAAGGTTGATGTATCGAACCAGCTGGCTTGGTCGATGCCAGCCGTTACGAATCGACCGCAGTCATTGATGAGGCCGTCCGCGGTATAGGTGTGTGCACCCATTAGGGCGATCTCTCGGATATTCATGTCCGGTGTGTCATCGGGACAGAACACGTAGCTTTCGATGCCCGCCTTACTGCAGTACGCTGCGAGCGCCGCTCCGGCATTGCCATTAGTGGGCATCGCCATTCGAGTAATGCCCAGTTCTTTGGCCATCGAAACGGCTAGCGCAAGACCACGTGCCTTAAAGGAACCGGTGGGTAGCCGCCCTTCATCTTTTACGACTACTTCCCGTTGACCTAGTTGCCGCTCGAGAGAACCTGCGTTCAGCAATGGCGTCATGACTTCTCCAAGTCTGACGATGTTCTCTTTGTGCCGGACCGGCAAGAATTCGCGATAGCGCCAGAATTCGGGTAGGCGGCTTTGAAGGGTGTCCGGCGTCAACGCTACGACCAGTTGATCCAGATCATATCGGACAAGCAGCGGTTTGCCGGTTTTTGAAAGGTTGGCGACCTGATCGGCAGGGTAGCGTTCACCCGTCTCGCTGCACTCCAGGTGACTGACGAATGTTTCGCAATCAAACAACATTTTGGTTCTCCAGGCTATTGGGCGTGGACGTTTAGGCAAGGATGTCTAGATGTGGACAAAAGTTGCGATGTTGCCCGCTGTCAGTCTTGAGACAGTGCGTCAACCAGGATTGCAGGCCGCACACGATAGTGTCTGGTTACCTGTTCGAATGCATGGGCCATTTTCAGGACAGCCAGATCCTGATGCGGCGGGCCAACGATCTGTAATCCCACGGGCAGCCCATCGGGGGTGAATCCACCCGGAACACTGATGGCGGGAAGTCCCGTGACAGAGATCCAGTAACAGGAGCGCATCCAGTCCAGGTAAGTGTGCTGTGTTTCCCCATTGATTTCATGGACCCAGTCCGTCGTGATATCAAACGCGGTCACTTGGGTCACTGGCATGACCAGAAAATCGTATTGTTCAAAGTACGCTCGGAAGCGCCGAACGACCTCGGTTCGGAGGACCTCAACAGCATGGATGTCCATACCGGTAAGATGCTGACCCTGCTCTGTGTTCCAGATGATGGTGTCCTTGTACATCTCTGGATGTTCCTTGATTCCGGCGCTGAACACGCCTGCGAAATGCCACGCGCGCAGCGTCTGGAATACCTCGTCGGCACCTGAGAAATCGGGATGAAACGTTTCGACGTTGCATCCAATATCCTCTAACACACGTTGATTTCCAGAGATTACCGACTGGACGTCGGCATTGACTGCGGCCTGTCCGGCAAAATCTGAACTGAATCCAATATTGAGTCCCTGGACGCTTAGATCGAGGGATGTATCGAACACTGCTCCCCTATCGGGGAGTGACTGAACATCCCGTACGTGGGGCCCTGCCATGGCTGACAGAAGCAGCGCGGTATCGTCGACAGTCCTCGCCATTGGTCCCAGGACACGCATCGGAAAAAATCCTTGGCTATCTTCCTGAGGAACGCGTCCGATCGATGGACGAAATCCTACCACGTTGCAGAAAGCCGCCGGGTTGCGGAGTGATCCACCAAAGTCACCTCCATCGGCAATGGGAATCATCCGCGCCGCGAGTGCGCTGGCAGCACCACCCGAACTACCGCCGCAGGTTCGATCATGCGCATAAGGATTGCAGGTAGCACCAAAGACTTCGTTGAAAGTCTGTGAACCGGCACCAAACTCCGGTGCATTGGTTTTTCCCAGCGTGACACATCCCGCTGCCTGCAGGCGATCAATAAAAAGGGCATTTCTGTTGGGGATGTTGTCGCTGTGGATCCTTGATCCGAACGTGGTCCGGATTCCCTTGGTGGCCGACAGATCCTTATGTGCGATTGGCAGTCCAGTCAACGGTCCTGGATCTTCACCTGCGGCCAACTTTTGATCCAGTCTTTCGGCGGTTTGGCGTGCTGCATCTGGGACCTGCGTCACGATCGCATTCAAAGTTGGGTTGAGCAGATCTATGATCGCGAGATGAGCATCCAGGAGTTCAAGACAGCTGATTTCTCGCTTACGAATCAACGCAATCTGCTGTCGAGCCGTCAGATCAACAACTTCCTGCGGGGGCCCCAATAGCAGTCTCCTTGTTTGATAAAGATGGTGTTCACGAAAAAGGTGTCTCATCGGTAGCATCAACCTGCTGATGCCTTCTGATTAACCCGGTGTATGACCCATTTGACGCGGGTCCAGCGCTTTCAGACCGTTTGATTGTACGCAGTTTTCGCGTAGCATTGCCATTCTCTCGAAGCCGGTGACTACAAGCCAATGTCAGACAGAATTCAGATCGGTCAGCTCCAGATTCACTCCGTTCTGCACGATCTTATCGCCAACGAGATTGCTCCGGGCACAGGAGTGGATCCACAGCAGTTCTGGGTCGACTTCGAGAAGATCCTGACGGAGTTCATGCCACGTAATAAAATACTCCTAGCATTCAGGGATGAGTTGCAGGAAAAGATTGACACATGGCACCTCGAACGTGCAGGTCAGCCGATTGACGAAGCCGAGTACACCGCATTTCTCAGAGACATTGGCTATATTCTTGATGAAGGTGATGATTTCGAGATTGAGACAGACAACGTTGATGAGGAAATTGCACAGATGGCGGGACCACAGCTCGTTGTGCCCGTCATGAATGCCCGTTACGCCCTCAACGCCGCGAATGCTCGCTGGGGCAGTCTGTATGACGCGCTCTATGGCACTGATGTCATTCCGGAAGGACCCGGGACAGAGAAAGGTAATAGCTACAACCCTGCGCGCGGCGATCTGGTCATTGCTTATGCCGCCAAATTGATGAACGAATTTGTGCCACTGGCGTCTGGCCAGCATGAAGCTGTCACGTCTTATGCTGTTGTTGACGGACAACTGCAAGCGACTCTGGGTGAAGGCGACAATGTTGGACTTGCCAGGCCCGAGCAACTGGTTGGCTATCGCGGAGAGCCGTCAGATCCAGCTTCTATCCTTTTCAATCAGAACGGTCTGCACATGGATATCCAGATCGACCGACATGATAGTGTTGGCGCCTTACACAGTGCCGGCGTCAAAGACATTGTGATGGAGTCTGCTGTCAGCACGATCCAGGATTGTGAGGACTCGGTTGCGGCTGTCGATGCAGAAGACAAGGCCGTGGTCTATGGTAACTGGTGCGGCCTGATGAAGGGTGATCTTGTCGATTCCTTTGAAAAAGCAGGTGAGACGGTGACCCGCCGTTTGAACGAAGATCCGGTTTATATCGGGCTCGATGGCAACGAGTTTTCCCTGCATGGTCGGAGTCTGCTGCTAGTACGTAATGTAGGTCATCTGATGACCACGGATGCGGTGCTCATAGGTGGCGAAGAAATCCCAGAGGGTATTCTGGATGCGATGGTCACGAGTCTCGCAGCCATTCACGACCTGAAGTCGACTGGATCGATCTGCAATTCTCGAAAGGGCAGTGTCTACATTGTGAAACCCAAAATGCATGGTCCAGATGAAACGCGGTTCACGGTGGACCTCTTCGCGGCGGTGGAAAAAGCGCTGAATCTGCCGAGAAACACATTGAAAGTAGGCATTATGGATGAGGAACGGCGCACGACACTGAACCTCAAAGCCTGTATCCGTGAGGCGAAAGAACGGGTCATCTTCATCAATACAGGGTTCCTGGATCGCACCGGTGATGAAATCCATACCAGTATGAACGCTGGTGCAGTGATCCAGAAAAACGACATGAAGCAGCAACCATGGATCCTGGCCTATGAAGCCTGGAATGTCGATACCGGACTCGCGACCGGCATGGGTGGAAAGGCACAGATTGGCAAAGGCATGTGGGCCATGCCCGACGAGATGGCACAAATGATGGAGGCCAAGATTGGCCATCCGGAGTCAGGTGCAAATACCGCCTGGGTGCCGTCGCCAACCGCCGCCACGCTGCACTCGATCCACTATCACCGTCTCCATGTCTTCAACAAGCAGGACGAACTGAAATCTCGAGCAAAGGCGACTATGCGTGACATTCTTACGATCCCGCTGCTAGCCGGAGAGAACCTCTCGGCGGACGAGGTGCAGCGCGAACTCGACAATAACTGTCAGGGCATTCTGGGATACGTCGTTCGTTGGATCGACCAGGGCGTAGGATGCTCAAAAGTGCCGGACATCAATGATGTGGGGTTAATGGAGGATCGAGCGACACTGCGGATTTCGAGTCAGCACATCTGCAATTGGTTACACCATGGTCTGGTCTCGGAAGAGCAGGTCCTGGCGACGCTCAAGAAAATGGCGGCTGTGGTCGACAAACAGAATGAAGACGACGACGATTATCGAAACATGACTCCTGATTTCGACAGCAGTATTGCGTTTCAGGCCGCTTGTGATCTGATCCTGAGAGGGCGGGGGCAGCCAAATGGCTACACCGAACCGATATTGCACGCCCGTCGAAAGGAAGCCAAACGCGTGTTTGGCTGAGACCCTGATGCTGAGGAATACCTCGGCTACGTATGGTTGATGTTACTCCCAAGCACTGACGAGGATGTTGAGCCTCGAAAAACTTCGGCTGGGTCTTTTGCGTTGAGTCACACGGCTGTATTCCAAAACCGCCCGATCGATCTGAAGCACAAGGTGGTTCAGGGATGAACCGCGCCTGCCGTTTCTACCCACGCCGACCTGTGCGATCATCTGAGCGGATTTGAATCTGCATGCGGTGGCGCAATGAAGGTTGTTGATTTTAAGACGATGGTGGTGGAGGGGGAGAAACCCTATATTGGAGGACGTTATTCCCTGTTCCTCGAACTCATGACCGATGAAGGTATCGTTGGATTAGGTGAGCGCATCGCGGGTAGTGCGTATTCCGCGCACCTGAAAGACATCAAGTCTCATGTGCGACTCCTTGAGGAGTTCGTCGGGCAGTTTGTCATTGGCCAGAATCCGCTCAACATTGAACTAATCTGGGATCGGATGTATGGCACTCGCCATGACTTGCGACACCCGAGTCTGTATGCAACGCCAGTCATCAGCGCGATCGATATGGCCCTGTGGGATATTGCCGGGAAAGCAGCGAACCAACCCATCTATAACCTGCTGGGCGGTCAGTACCACGAGAAACTTAGGGCATACGCCTATATGCCTAGTGAGGGATTGGTTGAACATCCTGAGCGTGCGGGTGAAGTCGCTGCGAAACTGTTGGAGGAAGGAAACTCGGCGTGCAAGATTGATCCGTTCATGCCTCTGTTCCCGATTCGTGACATACCTATTTGGGAGATCGAGAATGCCGCCAAGATTTTCGAGAGCATTCGCGATACGGTTGGCCATCAGCTTGAAGTAGGGATTGGTACCCACGGCCAGCTGACGACCTACAGTGCCATTCGTGTTGCCGACTTCTTGGAACCCTATCATCCGTTCTGGTTTGAAGAACCGGTGATGCCTGAGAACGTTGAAGAGATGGCGCGTGTAGCGGCACATACCAGTATTCCGATTGCGACCGGCGAACGTTTGGTGACCAAGTACGAATTTGCGCGTGTCCTTGAAAAACAAGCCGCTCAGATTATTCAATTGGATGTTGGTCAGTGTGGCGGCATCACGGAAGCCAAGAAAATCGCCGGTATGGCTGAAGCACATTACGCGGTGATCGCACCGCACATGTACTGTGGACCAGTGGCCGCGGCTGCTGCGATTCAGATCGACACCTGCTCACCAAACTTTATGATTCAAGAAGCGAATCAGGGACCGCTCCATAAGAAGATCTTTAAAGAACCATTGGTCTTCGAAAACGGCTTCATCATTCCGCCGACTGGACCGGGGCTGGGTATCGAATTCGACCAGGATGTACTGAAAGCACACCTGGTCGAGTGAGCAGTACCTGACCCGTTATCAGGGTAGCAGGGCGCCACCGTCGACGTCGAGTGTGGCGCCAGTCATGTATCCATTGGTCATCGTGTGGATGATGGCGCCCGCCACTTCGTCTGCATGTCCAACACGACCCATGGGATAGTTCTGGCCCATTCCCTCGAGCACCTCAGCACGATTGTCACCGAAACGATCAAACATCCCAGTGTCGATAATCCCTGGTGAAACCACATTGACCCGCTTGGGGGCAACCTCAAGCGCGAGTGCGCGAGTGAGGGCTTCAACAGCACTACCTACGCAAGACAGTGCGATCTGGTTTGGGCCACACTTGCGTGCCGGTACACCGCTCGTCAAGGTGATGGTGGCATCGTCCGAGAGATGTGGTGCCGCCGCTCGAATCACCTTGCAGTAACCCCAGAATTTATCGAACGCCTCCTGGAATTGTTCCTGAGTCTGTTCCAG
>CAJWYI010000135.1 GCA_913049815.1 uncultured Gammaproteobacteria bacterium
AATGTGTTCACGTCAGGCATAACAAGATCCCGTTCCTGATAGGGATCGCTCGTCAGCACAGAAGCTCTGATCTTCACTGCACGATCCAGACCCAATTCACGGGCCTTCTTCTCGGAGACCAACACAGCAGCCGCTGCACCGTCGACATTGACCGAACACATCAGCTTTGTATTCGGGTAGGAGATCATTTCTGAGTTCATGACCTCTTCGAGCGGTGTCTCGATCTGATACATCGCTTTGGGATTAAGGGTTGAATGATGGTGGTTCTTCACAGAAACCTTGGCAAATTGTTCGAATGTTGTGCCGTACTGACGCGCGTGTTCCATGCCCGCTTCAGCGAAGACGGATGGCATGGTGCCAGAACCAAGCAGCCCTTCTTTCGAAATCCCTGTGCCGCCACCACCACCCCCGAGGAGCCCTTTACCCATCTGTTCGACACCGACGGTTAGTACCATGTCATATACCCCCGCCTTGATCGACATCCAACCTTCACGAAACGCTGTCGCTCCAGTTGCACAGGCATTGGCAGTATTGACGACAGGAATGCCGGTCTGACCAATTTCCTGAAGAATACGCTGGCCAACCATGCCACTTGCCTGTCCCAGATTGCCGCAGTACAAAGCCTGCATGTCAGGTAGACCCACGCCCGCGTCATCCAACGCCATCAGCGCGGCCTGGGCACCCAGCTGAGGTACCGTCTTGTCCGGGAATCGCCCGAACCTGATCATATCTACACCCAGCACATACACTTCGCTCATATCAAGCTCCCATTGGTTACCACACTCATGTCACGAATCATCGAAAATAATTTGGATCAGATTGGCTTGAAGAAATAGCTGACGTAAGCGTTGCCTTCATTATCCTTTCGCCCCAGAGCGTCACGGAAAACAACCTCCACTGGCATATCAAATACAAGCTTCGCGGGATCAGGTTCTACATCAATCAGATTGCCTTTGATCGTCCCTCCGCCTTCGAGATCAACGATAGCCGATACATAGGGTACTTCAATACCCGGAAAGCTTCGATGCACGATAGAGTAGGAATACAACGTTCCGCGTGTAGTCAGCTTTTCAGGAGAAATACCACTTCGAGCGCCACAGCTCGAGCAATTATCTCTTTCACCCAGGTAAACCGCACCACAATTTCCGCAACGATGCCCTTCCAGGTAGGGCCCTTCGTCGTCCTGCTTCAGCCAAGGTACGACAGGAAGTGCGCCTTGTTCTGCTTCAGCTACAGCCATGCTCAGTCCTATCTGCTCAATCAGTTGGCGAGTAAACCCGTAATATCCAGTCCATGCAAGCTCAAGGATTAGGCGTGTAACGTGAGCATGCCACCCGGCGTCTATGGCATTAACCATTCAGCACACTAACCGGGACTGAACACCTTCAGGATCAACTGACTCTGAGGACGGAAAGGTCTTTCGTGCTGCAGGATTGAGTTCATCCGAGTCTCAACTTCCAGGTGAACATAACCGGGATCAGCCTCCGATTCCGCCATGACATAAAAGGTGCCATCTCTCATTGCCACAAACACCTGTTCTGCGCATTGTGACGGGGGAATCCCATGTTCCTTGAACTTGTCCTGGATATTAATAGCACCGGGATGAGCCTGACGCGGCCCACCGTATCGATCGGGACGATTTCGCTCAGAGGTGACGATATTGGTTGCCACCACATTGGGACACAACACATGCGTTGTTAGTCGACCGCCCACTTCACCATGTAATCCTTCCATCAGCGCCACACACGCATGTTTGCTGACCCCATAGACACCCTGGCTTGCACAAAGACCATCCTGGGACGCCGTAGCCATCACCGAGCCCGGTGCGCCCTGCTCCAGCATCCTCGGGACAAATTCTCTTATACAATAGACCGGCCCCATGAGGTTGACGCCTAAGACGAAATCCCAGTCCGACTGCAAAGCTGTCAGAACGCCACCTCCGGCACCAACACCCGCATTACATGCCAGCAATGAAATTGGTTTGTCGGGAAACGTCTCATCGATGCGCTCGGCCATGGCTTGCACCGACTCCTCCGAAGAGACATCACACTGTGCTCCAAGGATGGTCACATTGGATTTTGCAGCGAAAGCCGCGAGCGCACCCTCCGCTTCCGCAATGGCCTCAGCCTCAATGTCGACGATAACAGGATGCATGCCGTGAGCAATTGCTGCTTCTACAAGCGCGAGACCAATACCCGAAGCGCCACCAGTGACCACGGCGATACCGCCTGCCAAAACGCCAAGGTCGCCGTGACCATTGCCTTGTTTCTCATAGGGGTTTTCAGGACTCATTTTATGACTCGAAGTGGGACGTTGCGGGAGTATACTATCCACCGCAGCGGCCGAGACAGTCGCATCGATCTCGCCGCACAACTACGACTCAGACCAGGTGGGATCATAATATGGAGAGGACTCTGGCGACCGCCAGCGATTTCACCTTTAACGCCACCCCCGCTGCATCTGTTGATGCAAGGCTGCAACCGGCGCCTGAATCTATTGCTCTGCTGATCTTGGCGCATGGCGCCGCTGCAGATCATCGCCACGCACATATGCAATCAATCAGCGAAGCACTCGCACACCGTCACATCAGTACTCTGCGGTTCAACTTCCCGTATATGCAGGCGGGCAAACCACGCACCGACAAACTCGAGATCTGTATCGAATCGCTGAACAACGTCAGAGCCATAGCGTTTGCAAAAGCTGCGGGCAAACCGTTGCTGATGGGAGGGCATTCCTTTGGTGGCAGGATGTCCTCACACTACGGCGCAGAGTACGGTAATGACGCTCGGATTGATGGTCTGATCTACTTCTCATTCCCTCTCCACCCGGGAACCCCTGATCGCAAACGCATGACACACCTTCCTCAAGTGACCGTTCCCCAACTGTTTCTCTCTGGAACGCGAGACAAGATGGCAGACCCGGTGCTACTCAGGACCGTCGTCGATGAGTTGCCGCTGGCGTCATTGCACCTGCTACATACAGGCGATCACAGCTACAAGACCCTCATTCGTAAGCGTTCGTCTAGAGAAACGATCTATGAGGAAGCCGCTCGGGTTGCGGCAGAGTGGATCGCCTCAAACTGCTAGTCCGTCCATTTGGCTGTCCATTTAGCCAAATAGACCGGTCGTTGATGCCATACGTTGCCACGACCACATTGACGCGTCTATTCAGATGATCGATTTGTGCAAGCGTGAACTCAATTACTGAATCTGGATCAAGTTCACTGACATCAATGCATTACGCGATAGCCGTCGGGTTCATCCCGGCTAGCTCATCTGACACCAACCCTGAGGCTCCTACCGTCTATGTCTTGGAATCAGACTAGTCAATGTGTGTCGTGAACAGCCGACACGACTTTCCCTGGATTCATGATGCCAAATGGATCCAACGCAGTTTTGATCTGCCGCATCACATCGATGGCTTCCCCCTGCTCCGCTTCGAGATGTTTGAGTTTGCCGTAACCAATGCCGTGCTCGCCGGTACAGGTACCGCCTACCGATAAGGCTCGTTCAATCAGCCGGTCGTTAATACCGTGTGCAGTCGCCATCTCGCTCTCTGAACGAGGGTCCACCAACAACAGCACATGGAAGTTGCCATCGCCAACATGGCCAACGATTGGTGCGAGCATGCCCTCCCGGTCCACGTCCGCCCTGGTCGCGACGATACATTCGGTCAGCGTGCTGATCGGGACACAGACATCTGTGACCCAGCCTTCACAACCCGGTCGCATTGCTCTCGCCGCGTGGTACGCATCATGCCGTGCTTGCCAAAGCCTAGTCTTTTCTTCTGTCAGCGTAGACCAGACGAAGTCGTCCCCGCCGTTTTCGGCGGCAAGGGCTGCCACCCATTGGCTCTGCTCTGCTACTGATTGCTCCGTACCGTCAAACTCCAGAAACAGCGTCGATCGTTCGGGATAGCTCAGGTCCGAGTATCGGTTAACGGCATTCATCTGTACGTCGTCCAGGAGTTCTGCACGGGCCACCGGTATGCCACATTGAATCGTCTCGATCACCGTGTCGACTGCGCCTGCAAGAGTCAGAAACGAACACACAGCTGCACTCTGGGCAAGCGGTCGCCCAAAACAACGAACGCTTAGCTCGGTGATGACACCCAACGTGCCTTCAGAACCACACATCAAATGGGTCAGATCGTATCCTGCAGCAGACTTACGCGCCCTCGAACCCGTTTCGATGATGCGACCGTCGGCGAGCACAACAGTCAGGCCAAGGATATTGTCCGCCATCGTTCCGTAACGCACCGTATTGGTTCCGGACGCACGCGTCGCCGCCATGCCTCCCAGTGAGGCATCGGCTCCGGGATCGACCGTGAAAAATAAGCCATCTTTCGCGAGCTCTTGGTTTAGTGCGCTGCGTTTGATGCCTGCCTGGACACGGCAGTCCAGATCAGACGCATGAAGAGCGAGAATCTGATCCATTCGTGACAGATCAATACAGACACCACCCTGCAGGGCAGCGATGTGTCCTTCCAGTGAGGTCCCGGTACCAAATGGAATAACCGGGCACCGCCGTTCTGAGCAGCGACGGACAATCTCGCTGACCTGCGCGTTGGTTTCGGGATACACGACCAGATCCGGAGGCATCGCCCGGTGGAAGGACTCATCTTTGCCGTGTCTATGCAGGATGTCCGGTTGATCCACCACATGAGTATCGCCCACGATGGGAATCAACAGTGACTTCATTGTCACTCCTGTCATGAAGATCCTAGGGACTGTATGAATATTCGATATTAACGCAGCACTGTGAGTCGATTGACTTTTATTTCTGCCCATACGCATTATGAAGACCTGTCAATCAGGAAACTTGTCATGCCAACAGCCGCTCGTGTCGTCGTTGTCCCCCAGGACCAGGGTCCCCTCACCGTTGAAGATGTGACATTGCCAGATCCCGGTCCAAGGCAGGTTGTCGTAAAACAGTTTGCGAGTGGTGTGTGCCACAGCCAGCTACATCAGATGCACAATCCTCGCAAAGCACCAGTCATACTGGGGCATGAGTCCACTGGCGTCGTCCTTGCGTCAGGTAGTGACGTCACTCATGTCAAGGAAGGCGACACCGTCATGGTGACCTGGGTTCCACGAAATGCGCGCGAAGCAACCACAGCACCTTGGGCAGCAACCGTAGCCCTTCCTGACGGTGGCACCGCGTATTCACAGAACGTATTCACCTGGGCGGATCACACCATTGCCGACGAACAGTATGTCGTCAAAGTTGCTGACGACATCAACCTGGAAGCGACAGCCATTATTGGTTGTGCCGTAATGACAGGTGCAGGAGCTGTCGAGAATACCGCGGGTGTGAGAAAGGGTGAGAGTGTCGCGATTTTCGGCGTCGGCGGCGTTGGATTGTCAGCAGTCGTGGCAGCCGCCACGCTAGAAGCAGATCCGATCATTGCTATTGACCTGGATGATGAGAAGCTAGAGTTCGCTCGGCAGTTTGGCGCGACGCACACAATCAATGCGGGTGCTGAAGATCCCATCAAAGCCATCAAAGAGCTAACCAGAAATCCCGAAAAACGAAACATGGGCGGTATGCCGACCTCGGGTGCCGATTACGCATTCGACTGCATTGGCCTCAAGCAAACCATGGAACAGATAGTGCCCGCAGTTCGTAGTGGTTTCTTTGGTGCAGAACCAGGTGGTACGGCCGTTCTGGTGGGCGTGCCCCAGACCTCCGTCGAGCTGAACGCATCCGATATCCTAGTGAACGAAAAGAGATTCATCGGCAGTATTGGTGGTTCCTGTTCACCGGATCGTGACTTCCCAAAATACCTGAAGTGGTACGACGAAGGACGGCTTGATCTTGACCAGATGGTCACCGCCAGATATCGGATCGACGATATCAACCAAGCCACCGAGGACCTTGAGAACGGTAAAATCGCAGGACGCGCCATCCTGGTCTTTTGATCGAGTACCGCAATTGACCTTAGCGTTTGAGGGCCTTGTCCAGGTCAATTGGCAAATCGAAGATAGTTCGAAGCTGACGATCGACGGGGACTCGCGCGTGACGACCGACGAGCAAACAGGACAGACCCGCGTTTCTTGAACCGACGTAGTCGTCGGAATAGTTGTCGCCCACGTAAATGGCGTTTTCCGGCGCCAGAGACATGGTGTCAAGCGTATCGGCAAAGATGCCTGGGTGCGGCTTTCGACGACCATGCTGCGCCGATGTCGTTACCACTTCGAACAACTCTGTCAGTTCCATAGCATCAATCAGATAATCCACCATGGGTGGATAATGAGTATTGCTGATCAATCCAACTCTGTAATGTTTGGCCACACGTTTGACGAGGCGATTGATGCCTCTAAGGGGATGAACAGATTGCATCCAGCACGCCATGTACGAATCGACCAATCGTTCAATTGCCGTCTGATTACGCAGCAGACCCGCTCGTTCAACGAAGATCGACATGCTATCGGCCATACTGAATTCAATCAGCGAATCCGCAGCTGTCGCCTCACACAGAGCAAACGATTCATCAAATAGAGCGAGTATGGCTTCGTTACGCCTATCGACTCCTAGATCACGCGCCGTCGCGCAGAACTCGGCAAAGTCCTGCGCGCCTCGACCGACTTCGTAGTCAACCAGGGTCCCGAACAGATCGAACAGGACGCCTTCTATCACAGGCCGCCCTTCAGATACCTGGGACTGGGAACTGCTGACAGAATGTTTCAACTTCATTGCATACTGCGGCAAGGTGATCTTCGTCATCATGGCTGGAGAGACATTCATGAATCCACTGACCCAGCTGTTCCATATGTTCTTCGTTCATGCCCCGGGCGGTAGCGGCGGGTGTACCGATGCGAAGTCCGCTGGGCCGCAGCGGCGGATTGGGGTCGTCTGGAATAATCTGTTTGTTGGTTGTTATGGATGCCTTATCCAACGTTTCTTCAGCAACTCGCCCGTCGAGGTCATAGGTCTTCATGGTGTCCAGCACCATCATGTGATTGTCTGTACCACCGGTGACGAGATGTCCCTGATGTCCAAGTAATGTTTTCGCGAGCGCTTGGGCATTCTTCAACACCTGCTGCGCGTATTGACGAAACTCCTCACCCTGAGCCTTCAGTAGAGTGACCGCGAGGGCGGCAACAGCATTCATATGGGGTCCGCCTTGAAGACCTGGGAATACCGACTTGTCGATCTTCTTGGCAAAAGGCTTACGACAAAGAATCATACCGCCACGGGGACCACGAAGGCTCTTATGGGTAGTCGTCGTCACGACATCAAAACCAAAGTCGAATGGGTTTTTCATCGCATCTCCCGCAACAAGACCGCCGAAGTGGGATGCATCAGTCATTGCGATCGCGCCGACCTCGTCAGCAATAGACTTGAAGGCTGCATAGTCAATGTCTCTTGGATATGACGTGTAACCGGTAAGCAGGAGCTTTGGCTTGTGCTCGAGGGCATCTGCTCTGACTTGATCAAAATCGATAGAACCATCAACGGGATCGGTCACATATCGTACAAAGTTAAACAGGCTACCCATATGGGACACTGGTGCACCGTGCGTTAGGTGGCCGCCGTGG
>CAJWYI010000136.1 GCA_913049815.1 uncultured Gammaproteobacteria bacterium
CTCTTACCCTTAACGACGGGCAAACCCGCCGATGACCATTCAGTCATACCACCGGATAATCGCCGAACATCCTCAAATCCAAGTTGACCTAGCTTACGACCAACGGTCCCGGAGTGCTGGCCAATCTTGCAGACCACCACCAGCGGCTTCTCCTTGAACTCGCCGAGCTCGGTCGATCGTTTATCAAAACTGGTGTAAGGGATGTTCAAGGAACCCGCGATATGACCTTCCCGATATTCCTTACTGTCACGAATATCTAGCACCATCGCGTCCTCTTTGTTGATCAGATTAACCAGAACGCTAGTAGAGACCGTCGCGCCACTCCGTCGCGCCTCGTGTACAAAAAAGGCAATCAGAAGGAAGACAAACATGCCCACCAGAATCAGGTGGTTGCCAACAAATTCAAAAATCTGCGCAATCATAGGCAGCCGTTTTTTTTGGGTTCGAGAAAGCGACGGAGTATAGCACTGTTAAATTGGCAATCAGTGCCCGTTGCGTCTTCCTGCGACCCACAATTGAAGACAGGATGTCGCTCGTGAAAGGTGTGGGGGGACCTTGGGTGAATCACTGGCTTTCACCTGCTTTTGGAAGCATTTGGCGTTAACATTCACACTTTCACAGGGACATCTTCTATGAGTCCTTCACCCACAGTTTTGGTCGTCCTTGACGGATGGGGACATCGTTCTCCGGCAGAGGACAATGCAATCCACCATGGTCATACTCCGACGTGGGATGCACTCTGGGGCCATCGTCCCAGAACGCTGATCTCCAGTTCAGGTACGGACGTTGGGCTCCCATCTGGCCAGATGGGCAACTCGGAGGTCGGACATATGAATCTGGGTGCTGGTCGAATTGTCGATCAAGACTTCAGACTGATTACCAGGGCAATCGATGACGGCAGTTTTACCGACAATCCGGTTTTGGCCAGCGCAGTAGATACTGCGGCCAAAACCCAGCACGCTGTTCACATTCTGGGTTTGCTGTCACCTGGCGGCGTCCACAGCCATGAGGATCACGTGGCAGCTTGTGTCCGAATGGCCTTTGAGCGAGGTGCGGAGCGCGTCTGGGTTCACGCTTTTTTGGATGGGAGAGATGTACCACCGAAAAGCGCAGCAGACTCCATCGCACGCCTTGAGGACCTTATCCGCAACCTTGGAGACGGCGGTATTGCGTCTGTCTGTGGGCGCTTCTATGCCATGGATCGCGACAATCGCTGGGAGCGTGTCGCCGCGGCCTGGCGTTCGATAGCGATCGCGGAAGGCGAACAAACCGCTGTGTCTGCAACCGCGGCGCTTCAGGAAGCCTATGCGCGTGAAGAGACTGATGAGTTCGTGGCACCTACGGTCATTGGCAAAGGTGCCGCGATGGTCGATGGTGACACCGTTATCTTCATGAATTTCAGGGCAGATCGTGCACGCGAATTGAGTCGCGTTTTTACTGAAACAGACTTCAACGAGTTTGAACGGCCAGCCATCAAACTCGCACACTTCGTCACGCTGACGGAGTACGCCAGTGATCTTGACGCTGAGGTCGCATTCAAACCTGAGTTTCTCGACAATGTAATGGGCAAATACTTGAGCGACCTAGGGCGAACTCAGCTTCGACTCGCCGAAACGGAAAAATACGCCCATGTCACCTTCTTCCTGAACGGGGGGCGAGAGGCCCCTTTCAATGGCGAGGAACGCATCATGATTCCTTCCCCGAAGGTCGAAACCTACGATCTGGTACCGGAGATGAGCGCTCCCGCGGTGACTGACGCGCTGGTCGATGCCATCACGGGTGGTCAATACGACCTGATCGTTTGCAACTACGCGAACGGCGACATGGTGGGACACACCGGTGTTTTTGACGCTGCTGTTAAGGCCGTTGAATGTCTAGATACCTGCCTGACTCGTGTCGTTGCGGCCATTGAATCGGTCAATGGCCACCTAATCATCACGGCTGACCATGGGAATGCGGAGCAGATGTCAGATAACGAATCCGGTCAGGCGCACACAGCCCATACCTCAGAGCCGGTCCCTTGCGTTTACGTAGGGAACGCAGACGTTGAACTCGCGAACGGTGGACGACTTTGCGACATCGCGCCAACACTGCTGGCTTTGATGGGGTTGCCCAAACCTTGCGAGATGACAGGTCGGACATTGATCGAAGACAACATCAATGCGGGCGTTACCGCCGACTGAATGGACACGATTGTCTCGATAGCCCGCAAACAGCAAGATCTGGTCGTCACGCTATTCTTGATATTGCTCATGCTAACGATATCTCCTGTTGCTGCCGCAACAGACAGTGATCCTCCAAGCGCTATAGAAGTAAGAAAGCAGATCGAAGCACTCGAAGCCGATATCCGGCAATTCCAGCAACTCCTGGAAGAAACACAATCAGCACGATCGGCACTCGAGAAAGCACTCCAGGGCAGTGAGCTGGAGATCAGCACTATCCTCCAACGCATCGACGAAATCGAATCAGAACTCAAAGAAGGACAACAGACGATAGAGTCACTCCAGGAAGACCAGGTGATGCTGAACCATCGCAAGCAGGCCCAGCAGGCACAAATCAAAGCTCAAATCAGGTCGGCCTGGCAACTGGGTCAGCAGAGCCAGATCAAACTCGTCCTCAACCAGGACGACCCTCACCAAGTGACTCGTCTGTTGAAATTTCATGAATATGTGACACGGGCTCGAGCTGACAATGTCGGCCGGTTTCGTGCAACACTGAAACAACTAGGTGCCATTACCCAACAGATCAAACGCGAAAACGCTGTGCTCCGAGACCGACGCGATCAGTTGGTACAACAGCGTGAAACGTTACGTGACGCTGAAGTTGAGCGAAAAAACACACTTGCTCGTCTCAACGCCGAAATTAAACGCGCCGGGGCAGACATCACCAAGCGGCGACAAGATCGTGAACAACTGGAACAATTGCTGGAACGCATTACCGCTGGAGGGGTCTATATTCCAGGCGCTAGTGACGAGCTCCCTTTTGCAGCACGTAAAGGGAAGCTCGCCTGGCCTATTGCAGGTCGTATACGACACAGCTTCGGTAACGCCCGGTCTGATGGAAAACTACGATGGGATGGAACACTAATCGCGGCACCTCAGGGCACACCGGTGAAATCTGTCCACTATGGTCGCGTGGTGTTCTCGGACTGGCTTCGTGGATTTGGCTTACTGATGATTATCAACCACGGCGACGGCTATATGTCACTCTACGGACACAATAGTGTTCTTTACCGCGAGACCGGGGATTGGGTCGTCACAGGCGAAGTGATCGCGACAGTCGGCGATACCGGCGGACAGGCAGAGCCCGGACTTTATTTTGAAATCAGGAATGGTGGGAAACCCGCTAACCCGAAACAATGGTGCCAAGCAACGTCAGAAAGGCAAACGGCTTGAGCCACCACACCTCTAGAATAAGTGGAGGACAGTAGATGATGCCAATACGACCCATGTCACAGATTGTAGCAGTGCCCTGCAAGGCTGTGCTCTTGATGTTTGCGCTATACTCCGGAGCGGCGGGAACCGAGCCATCAGCGGTCCAGACGACAGGCGACAATCCGTTGCCACCCAGACTGCCGCTCAATGAGCTCCGTATTTTTGTACAGGCATTCGACCAGGTCAGCGATGCTTACGTAGAAGAAATCGATGACCGTGCCCTGCTCGAAAACGCGATCCGAGGCATGCTGTCACAACTGGATCCACACTCCGCCTATCTCGATAAGGCGTCATTCAGCCGCCTGCAGGAAAAGACCACGGGCAAATACGGTGGACTAGGACTGGAAGTCGACATAAATGATAGCTTTGTTCGAGTGATCTCGCCGATGGATGAAACGCCCGCTGAACGAGCAGGGATCTTGCCGGGTGACCTGATCATCAAACTTGATGACAAGCCGGTGAAAGGACAATCATTGGCCGAATCCATCAGCGCCATGCGCGGTGAACCTGGCACAGAAATCATCGTGACCATTCTCCGCGATGGCGAATCCCAACCCCTCGATTTCAATATCACCAGAGAAGTGATCTCAGTCGCCAGCGTTCGCAATCGACTGCTTGATACCGGTTACGGTTACATTCGTATAGCTCAGTTCTACACTGAGACCGGGCCCGAGGTTGGCAAGGCGATCGATAGTATGCGTGAGGAAGGTCCACTGCTGGGTCTGGTGCTCGACCTCCGCAATAACCCTGGGGGTGTCCTACAATCCGCTGTCGCGGTTGCTGATCTGTTTGTTGAAGACGGTTTGCTGGTCTATACCTCCGGAAGACTGGACAACGCACGCCAGGAGTTCCGTGCAACCGGCAATGATGTTACCGGTAACTTACCCATCGTTGTACTGGTCAACGAAGGCAGTGCATCGGCGTCCGAAATCGTCGCAGGTGCGCTGCAGGACCATGATCGTGCGGTCATAATGGGCAATCGAACCTTCGGCAAGGGATCCGTACAGACGATCCTGCCTTTGAACGAAAAGAAAGCCATCAAGCTAACAACCGCGTTGTACTACACGCCATCCGGGCGCTCGATCCAGGCGGAAGGGATCACACCAGACATTCGAGTGGATCGGTCCCAAGTGACGAGACTGGATCGCAATAGGAGGCGTATGCGTGAGAGTGACCTGCACAACCATCTGAACCAATCTGACGAAGCCGACTCCGGGAAAACGAGCGTTGAAGATCAGGCGATCACCGACTTCCAATTGAATGAAGCTCTGACACTTCTCCGTGGATACAACATTCTCGCGGACAGTGGGGGAAGCAAATAGAACTGATTCGCTTTACCACATTGGAACGCCGGCCGAAGTGTTCATGGTCAGTTACACTGCTATTCACGGGCCTGCTGTGTGTCACCGCTATGACCCGCGCGGATACATCTGAGCGTCCCTAATATTTCCAGGTTTCGGTGCACTCCTCAGCCTGCAGTGCGCTCTTTGTGGATGATGTGAGGTATAACCTGACGCGCGCCCAAAGACCGTTGCCGCTCAGTGATGACATGACCTATGCCATATGTTGCCGTTCACCGATTTCGGACGCCAATTGGCCAAGTAAGCCCATGCAGCAGGTCGCGAAGTCATTCTGCATGTCCCCACGGCATCCCCATACAATCTGACACCGCCCGGTGAAATGTCTGCATTAACTAGCTGCAGGACTTTTGCTCGCTTGCTGGCCAGAGCCATCGTCGACACCCCGCAGATTCGTGGCGTCAACAACCTCATGGGCAGCGAAATCACTCAGCAGAATCGTCACATGAGCTGGTTTATCGAAAACATCGGTTGCAGAGGACTGTATTTCGTTGACTCACGCACCCCTCGTCTCACGGTCGCCGCTTTTGCCGAGACTCGGGCAGAGTTACCGATTGCGAGCGGTGATGTATTTCTGGATCACGACAGGTCCTCGGAAGAGATGCCGCCGGCCTGGGACGGTGCGCACCGACTAGCCCAGCACACGGGTTTCGTGGTTCTTATTACGCAGCCCTATCCGAAAACCCTGGATTTTCTGGAGTTGAAGCTGAGCGAACGGCCTGACAACGCGGTCCAAATCGTCTCGCGTCAGCGCTGATAGAACGACATCGGAAGGCTGATGCAGTCAATCAGGCACGACAGCGTGCAATGGCATCTGCAAGGTCCAACGTCCCTTCGTAGATCGCACGACCGGTGATCACACCGGTGATGCCTCCCCTGACACGCTCTTCGACATCGAGCAGCGCATCGATGTCGTTCATATCTGTAACGCCACCCGAGGCAATGATCGGCACCGAGACGCTCTCCGCAAGGTCAATGGTTGAGTGCAGACTGATGCCACCCATCATGCCGTCCTTTGCAATGTCGGTGTAGACAATGGCACTGATGCCATCGGCTTCAAACAATATCGCAAGACTTTTTACTGAGACCTCGGTGACGTCCACCCAGCCATTCTTGGCGACCATTCCATGAAGACCGTCCAAACCCGCAATAATGTGATCCGGAAACCGGCGGCACATCTCGCTGACAAACTCAGGTTCTTCGACCGCTTTGGTCCCTACAATGAGATAATCAACACCCGCCTCAAGATACGCTTCGATGACTTCCGGAGAACGAATACCGCCACCCAATTGGATCGTTAGCTGAGGGTGATTATTTGCAATCCGCGCTATCGCAGAATGATTCATAGGCACGCCCTCGAAGGCACCGTCCAGATCAACCAGATGAAGTCGCTCCGCACCCGCCTCAACCCAACGGTCTGCCATGGCAACCGGATCATCGGAGTACACGATGCTCTCATCCAGCCGACCCTGTTTCAGGTTGACGACTTTGCCATCCTTAAAATCGATAGCCGGAATGACCTCCATCAGAGTGCGCCCTTCGTCGAAGGAATGATATCAGTCATGCGGGGATCAGCGGTCAACGCCATTCGCAGCGCTCGCCCAAACGCCTTAAAGATCGTCTCAATCTGATGATGAGCGTTGTTACCTCGCAGATTATCCACATGCAGCGTGACCTGTGCATGGTTCACAAACCCCTGAAAAAACTCGACGAACAGATCCACATCAAAATCACCAATTCGAGGTCGCACAAAGTCAACACCCCAGGTCAATCCCGGGCGCCCCGAGAAGTCGATGACCACGCGCGACAACGCTTCATCAAGCGGAACGTAAGCATGGCCATAGCGGACGATGCCTTTCTTGTCGCCCACGGCCTGCGTCATCGCCTGCCCCAGGGCAATACCGATGTCTTCCACTGTATGGTGCGCATCCACCTCGAGGTCACCATCAGCATAAATGGTGAGGTCAATCAATCCGTGCCGTCCGATCTGGTCAAACATATGATCAAGAAAAGGCAGACCTGAGTTCAGCTGGCACTGACCGGTGCCATCAAGATTGACGCTGACTGCAATTTTGGTTTCCAGCGTATCCCGTTTGACGGATGCTGTTCGTGTGTCGCTCATAAGGCTATCGATGACCCGTCAGGGTATGAATTGAACAGCTGCGGAGTTTACGCCAAACCGCTTTGAGTCTACAGCGCTGCACCATTCGGCAGGTATCGGTTGTCGGTATTCGCCTTCACCCACTTGCGCAGTTCTGGCGTAAAAACGCCACGAGACTTTAGGATCTTCACCAACGGCACTACAGGAGAGCGCTTACCGGCTTCCCAACCCGCTAGTTGCATCTCGGCAAGGGTAAAGAAACGGACCAGGACAACGATGTCATCATCTGAAAGCGACGCCGCGACTTCCCAGCTTTCCTCGGTTTGCGTCATCAGAGTCGCATCTCTTTTGATACTCTCCTTATCGAGCACTGTACCCAGGTCAGACAGATCAGCATCGACCATCTGAGCCGCAAGCGCGGTCAACTGTTCGAGCATGACCCCTGCAGGCTGTTTGGGTTCCCAGACATCTATCGCCATCCATTCACCACTAGCGATAAACACCAATGGGAATAGCCTGTCACTGGCAATCCATCATCGCAATTGCTTGAGGCCGGTACTAATACCCTTGTATATTGCATGGGCATAGACATCATCTGAA
>CAJWYI010000137.1 GCA_913049815.1 uncultured Gammaproteobacteria bacterium
GTTTGAAACCGCCCTTTTCGATGAGCCAGGTCTCGCGGACGCGCGGATCGTCTGGTTGCCGCTCACGTCCGCCACCGCCATCTTCTCCGTTACCGCGTGCGGCATAGATGGGCGCGATTTTTTCGAGTTCATCCAGAACCGAAAAGTGGTGAATATCGCCGCCGTGCAGAATGCACTCGACGCCGTCGAATGCTTCGAAAACCTGGGGCCATAAGGTTTCCATCGATTCCGGGATATGGGTATCTGAAATGAGACCGATCTTCATGAAATGACTCCCTTTTCCCGCAACGTAGCGATGTCATCTCTAGACATGCCGATTTCCGATAAGACTTCATCGTTGTGTTCACCGTGACCAGGTGCGCCATAGCGCATTTCAGGTGTCGTCACTGAGTACCGTGCGGCAGGCCGTGTTTGACGAATTCTTCCAGCGACAGGATGATCCGATTCGACAATCAGACCACTGGCTTCGACTTGCGGGTGGTGGATCATCTCCCGTCGCTTCAGCACGGGGGCACAGGGAACACCTGCTTCTTCAAGTATGTTGAGCCATTGCTCTGCAGGGCCTGCAAGCAGCGCTTCCTGAGTCATGTTCAATCGCTCGTCTGCGTAGCGGTCTCGACCGCCTGGTGTCTTGAAACGTTCGTCGTCCTTCCACTCCGGGTGACCGATAGCGTCGCATAGCGATGTCCATTGTTGGTTGGTCATAGCGGACACACTGATGTAATCCGTCTGGGTCTCGTAGATCAGATCAATGAATGTTGCAGCACGTTGAACACTCACTTCTTTACCTACAAATGTCTGACCGCCCATATCAGAGGACCACAGGAAGGAAACAACGGCATCCAGCATGGACAAGCGGATGTGCTGACCTTCGCCGGTACGTAGCTTCGCGACCAGGGCTGATGAAATGGCTTGTGCCATGGTAATGCCCGTGAGCTTGTCCGGGACGATGGTACGAACTAGTCGCGGGCGTTCTTCGTCTGATCCAGCCTGAATGGTCGTGAGTCCACTTAATGCCTGAACAATGGGGTCGTAGACGGGTTTGTGCGCGAAGGGTCCTTTTTCCCCGAAACCGCTGATCGAGGCGTAGATGATGTCGGGTTTGACTGCTCGCACTGCATCCTCATCGATCCCTAATCTCTCAACGACACCGGGTCGAAAATTCTGGATGATGACATCGGCCATCGCGGCCAGTTTCAGAAGGACCGCTTTGCCTTCGTCAGATTTGAGATCGAGCGTGATGGCGCGTTTGTTGCGATTGTTATTAAGGAACGTGGCGGTGAACTGATGGGCGCCGTAACCGGCGCCTCTCGCGTGATCCGGACGATCGATGGCTTCCACCTTGATGATGTCTGCGCCCTGGTCTCCCAGCATCTGGGTGCAGACAGGTCCAGAGATGACCGTCGTGAGATCAATGATGCGAATGCCGTCGAGGGGACCGGCCATGGCGAACTCCGTCAAGCGTATGCGGTGCGGCAGTGTATCCTTTTTTGTCTGTCAGAAGCGATGGGCGAAGCCCAAGATACGAGGCGGCGGGACAATGTTTGTTGCAAGCGTGCTCACGTTGTTCGTTGGATCGTGTGACTGGCACAGTAGGATGCTGTGTCAGAAGGAGGTTTTCGTAGCCGAGGTCTTCCAGTACACCTTCGTTACGTTCCATTTCGTCACTAATGTCCGTTATCACCCGAAACCAGACGCGATAAACGAGTTTTGTAATCGTCGATCAGCTTTTTCGATGGAAGCTGCTTTGGAAAGGGGATTAGTGGTTGGTGAGTTAAGGTGATGTTAACAATGTGGTTTTGGTCCTCAGGATTGATTTGTCACATTCACCTGATAGCTAGCGACACCTTGAAGACGATGGTAGTCTAGCCGCTTCTCCGCCCGTAGCTCAGCTGGATAGAGCACCAGGCTTCGAACCTGGGTGTCGGGAGTTCGAATCTCTCCGGGCGGGCCATTTCTTGATGGTTACTTCCGTGGTCGCGAGGAGACCACCTAAGCCCTGTTGACTGCCATAATCGCGCTGAATAGTGGGTGTCAGGAAGCCCGGGCTACTGTATAAAAATAATGACGTTTTGATTTTGACAAACAAAATAGTGTCAAAAAATACGCCTATGGGTACTAGGACTATCGGATTATTTCTGTGCATGTTTGCGCTGGAACTGGCCGCACGACCTATTTCCTATTCAGGCGGTTCAACAGTTATGGCGTTCTCCAATAATATGCAGGACTCCGTCTATTACCACTATTCACCTAACCACCGACTTTCACTTGGCGTTGAAGCGGTCAACAATAAATACACGGATCAAAACTACACGTATTGGCGAGCCACCTACCTACTCAACCGTAAGAACAGTCAGCATTCACAACGCAACGTATATCTCGAAGCCGGCATTAGTTCTCAAGGATCGAACCAAGGCTTTGCGAGCGTTCACTATGATTGGGAAACACGGCGTTGGTTTAGTGGCTTTGGAGTTAAACGCGTGAGCGACCACGCAACAGACTACTCAGAAACTTTTTTTAAAGTGGGTATCGCACCCTACCTAGGCGAATATGGAGATCTGCACACTTGGCTATTGCTGAAAAGAAAAAGGGATACTCGACTAGAACATTGGTTGACTTATCCTGTCCTAAGGTTTTTTAAGGGCAACTTCTTTATGGAGATCGGCTACAAGTCAGAAATTGAATGGGACACTCACCTGATGTTTCGTTTTTAAGGAGGCGCAATGCGAAGTTTTCATGTAACCCTAGTTCTTCTTGCCCTTGGTTTCAGTCAAGCAGCCCTCGCAACGCCTGATTCTGAGCTTGGGCGTCACCACGAGGATGCTGCAGCATTGCCCTCTGCAGCTGCGGCGTCCAAGCGCTATCAAGCTTTTGTTGCAGACTTGAGCGAAATTAACGTGGCGATCGTTGGTGTGAAAGGTATGGTTTGTGATTTCTGTGCCCGTGGTATTGAAAAAGCCTTCAAGAAGGACAAATTCGTACGCAAGGTCGATGTGGACCTGGCGAACGGTCAGGTCCTCGTTGCGTACAGCCTAGATAAAATGATCGATCAGAGGGAAATTAGTCAAAAAATCCTAGCTAATGGCCAAAATGTCACAGCAGTGGCTATAGTTAAAATCTAGCCTTCGTTGGTCTCATGAACGATCGCGTAGCAAATGTCTTCTCGCTTTTCGCATCAACGTCGACGCTGATTTGCTGTGCACTGCCAGCGCTGTTTGTTGTGATGGGCGCGGGAGCGAGCTTCGCAAGCCTTCTAAGTGCATTGCCATTCCTAATCGCAATTTCGCATTACAAGGGATTTATATCCATTCTGGCCCTCGCCACTATTAGCATGGCAGGATATGTTCAATACAGAACTGCTCGGCTACCGTGTCCCAGCGACCCATCGCTGGGTAGAGCATGTTTACAGTCCAGAGCACGCTCCCGCCTCGTTTACTGTTTTTCCGTATTATTGTTCGTCGCGGCCAGCTTATTCACGTACGTTGTACCTACATTGATCTAATACGACACTCCTTTGCCACACCCATTTATTCCTCAATATGAGCTGCATTGAAGGCAAAGTACGCGGCATCGGAAAAATGATTGAAGACATCTCGTGCTGTCGTCTCCCAACCACACGGCGTGACAGGCCGAGACTCTAACCAGCTGCGCTACCCCTCCAATCGCCTTCTCGCAAGACGTTCGGGCTAAAAACATGGCGGGTGCCGCAGGAGTCGAACCTGCGACCTACGGCTTATTTCGGCTGAGGCCGGAGGAAGTCATACCGGGTCAGCAATAAATATCGGAATCTTTCGTGCTGTCTTGGCCTGGTAATCGTCATAGGGAGGATAGGCAGCGACACCTAAGGCCCATACACGTGCGCGCTCTGCATCGTCGGTAACTTCTCTGACGTGCATGTTGAAGACCTGTTCGTGGTCACGAATCTCTACTTCGGGGTTCACTCGCAGGTTGTAAACCCAGACCGGGTTCTTGGGGGCACCACCCTGTGATCCGATTAGCACATATGACTTGTCGTCCTTCACCTGCATAAGTGGTGTCTTGCGAATGGCACCGGTCTTGTTCCCCTTATGGGTCACGATGATGCAAGGCAGACCAGTGTTCATCAGGGTTGTACCTTCCTTACCACCACTTGCCTCGTAAACTTCCACTTGATCGCGAACCCATTTGACGGGTGTTGGTACGTATTCGCCTTCGGCCATTGTTCTTCCTTATTTGGCAATGTTGCATGCGACAGACATGCGTGAGTCGAGGACGTCATTCTACCGCGCGTTCATGGATGCTCAAGGGGCTGCGGATAGCAGGAATACTGGTATGATGCCGCGCCTGTTAACCATCAACAAATGGAGTCTTCGTGCAAGATCTTTTTTCTGTAGCCGGCAAAGTGGCACTGGTCACGGGCGGTTCCCGAGGCATTGGTGAGATGATTGCCGCCGGTTTTCTCGCCAATGGCGTCAAGACCTATATTAGTTCGCGTAAAGCCGACGTCTGCGACGCAACCGCAGCGCGGTTGATGGATGAATTTGGTGGTGAATGTTTCTCCATTCCCGCAGATTGTTCCAATTTGCCTGGTATCGAAGGGCTGGTTGCAGCCATATCGGAACGTGAGAGTCAGCTGGATATTTTGGTCAACAATGCTGGTGCCAGCTGGGGTGACGCATTGGATGAGTTTCCTGAAAGCGGCTGGGACAAGGTGATGGATGTCAATGTCAAGGGCATCTTCTTTTTGACCCAAAAGTGTATGCCACTTCTCAGAGCATCTGCGAACGCAGAGAACCCTGCGCGTGTCATTAATATAGGATCCATTGACGGCATTAAAACACCGGGCTTTGACAACTTCTCCTACGGTCCCAGCAAAGCAGCCGTTCACCATATGACGAGGCAGATGGCAGCGCACCTAATTCGTGAAAACATCATTGTGAATGCTATAGCGCCCGGTCCCTTCCCCAGTTGGATGTTGAGCACCGGTGTGGGCTTCGGCGGCGAAACCGAAGGTGTAAATTGGGAACGTGTGGGGCAGGGGAACCCTAGCCGACGCGTTGGTTCTGCAGAGGACATCGCCGGACTTGCGATCTACCTGAGTTCGCGGGCAGGACAGTACACAGTCGGTGATGTCATTACCTGTGATGGCGGTGCAGTGGCTGTGAGTTGATCCGCCGTTGTAGAGAGGCGTTGTCGATCAATCGAACGTATAGGCGTCCCACATGTTGTCAGCTGTGGGCGCCACATCTTCTTTGAAACATCGTGTGTCCACCCACCATTGGACCTTCTCGCCAGGACCTCGTTCTTGGTCTTCGTAGAAGGAGTAGTTCAGATCGTTCTGATAGTCGACCGGAACAGCCAGGCGAACAATGGGTTTGTGATGCACTGATAGTGACTCGTTCACGCCAGCCGAATGCACCATGCGTGGATGCCAGAACACCACGTCGCCTGAATTCCCTGAAAACTCGACGGGCGTGACGGTCTCGATAATAGTCCTGATCTCGGTTTGAAACGCCTGTTTCTGGTCTTCCGCCATGTGGCTGCCAAACGTGGTATGCCAGAACTTATGCAAACGGAGGTGTGAACCTGGCCAGAGGGTAAATCCACCGCAATGAGGTGGCGTATCGCCGAGATTCACCATGGCAGAGAGTTGCGATGCCTGATCATCGGAGTGAGGTCCCAATCCGCCCACCACCTGAGGTGGTTGGGGCAGGATCGCGTAGATACCTCTGACGCGTGTTGGCTCCCGCAGCGGGCCGCCGAGCAATTGATGTGCGACCGCCATCATGTTGGGATGGCGAACGGTAGCGTCAAGCAACGTGGGTTGGGTCCCATGTCCCTCGGGACCCGCGGATCGTTGCTTCCAACTACCTCGGTGCAGTAACCCCACCCTGGGGATGTCGTCTTCACGCCACTTTCTATGAGGTTTATCAAGCCACGAATCTGGATCGTCTCGTCGAATGATGGCGCGTGGCACATTGTCCCAGAACAACTGAATGGCGGCCTCAGCTTTCTCGGCAGGAATCAGCGCTCTTTTCACGAAAAACCCGTCCCGTTTGAACTGAGTGATTTCCTCGTTACTCACCGCAGTATCGACAGCAGTTGCAGGGAGCTCTCGGTAGTCAAAGTACTGAATGGGGTTCAACATGGCCCGTTCGTTTGCTTACGCTTCGCGGTGGCTGGGTGTCCCCACAGTGTGCATGTCCCCTTGATCGGTGACAAGAATCGGGTAGATGACTATGCTGTCACTCAAGGACGGGGGAACTCCGCGGAGGCATGATGTCGTCGGGCGATTTTGAGGCAGACTATTTCGAGGAAGGGCGGCAACGTGCCGTAGCACTGGGGAACCGGGGTCCGCTTCGTTTCGATGAAGAAGGCAACGTTCATCCTGACATACTGAATGCTTACTGGCAGTACGGGTTTTACGTCCTTGAAGGAGTTGTCGGCGAAGAGGAACTTGCGACCTTACGCGAGGACTTTGCGCAGGTTGTCGAACACGCACCAGCAGGACCCGGAGCTAAGGTGGATCGGCACGGGCACCCGGCACTCGATGCCGACCTGGCACGCCCAGGATTCCAGTTTGCCAAACCCCTCAGTGATCCCATGGGGGGTACCGAAATCGGCAATGGTCGTTACCAAGTAAAAATGGAGGAGTTGACCCCTGGATCCGATGCACCAGAATCTGTCCTGTTGCAGATCAATGGTAATCTCCAGCATATGGATTCTGCACTGCGCCTCTACGGTCATCCAGAACTGCTCAAGGTGACGGAGGCAATTAATGGGGCTGATTTCACTCCTTTCACTGATGCGATCTGGGTCAAACCAGCAGGGTTGGGCGCTGCGGTGTCCTGGCATCAGGATGGCATGACGTTGTGGGATTCGCCCGATCTGGATGCCGGTACCCACGGCTTTAATTTTATGGCGCAGCTCTATCCGACGACACCCCGAAACGCGTTATGGATCGTTCCTGAAACCCATGACGCGGGTAAAATTGATATTCGACAACGCGTCGCGGACAACAATGGGTCCGACAAATTACCTGATGGGGTTCCGCTCCTGTGCAATGCCGGTGATGTCGCCGTGTGCAGTCGACAGATGCTCCATTGCTCCTTTCCCAACGATTCAGCAGACCCGCGAGTGACCTTTGTGTTCGGCTTTCACAGGCGAGCATCAGTGCAGGGCGCAGATGGCCTAGACTTTCGTACCAAAAAACAAGTGCACTATGACGACGAACGCATTCACGAGCGATCCCGCGTCATTTCTCTTGCGATTGATGCGAGGCAGCAGCGTTATCCGGAGGAACCTCTCTACGTCTATCAACCCTTAGTAGGCGAGGAAGAAGAGAATCGATGGAGCGAAGAGACCCGTCAAACGGTCCTCAAGGATTACAATCTCAACGATCTTAGTATCTGACGTCTGCGATCAGGCCTTGTCCGGCCAGTGCCGTGATCCGAGCAACATCTCGCCCAAAGGGCTGAGTTCTGCTGGTTCTTCCCAGGGCTCTGGGT
>CAJWYI010000138.1 GCA_913049815.1 uncultured Gammaproteobacteria bacterium
ACGTACCTCTGCCAGGATTCCCGCTTTTTCGCAAGAACGCTTGAAACGCCGCAATGCGATATCAAAGGGTTCATTTTCCCTGACCTTGACTGTAGGCATGTGACACCGGGTCTTATTCGTTGTATTCGAGGGCCGCGATTCTAGCCACTTCCTCGCCCGAAAGGAAGTGGGGGCGTTACGGACCGATGCCGACTCGAAACAGTGTAAACTCGCCTTATGCGCATTCTGGGTATAGAAACGTCCTGTGACGAGACCGGTATCGCCATCTACGATGATGTGGACGGTATGGTCGCGAATCTTGTCTACAGCCAGGTCGACATCCATGCCGAATTCGGCGGGGTTGTTCCTGAACTCGCTTCCCGCGATCATATTCGAAAGACATTGCCACTCATCCAGCAGGCGATGCTGGAAAGCGGCTCAAACCCCACTGCAATCGACGCGATTGCCTACACCGCCGGTCCTGGTCTAGTGGGTGCTCTTATGGTTGGCGCGTGCACTGCCAAGTCTCTGGCCATGGCCTGGAACATTCCATCGGTCGGCGTCCACCATATGGAGGGACATCTGCTGGCACCGCTTCTGGCAGACGATCCACCGGACTATCCCTTCATCGCCTTGCTGGTTTCCGGAGGTCATACGCTCCTGCTTCAATGCCATACTTTCGGCGAATATGAACTCCTAGGAGAGTCGGTCGACGATGCCGCAGGCGAAGCATTCGACAAAGTTGCAAAGATGTTGGGCCTTCAGTACCCAGGTGGACCCGCGATCCAGAAACTCGCTGTTGATGGGAACCCGCAGCGCTTTCAATTTCCGCGCCCTATGACGGACCGACCCGGTTACCAGTTTTCCTTCTCAGGCCTCAAGACATTCACCATGAACACGCTTGCGGACATCGAAGCCCCAGACGACCAGGATCGTGCGGACATCGCCTTTGCATTTCAGGACGCTGTGGCAGATACCATCAGAATCAAGTGTCGTCGTGCCATCGAAAATACGGGGATTCGTCGCCTCATCTTGGCTGGTGGTGTCAGCGCAAACACTCATCTGCGACAACGCCTCGCGACACTCGAGGCAGAAGTTCACTACCCAGCGTTGTCACTCTGTACGGACAACGGCGCGATGATCGCTTTTGCCGGGTTTGAACGACTGAGGCACGGACATACCGAAGACCATGCAGTTCTCGTCAGACCTCGCTGGCCGATGTCTGAGTTAATACCACCACAGTCCATCTGATGGACCATCTGACCATCAGCGGTCTCAAGGTCGAGACGATTATTGGCACTAATCCCTGGGAACGTGAAACCAGGCAACCCATCATCGTCGACTTAGAGATGCAGCTCGACAGTCTCCCTGCCGCACGCAGTGACAATATCGGTGATGCCGTCGACTATGGCGCCGTCGGCCGACGTGTCCGAAATCTGGTCAGTGATAGCCGGTTTCAATTGATCGAGGGTATTGCGGAGCGTATTGCAAACGACGTTCTGCAGCAGGAGAGGAGAGTCATCAAAGTGACCGTATGCGTTACAAAGCCCTATGCCATCCCCGATGCCTCAGTAAGTCTGACAATCACAAGACCCAGGCGTCCCGTTTCATAAACCTGAAATCATCCATCCTGAATCGATGACGATTTCGTCTTACTATGGCAATGGGTGACGAGATGGGCAACAAACGATTCCACCTTAGACCAAATAAGCAGGACCTCCGTTGCAAGCATACGGGGCTGGGAACTACATCGGGAACTTTAGTGACAAAATGGAAGGCAGTATCAACTTACCGTGGCTCCTTTTGCAGCTCAATACTGGCAAACTGAAATCCGAAGCCGTATGCGTGACTCGGTGTGGTAGTGTTGGCATTCAGTCTACGTTGGTATCATATCTAATCAGCAAGGCTGGTATGACAGCTTATTTGCTGGATGAGACATCCGATACCGTATCCGAAGGTGCAGAGTGAGCATAGAACCGCTATCCATGGCAGACCGTCTGGTCACACGTGCTGATCGAATACTCCGTACCGTCACAGGCCATCTGGGGCACTCTGACAACTCACCAGCAACGTCCCAGCCTCACTCTGATCTTTCCGCTGAAGAAAGGAAACACGCTGCGGCACTGATGCGCGTCAATCATTGTGGCGAGGTCTGTGCACAGGCACTCTATGACGGTCAGTCAGTGACTGCACACAATCCAGAGACGCGGAAGATCCTGCAGGAGACATCCGCTGAAGAACAGGAACACCTAAGATGGTGTGAACAACGCCTTGATGAGCTCGATGCTCGAGTCAGTCACCTGAACCCGTTTTTCTACGCCGCATCGTTTGCGACGGGGATGGTCGCAGGGCTACTGGGTGATCGGGTCAATCTCGGATTTGTCGCGGCAACTGAGAAACAGGTCGTAAACCACTTGGACGATCACCTGGCGTCATTGCCCGATCCTGACCAACGCAGCCGGGCCATCCTACGTCAGATGCGTGACGATGAGCATCGCCACGGAACCCGCGCATTGGACAATGGCGGTGTTACATTCCCAACATCTGTTCAGCGCCTGATGACCGCAACCTCAAGGTTCATGACCCGAACCACCTACCACTGGTAGCCTGGAAGCAGTCGATCAAGACAGTAACCGAGTGTCGCGACTAGCGACGCCGTTGCTCAAATTCAGATACCGGCGGGTGGTAGATCAACTGTACCTGATTGCCTGCAGGGTCAACGCAATAGAAACTGCGCGCACCATCGCGGTGGGTCTCAGGCACCGAGCGCATCGTCACGTTGTTGGCTGAAAGAAACCGATACCATGCATCCACTTGCGCCGGTTCAGACAACATAAACCCGATATGGTCGAGCCTTTGTCCTTCCTCAGGAGTGATTGTACCGCGGTGTAACGCGAGGTTATCGGGCCCACCAGACAGGTAGACGTTGTCTTCGTCGGGTCGCCACTCCACGTCCATGCCCAGCAATTCGGTATAAAACATTTCAACCGACTCGAGGTCATCGACAATGAGCGCAACGTGGCGCAAACCCAGTGTAGCGTCGGGTCGCTTCATTTGGGGGATCGAATCTCATAATCGTGCGTGATTTCAACACCAGCTTGTTCGAGCATGATGGACGCTGAACAGTATTTTTCTGCCGTTAAAGAGATAGCCCTCTGAACTTGCTTCTCTTTGATATCCGTCCCCTCCACCACGAAGTGAAAGTGTATGCGCGTAAACACCGCCGGGATTGCATCCGCTCGTTCCGCTTCAATGTTCACGGTACAATCGGACACCTTCTGACGCGCTTTTTTCAGGATGTTCAACACGTCAAAGGTCGTGCATCCCGCTGTGCCCAGGAGCACCATCTCCATTGGCCTGATGCCAATGTTGCGACCACCAGCATCGGGTGGCCCGTCAATGACTACGCAGTGTCCACTATCCGCTTCCGCAACGAACGACACCTCGTCGATCCACTTAATTTTGCCTTTCATGGTACTCCTCGTTTCACCGCCTATGGTACAGCATCGTGTCTAGTTGAGCGCATATCAGCGACCTGCCATGGCCACGGTTGTGTTGACACGCTGCGCAACGCAAATTAGAGCGTTCTTACCAGAAGTTACCCAATCCTGCTTCGCAGAACCTTCCACTATGGCGATCGATCATAACTTGGGCAATACGGATGAGTTTCTGCATGCCGGCACCGGCGCCAGCACCCACGAGGCAGCAGGATCATCTACGCTGGTGAAGAAAGCGATGCAATCTACTATCTCACCCAGGGTTCAGTCACCGTTCTCATCGAAGATGCCAACGGACAGGAGATCATCGTCGCTTATCTCAACGAGGGTGATTTCTTCGGCGAGATGGGATTGTTTGGTTAGGGCAAGCGGACCGCCTGGGTTAAAGCAAAGACCGAATATGAAGTTGCTGAACTCAGCTACAAACAATTTGTCGACCTGAGCTAAAGAGATACTCGCATACTCTTTCAGTTCACAAGCCAGGTGGTTGAACGACTGGGCAACACCACTAAGAAGGTTGTAGACCTGGCATTCGTGGATGTCACAGGGCGAGTGGCTCGCACATTGCTAGATCTTTGTAACGAACCAGACGCGATGACCCACTCCGATGGCATGCAGATCAAGGTACCGCGCAAGGAGATTGGTCGCATTATAGGGTGTACCCAGGAAATGGTTGGTCGGGCATTGAAAACACTCCAGGGGCAGGGACACGTATCGGTCAAGGGAAAGACCATGATTGTCTAGGACCCGCTAGTTCATCTTCCGAACTCCCCTGAGCCAGATCAGGACGTCAAACAGACCACCTATGTCACTTCTGAAAACAGCTCAGCGAGCTTCTCGCCTGGTTCGTCTGCACGCATGAACGCTTCGCCAACCAGAAAACTGTTGATCCCACGGGATCTCATGGCACCAACATCCGATCTGGTGTGAATACCGCTTTCTGTAACGATGTGGCATGAAGACGTTTCCCTTTTGATTAACTTCTGTAATCGCAACGTCGTATCCAGATCAACCTCGAATGTCCTGAGATCACGATTGTTAATGCCAATGATGCCTGGCGACACCTGAAGTGCGACTTCAAGTTCAGCTTCATCATGAACCTCAACCAATACATCAAGATCTAATTCAACAGCCTGGTCATACAGTGCACGCAGCCTGGCCAAAGGGAGCAATGCAACAATTAACAGGATGCAGTCCGCGCCTATCGCCCGCGCTTCAAACAACTGATACTCGTCAACGACGAAGTCTTTCCTCAGCACAGGGAGCCTCACAGCTTCCTTCGCTTGCGTCAGGTATTCATCCGCACCCTGAAAATAGGATTCGTCCGTCAGAACGGACAGGCAGGATGCGCCGCCTGCCTCATAGCTATCAGCAATCTGAACCGGATCAAAGTGTTCGCGAATGACACCTTTCGAAGGTGATGCTTTCTTGATCTCCGCAATGACCCCCGCACGAGCGTCATCTCGCGCAGCTAACAGTGATGCCATGAATCCGCGTGTTGGCGCGGCCTCAGCACACAAAGATTGAAGGTCGCAAAGTGTCGTCTTAGATCGACGGTCTTTAAGCTCTTCCCACTTGGTCACTTCGATGCGCTTCAGAATGTCCGGGGTGTCAGCCATGTCCGCCTCCAGTCGTTTCAAGCTGATAGTGTGCCATCAAACGCTTTCAATCGGCCGCGACCTGCCGCGTAAACGCCGCAAAATCCTTCAGCTTCTCTCCCGCCAGTCCGGATCCAATCGCATCCTGCGCCATGTCGACACCAGCCTTCAGCGAATGGGTCTTTCCAGACGCATAAATCGCCGCACCCGCGTTCAATGCGACCATATTGCTGGCGCCTGCATGCTCTGAGGACAAAGCCCGTCTGACCATCGCAAGCGATTCGTTACTATCATTGATGACGAGCTCTGAAAGCGGTGACGGTGTCAGCCCAAAGTCTTCTGGTCGTATCTGATATTCCTCTACCGATCCATCTTTCAGCTCGGCCACATACGTGGGGGCGGAGATACTGATCTCATCCAACCTATCCTCTGAATGCACGACCAGGACGTGTTCACTACCCAGATTCATAAGGACGTCTGCGACGGGTCTTACCAGGTGTGGTGAATATACCCCGAGCACCTGGCGTTTCGCGCCAGCAGGATTTGTCAGCGGTCCCAACGCATTAAAGATCGTTCGCACAACCATCTCCCTACGGGGACCAATAGCATGCTTCATCGCGCCGTGATGACTGACAGCAAACAGAAAGCCGACCCCTATATTTTCGATGCAGCGCGCCACCTGTTCGGGAGTCAGAACCACCTCCGCGCCCGCCGCTTCGAGCAGATCCGCACTCCCACTCTTACTCGACGCACCACGATTGCCGTGTTTCGCTACTCGTGCGCCCGCCGCGGCGGCTACAAAGGCACTGGCGGTCGATACGTTGAATTTGTTGGAACCACTACCCCCCGTACCACAGGTATCTACAAGCCCCTTCGTGTCAACATCGACCGGCGTCGCCAATTCTCTCATCACCATTGCGGCCGCTGAGATTTCATCGACGGTCTCACCCTTGAGACGCAGTGCCACGAGAAACCCACCGATCTGCGCATCGGTCGCTTCCCCTGACATGATCAAACGCATCACCAACAGCATTTCTTCGGCAGACAGGTCCTGGCCCTCTATCACTTGCCCGATGGCCGATGGCATATCCATAGTTTCTCTCCTGATCATTGACTGATCGTTTCTTCCGGCACGGTTTAGCCGTTGCTCGCCTGTTTGATGAAGTTGTCCAGTAGCTCATGCCCATATTCAGTCAGGATGGACTCGGGATGGAACTGCACGCCGTGGATATTCTTAGTGCGGTGACGTATGCCCATAATCTCATCGAACTCACCATTCTGTTCAGTCCAGGCAGTGATCTCAAGACAGTCCGGGAGTGACGACTTATCGATGATCAACGAATGGTAGCGGGTGGCCGTAAACGGATTGGGTAAAGTACCGAATAAGCCTTCACCATTGTGATAAATCGATGACAATTTGCCATGCATGACCTGCCGTGCGCGAATTATTTCTCCGCCAAAACTCTGACCAATGCTCTGGTGCCCAAGACATACGCCAAGAATCGGAATCTGACCCTGCAGAGTCGCCACCGTTTCGAGCGACACACCTGCCTCGTTGGGTGTGCAGGGCCCGGGAGAAACCACAATGGCTTCTGGGGAAAGTTGTCTAATCTCAGAGACGGTAATCTGGTCATTCCGATGGACCAGAATCTCCTGTCCCAGCTCTCGCAGATACTGCACCAGATTGTAGGTGAACGAATCATAGTTATCGATCATCAGGATCATAATGTTTCTCCGGTATCGATCACGGAGTTCGCGCGCCCGACCACAGGACGCGATTCCTCATGACTTCGCGGCCGCACATTGCGAACAGTCGCGGCACCAAACCCGGCTTCTGCATCTGCTACAGCGCTGAAGATGGAACGGGCTTTGTTCATGGTCTCTTTCCATTCCAGTTCCGGCACTGAATCGGCGACCACCCCTGCGCCAGCCTGAATATAGAGGCGACTGTCCCGGATCACTGCGGTTCTGATAGCAATTGCCATATCCATGTTGCCATTCCAGGACAGGTAACCCACAGCACCACCAAAAATTCCACGCTTCTGCGGTTCCATCTCATCGATAATCTCCAGCGCTCTGACCTTCGGTGCACCAGACAATGTGCCAACTGGCAACGTTGCTCGCAGCAGGTCCACGGCAGACAAATCTTCCACAATCTGCCCGCAAACATTCGAGGCGATATGCATCACATGGGCATATCGTTCCACCACCATCATTTCAGACACCTCAACTGTGCCTGTCCGACAGACCCTCCCTATGTCATTCCGTCCCAGGTCAATCAGCATCAGATGCTCCGCAATTTCTTTCGGGTCAGCCAGCAATTCCTTTTCGAGAGCCAAATCCTCTTCGTCATCCCTCCCACGACGACGCGTTCCCGCCAGCGGTCGG
>CAJWYI010000139.1 GCA_913049815.1 uncultured Gammaproteobacteria bacterium
CCGACGCGTTGCGGGCAGCACGCCTTTTTGTTTCAGGCTTGGTGTTGTCTATAGCGGCTATGATCTCGGCAACGGCCATCGCACTGACACCTGAAGAAGCTGGTCAGTTCGTTGGTCGTAATATCACAATGCCGCCAAAATTGTCGCCAGACGGTGAGCATGTAGTGACCTTTGTTCGCACCGATGGTCGGTGGTCTGTTGCGGCGATGAAGCTCACAGATCGCAGCACAGTACTCTCGTTAGGAATGGGTGAGTTCCGTATTCGCTGGGCTGAGTGGTTGAATAACGACACCATTATCCTTGCAGTGTCACGATCAGATGGCTATTGGAGTGATAGCTGGTACAACAGGAAGTTCTTCGCGGTTAGCCTGAAGAAAAAGCGACCCGTTGAGGTCATGGAGAGCCTGAAAGGAGTGCCGAATAATCACGCTGAAATTTTTGAGCCATGGGAACCGGGCCGGGCCTCGTTTGGCGCAGGTGACATGTTGTTTTATCCGAGAGACTTCGGCAATCGAGCCGACGATCATCACATGGTCTTGCGGACTGGGGAACAGACTCTGGTGACACGCTACGACGTCAAGAAGGAGCTTTTTAAAGCGATAGGAAAGATCGATGGCGACGCACGTACGATCTTCACGAATCGCAAAGGTCAGGTATTGGCGGGGTTCGGCTATCCGTCGATCAATTACCGTTCTGCGGAAGAACGGGAAGCACATAAAGATAATTGGCAGCTCTGGTATCGCTCCAATGCCAACGACGACTTCCAGATCACGCGTCGTACACAGGTCGACAGCGGGGATGTTCGATTTGTCGGTCGATCGGCGAATCCCAAACAGGCAATGATCTTGGACCATGTCAGTCACGATATCCGGAGTTTGGGTGTTTTTGATGTGACCGATGGCTCAATCAAGCCGGTGTTTAGGGCCGCACGAGCTGATGTCTGGGAAGTCCAACATGACGCGGATGGCGAGGTCATCGTGGTGCGTTACGACGACCATTATCCCGACTGGAAGTACCCGAATTCGAAGCACCCGGGCGCTCAGTTACATGCTGTTTTGAGTAAGGGGTTTGCGAACCAGTCTGTTAATCTGATCAGCTTTTCTGACGACAACACAAAGGCGACAGTGCAAGTTATAACGGATAAGAACCCTGGGACCTACTATGTCGTCGACGTGGCGTCGCGCAAGGCGCAGGTGCTATCAAAACAATCCAATACTCAGGCGACAGGTAATCGGTTCCCGATTGAGTTTGCGTCCCGAGACGGTGCCCGCCTTACAGGTTACGTCACACTACCTAAAGGCAAGGAAAAAAACCTGCCATTTGTAGTGCTGATCAAGGGAGGACCGTCTTCATCGCCAGGCGGACGAATCGCAACCTGGGACTTCGACGGGGAAGCACAGTTGTTTGCCAGCCATGGAATCGGTGTACTGCAGGTCAACTATCGAGGCACCGACGGGCTGGGGCTGGCCCACGCGTCTGGTGCGATGGGTGACTGGAATGGGGCCCCTCAAAACGACGTCATCGACGGCGTGCGATATATCATTGCCAATGGCACGGCTGATTCAGGAAAAATCTGCGTGTACGGAGAGGGCTTCGGTGCGCACGCGGCACTGGTCCAGCCTGCGATGGAGCAGGATCTCTATCAATGTGCCATTGCCGTTCGTGGCAACTATGATATGGGCTATACCCTCAGTCGCATTCGCGTGAAATCGGCAAAAGAGCGCTACGCCATGATTGTGTCAGGAAAGCCCGGTGCAAGCCGTCAGGACATGGAGGAACTGTCCGCAACCTCGGCGGCACAAAGAATCAAGATTCCGGTCATGCTGCTCGAAGGTCGGCGTAACAATGCTAATCCCAGTGACCAGATCCGCCGGATCCAGTCTGCGTTGACGGATGCAGGGGTATCGGTGACTTCTCATTACGAGCATGCGGAATCAGCGGATATTCCCTTGAATTACAAGAACCGTCGACAGGGGTTGAAGACGATCTACGACTTTGTCGTCGCTCACACGGGGGCATAGCCCACGGTTTTGAATTCTCAAGCGGTGAGTCGAGCGCTGGCTTCATCACGCATCTGTCGTTTGTTGATCTTGCCAGATGCGATCCGTGGCAAAGGCTCATTGGACAAAGTGATGTAGCGTGGAATCTTAAATCTTGCGACCTGCTCAGCCAGGAATCCTCGAAGTTCCTCTTCATCGATGCCGTCTGGCGCGTATATGGTTGCACCAACCTCCTCCCCGAGTCGTTTGTCAGGCACGGCGTACACTGAAGCCTCCGCGACAGCATCGTGTTCCATCAGGGCAGCTTCGACCTCTGCACACCCGATGTTCTCGCCTCCGCGGATGACGAGGTCTTTGATGCGATCAACTATAAAAAGGAATCCATCTTCGTCGACATAGGCGACGTCACCGGTGCGCAGCCAGTCTCCATCGAATGCTTCTGCATTTGCATCGGGTCGCTGCCAATAGCCTTCAATGATGGTCGAGCCTGCGATCTGGAGTTCTCCACGCTCGCCTGAGGGGACCTCTCTACCATCCTCATCCAGAATACGGATAGACATGATTGAAGCGCAGCGCCCAGAACTACCGGGTCTGTCCAGGTAGTCCTGTCCACCGATGCCTGTGCCGATGGCATTGGTTTCGGTCATTCCCCAACCGGTACCCGGCATCGCTCTCGAGAACGTCCTCTTGATACTGCGCACCTGCTCGGGTGCTCTTGGCGCGCCACCTCCTCCAACCGAAACCAATGAAGACAAGTCACGATGGGTGCGGTTGGCAACCTCGATCAGGTCACCGGTCATGGCCGCCGGCGCGACGAACGAGGCGATTTTTTCTTCTTCGATGAGCCGAGCAGCTTCTTCTGAGTCCCATTTGTACATGCTGACGATTTTACGTTGGCGTTTGTAGGAAGAAAGCATAACCGCATGGGAACCCGTGGCATGGAACAGCGGTACTCCCAGGAGCACGGCTACCTGATGATTCGGTATTTGTGGTGTTGGATTGCCTGCCAGCCTGGCACCAATCTGCCCGTCAAGCTCCCAGGACCAGAGTGCACTCATAACATTGAGGTGACTCGATACAGCACCTTTGGGATGTCCGGTTGATCCCGAGGTATAAAGGATTGTGGCGCGATCATTTATGTCAGGATGCTGCTCAGGCATGTCACAGATCGGTTGTTCCGCGAGCAGCGCTTCAAGAGACGCCACCTTTTCGCCGAGTGGTTTCTGTTCCCTGACTGCCACCACCTGAACATCAAGCTTGTTTTGAACAGGTGCCAGTCTATCCAGTCTTTCCTGGTCGGCGAACAGTACTTTGGCGCCAGAGTCTGTCAGGCCATATTCCATCTCTTCGGTCAGCCAGAGAGAGTTCATGGCCACGGCGACCGCGCCAATCGAAGTAATCGCGTTGAAACACATGACCCATTCCGGGAAGTTGCGCATCGACACGGCCACTCGATCACCCTTTTTGACATCGAACCGTTCGATCAATAGCGAGCCAATCTGGCTGGCTCGCTGCCAGGTATCCTCAAACGTGTAACGTTCATCGGCGTACACCAGAAATTCTCTGTCGCTACGCGTCGACTCAAACAGATCCCGCAAGGTAGTGATGTTCTTGAAGACTGGGCAGAGCCGCCCATACACGCTGCCCTGGGCGAGCTCATAGTGCATGCCGGGTGCTGTCAGTTCCTTGAAAGCCTGTTCACGTGGCGTAGTCATGATGCTGTCCTGATTCGCGTACTTGAGTGATTTGATGACGCGACTGTATACCACAGCTCTTCCTGGCGAGCGATGCACGAGCTTTGAGCTCCAGTGATAGACTAATTTAGCGAACTCTAATGAGGGCCGGTATGCGTCCCATGTTTAAAGCGTTTGTCGTGATGGATGTCGCACTGGTGTTGATTGTTGTTGGCGTTTTTGCGGTTCAGCGTAGTTTGCTCTTCCCGGCGGTGGAGGAAACCCTACCGGCGTCGTTACCACTCGGAATCGTGCGGCTTGATGTCGATGGCCAGTTTGCTTTGTATCTAGAACCTACTGTCTCTATTGGTTCGGTGGATGGAAGACCGGCAGCCATGGATGTTGTGCTGTTCTTCCATGGCAACGCCGAGGTCGCATGGTGGTCTGTGGCCTCGTTCGATGAGCTTAGAGCCGCGGGGCTGGGGATTGTATTGGCGGAGTATCCCGGGTACGGCGGTAATCCAGGAAAGCCGAGTGCCGAGACAATGGTCGGTTCCGGTCTTTCACTTTACGACGAGGTGGTCTCCTGGCCGGAGGTGAGACACATCTATGTCTTTGGTCGATCGATGGGAGGCGGCGTTGCGACATCGGTCGCAGCAGGGCGTGAAGTCTCGGGGATTATCCTGGCCTCGACGTTTACCTCACTACACCGCCTTGTCTACCAGAAGTGGTTACCCGCTTTTCTTCTCCGCGATCGGTTTGATTCCGAGGACATTGTTGCTTCATTGGATACGCCGGTGCTTGTTTACCACGGTACACAAGATCGTTTGATACCTCTCGAACACGGCAGACAACTGGCTGCTGCCGCCAATGACGGTTGGCTGCTGGTCAACCAATGTGGTCACAACAACTGCCCGATTCCGTCGGCCGAGATCATCAGCTGGATGGCGCAGTATCATGGCCGAGGTTCCAGGTCAGGCTCACAACTAAAGACTCACTGACCTTACTGCGCTGCGCACGGAGCGCTCAATTCATTTCCATGCCACCGGCAACCGACAGTGCTACGCCAGTCACGTTGTGCGCTGTTGCGAGATAGACTGCTGCATCGCCCATGTCGGAAGTCTCCTGGGGTCTACCAAGCGGAATAAGCGTTGTCATCCGCTCCCTGAACTGCGCTTCTCCCTGACCGGCCATCAGGTGATCGTGCCACATGGCGGTACCGACAATACCTGGACATAGGGCGTTCACCCGGATGCCGGCTGGAGCAAACTCAAGAGCCAGTGACTGTGTGATACCAATAGCAGCGAACTTGGATCCGCAATAGGCAGAGAGTCCGGCGCTCCCCTTTTTACCGGCGATAGACGCAGTATTGATGACGGCCGCATCATTGGAATCGGACAATGCCTTGAGTGCCGCGCGTGTCATTAAGTAGATACCTTTCACGTTGACGTCAAAGATTCTATCCCAGTCTTTTTCCTCAAACTGGCTGATTGGACCGCTTGCGACAACGCCCGCATTGTTGACGAGAACATCAAGCCTGCCGAAACGCCCTAGGGTTTCCTTCACGGCGTTTTGACAGCTCGCGCTATCGGTGACATCAACGGGTACGGACGCGACATCGCCAAGGTTCCCCAGCTGAGAGACCGCCTCATCCATCGTTGATCGGTCCGCCAGATTGTAATTCCAAGCGCCGCTATCAGCGAGGTCCGCGATCATCACGATGTGACCTGCACGGAGAAACGCTTCAGCAATACCTCGGCCGATACCTCTCGCGCCACCAGTAATAAGGACGACTCTACTCATATTCTTTCCTCCGTTGCGAAACTTGGGTTGAGGCGATCAATCGGCGCCCTGGGTTTCCGAAATAACACGGAGGATCCGACAGCAAAAGTCGAGCGTTGGGGCATCAATGTCGTATTGTCGGGCGAGCGCCAGCGTGTAGCCGAGTGTCTCGTCCACTTCCAGCGGTTTGCCCCGATCCGCATCCTGAAGTATCGATTGTCTAAAGTCCCGTGATGTGATTAACGATCGTTGACCTCCTTCCAATAGCGATGCCAGTGCGTCGTCTTCGTCAGCATCGATGATAGTGGGCGCGCTGTTGCCTGACGGCTGCAGCGAGATGCCATGAGCACGTGCGACCGCTGCAGTTTCCCGCATCACACGGCCTGCTAGCAGCGCCGTCTCTGGGCGGGACATGAATTCGCTAGTGGGTAGTCGGGTCAGTACAGCCAGTGCACTGACGCCTGACCAGCCGACAAACTTGGACCACTCCACGGACTGGATGTCTGTTGAACTATTGGCGCGCAGCCCAGACTCACTGAGCGCTGTCACAATGTCATCGACCCGCGCGGAACTACTGCCGTCCAGTTCGCCCACAGTCGTACCTCCCGGCATGTTGAATCTGACGCCTAATGGCTTTCCCGGAGCAACGTGAGTGACTTCGCCGCCTAGCATCCCTACGGCGCCCAGCGTCGCGCGAGATCCAAATGTATCGCTGAGCGCGATGTTTTTCTGGACCCCATTCTGTACAGAGAATGCGCTGGAAACCTGCACATTCTGAAGTGCGTTCAGTGCGGCCTCGTTATCGTATGTTTTGACAGCGTTGATGAGAACATCAGAGCTTGCCGGTGGATCGTCCGCGGTAGCGATTGCACATCTCGTGACAAATTCATCGATACCGGAGACTGCAATGCCATGCTCACGGATAATGTTGGCGCGTTTGCCGCGAGCGAATAGCGTGACGTCGTGCCCGGCGCGAGAAAGATATGCGGCGTAGATTGTGCCGAGCGCGCCGGCACCAATGATCAACACATGCATGGTCGTCTTCCTCTCCTATATGCCAGATACTGACGGATTTCCGCGCAGCCGAATCGATGCGCACCGTACCATGGTGTCTGAGACAACTGAAATATTAGAATTCGAGCCATACTGGCGTCTTATTCGTCTCTTGAAATGGGGTCAGCACCGTGAGTTATCGTGGATCGTTTAATTGCAGATGCTCCCGATCCGGTTGCTAGATAGCGATGGGTGCCTCCCTGCGGCGGTGTGTTGAGCGGTTCAGTCGCTACGGTCCGCTCTGCGACCGAATCCTGGCCGCCTGTTCTTGCCAGAGTTGGCCCACGACTTCAGCTTGCGTGACCACGATCAAATGTAGCGGTACTAATGACAATACTAGGACGATCTCGATCAGCCGGTACACAACGCCGGAAAAAATCCCGATGACAGCGGTGGTAGCGACCACGAGGATCAGGCCGCAAGTGGCAAGGAATCCATGGTATTGCGGTAAAGCAACGGATCGACGAAGGTTCTGTGCGATCGATATCAATTCACGTTGCCAACGTGTGCTGGTCAGTATTCGGATACGTACACCATCTTCGGGCCATGAGGGCACGACCTCGCGTGCGTACGCGGGCCACCAAAACCATGCGCAGATCATAAATCCCAAGGGTGTCAGAGATTCGATCACGAGCAGTGTATTGTTGTTGAGTGTGTAGCTCGTGAACAGCGACATTAGAATATAGCCCAGCAAAATGAAGACAACACCCCATCCGAGTATGGATACAACCAATGCGACCATTCGAAAACAGCGTTGAATCAACGCCGGACGGCTACCTACATGTTGCCCTGGCCACCAGGCAGAGCTTGCGGCGTGCAGAAACAGCGGTAGTAGAAAAAGCAGCGTGGCAAGTCGAAACAGGGGATCGAATATCCACACAGTGGCGCCAAAGCTGAGTGCGCAAGGGGTGGCAAAGCACTTGACCAGCG
>CAJWYI010000140.1 GCA_913049815.1 uncultured Gammaproteobacteria bacterium
AGAGATGCGGGGATCACGATGGCCTTTGCTCCCCACGCGCCTTATACCGTCACTGACAATGCATTCCAGAAAATACTGATGTATAGCGAACAACTGGACATCCCCATACATCTCCACTTGCACGAGACGGAATCTGAGGTCATCGACGCTGTGCGCGAGAACAACCAAAGGCCGTTTGCACGGCTCTCAGCCATGGGATTTCTGTCACCCGGACTACAGACCGTGCACATGACCGAGCTGGTCGCAGAGGAGATGGATCAGATGGCGGCAGCCGGTGTTCATGTGGCACACTGCCCCCAGTCAAACCTCAAACTCGCGAGCGGATTCTGTCCTGTCGCTGATCTGATCGAGCGCGGCATCAACGTCGCCATTGGAACCGACAGTGCCGCGAGCAACAACAACCTTGATATGGTTGAGGAAACCTGCACAGCCGCCCTGATGGCAAAGGCTGTCGGAAAGGACGCAAGTGCCATCAATGCTCATCAGGCTATTCGTATGGCGACTTTGAACGGTGCAAGAATGTTGGGTATTGATGATCAGATCGGCACACTGGTGACCGGTAAAAGAGCAGATATCATCGCAGTTGACTTTACTGGCCTCCGTCGAAAACCAGTTCATGATCCTGCCTCGCAGTTTGTCTATGCATCAAACGGAAACGATGTCAGTCACACCTGGGTCAGCGGTAAATTACTCTACCAACATGGACAACTGTCAACCATCGACGAACAGCGCTTGGATAAACGCATCGACAGCTGGCGTGAGAAGCTACAATCGTGAGCAGAGAGACCGACCCGCTATTAGAAGCCAATGTAGATCAGGCCGAACTGGACAAATTCCAGAGCCTCGCCAAGCGATGGTGGGACCCGAATAGTGAATTCAAACCCCTCCACGATATCAATCCTCTACGCATTCGTTACATTTCAGAGCGATGTCAACTCCCAGAAGCTTCGGTGCTCGATGTCGGATGCGGAGGCGGGATTCTTACAGAAGCACTAGCAACGGCTGGTGCCCAAGTGACCGGAATTGATCTTGCTGACAAGCCATTGTCCGTTGCGAGACTTCATCTCCATGAATCAGGACTCACAGAACAGATCGACTATCGACAGATTAGTGCTGAGTCTCTCGCTACAGAATGTCCTGCCTCCTACGACGTCATTACCTGTCTTGAAATGCTCGAACACGTGCCAGACCCTGCTTCGACCATCCAAGCATTGTCGAAGCTTATTAAGCCTGGGGGACAGATTTTTCTTTCAACCATCAATAGGAATCCGAAATCCTGGTTACTCATGGTTGTCGGTGCAGAATACGTCCTGAACATGCTGCCGCGTGGAACCCATGACTATGCAAAGTTCATCAAGCCTTCTGAATTGTCAGGTATGTTGAGGAGCGCATCACTGTCCGTCAGCGACATCACCGGAATGACCTACAATCCTGTCTCCCGGCGATATCGCCTGGGCCAGGACATCGACGTTAACTACGTGGTGCACGCACAAGCACCGCAATGAAACAAACCCGTTCATTCTACTCGCTGGCCTCGACATCCTGGGATTGCTAATCATCTTCAATACCAATCACTGGTTGATCACGGGCGAATTCTCTTCAGTATTACTCGTGAGCTGGAAGCTCATCCTATAGTGGCGCCTGTCATGATCGTTCTGTCAACGCTGATCCTCATCACCGAGTGCCCGCACATGCTCTATCGCCAGTTAAGAACCGGCGAAAATGTTACGCCTTTATGGGTCAACAAATTCCGCACAATAGTCAATGATGCAGAATCGGAAAGTTCCCGTTTAGCCGAGAAGGACGACCCTCATGTCACTCGATTCGGTAACACGATGCGCAAATTCCGACTCTGCGAGCTGTCACAGTTCTGGGACGTCCTGATCAGTGAAATGAGCTTTATCGGTCCTCGCCCCGAAAGACCCGACTTTATTGAAGCTATCTCCGAGGAAAACCCCTACTACAATCTACGTCATATCGTGAACTCGAGGCTCACCGGCTGGGCCCAGATCATGTATGGTTACGGAAGTTCCTCGGACGACGCCGTGACCAAACTACAGTACGACCTTTTATACATTAAGAACCAATCATGATTGTTCGATGTATCCATTCTGGTCAGGTCCGTCAAAGAGATTCTGTTGGGTAACGGCGAATAGAAAGTGGTTGATTCAAAGGCTCAGGATTTCGCTGATCGTATCATCATGGTGACAGGAGCCGGTGATGGGATCGGAAGGGTCACCGCACATACGCTTGCGGCACGCGGTGCCACGGTCATCCTGCTCGGTCGTACGGTAAGCAAACTGGAGTCTCTATACGACGAGATCCATTCTAGTGATGCACCAGAACCCGGCATCGTGCCGATGGATCTAATGAACACCAGTGAAGATAAGATCAACGAGATGGCCAACGCCATCGGCGAGCAGTACGGCCGGCTCGATGGCATCCTGCACAACGCGAGCATCCTCGGTACCCGTCTTCCGTTTGCTAACAGCGATCTGAATGAATGGCGAGAAGTGATGCAGGTGAACTTTATGGCGCCAGTGATGCTGACCCGGCTTCTTCTGCCATTGGTTGAGCGATCAAACGATGCATCTATTGTGTTTACCAGCTCCAGTGTCGGTAACAAACCACGTGCGTATTGGAGTGCCTATGCGGTATCCAAGTACGCGCTTGAAGGATTGGCTCTGTTACTGGCCGACGAACTCGAGAACACGAGTGCGATTCGTATCAACATCGTAAACCCGGCGGCAACACGAACCGCGATGCGAGCAGCCGCTTATCCCGCAGAGGACCCTATGACGGTCAAGACTGCTGAAGAGCTCATGCCACTCTATCTCTACCTCCTAGGTAACCGGCATGGGGGAGAACATGGCGAACTGTTTGATCCACGCACGTGGGAACCACCCAAACGCTGACAACATTTTACGCTGTTGCCCTAAAGCCCGTACTTAGCGACTGAGGCCCGACACTCTCGCTTAACAGACAGTGTTTCGCCGCCAACATTTATGCTTTCAACGCGGACCTTGAGGATCCTAAGCTCCGGCATCGGCTGATCTCCGCAGCACATGCATTGTCAGTCTAAAGCCCAACAAGACGGATATGCACCGACATAGAAGCACTCACATCCATCAACTCTGTAATGAGCTCACAGTGCTGCTCGCAACTCATCAGACAACAATCACGCGCCATGCGATGGCTACACGGAAACGAGGCCATCCGCGTGTTGACTGACGCGACCCGACTAAGCGTTCACCAGGGCATCGAAAAGAATCAACCAAGGCATGAACTGCATGCGATAACACTGCCCGTTCTACATCGAGGGGTGACCTCGACCGCAGCAGAGTGGCCTTTTTCATCGATCCTGTTTTCTGCCCTTGGACGACGTTCTGCTGTGCGACTTTTTGCTATCGTGCGACTTCCCGCTGTCAGCCGACTTCTCGCTATCGGGCTTCGCCAGCGTATAAACAGTGTCGAGGTCCTTACCAGTCAATTCAATCCACTGTCCCGCACGTATCTTCGAGGGGATGAACAACGTGCCAAATCGTACTCGTTTCAGTCGGCTGACACTCAGATCCTGCGATTCCCAAAGACGCCGAACCTCTCGGTTACGACCTTCCAGGAGCACGACATAGAACCATTGGTTCGCGCCACTCCGTACATCATCATCACGACCAGGTTGGATATCCGTAAATCTTGCGAATCCATCCTCCAACAGCACCCCTTCACGCAGCCGCTCAATAACCTCATCTGTGACCTCGCCGTTCACCCTGACGGCGTATTCCCGATCGATATTGGCCGATGGGTGCATCAGTCTGTTCGCCAGCGCGCCATCGGTGGTAAAGAGCAACAGTCCACTCGTATTGAAGTCGAGGCGCCCAACCGCAATCCAACGCTGCTGACTGAGCTTCGGTAAACGTCGAAAAACATTCGGCCGTCCTTCGGGATCATCCCGACTGCAGATCTCGCCCGTGGGTTTGTTATAGAGAATGACCCGATGCTTCCGTTGATGACGGCGAACCGGTTCCCCGTCGACCCGGAGCCGGTCATCTTCGCTAACCCGATCACCCAAAGTTGCAACCTGACCATTCACGCGAACACGGCCATCTTTGATCCACTGTTCCAGAGATCTCCGACTGCCCAGACCAAGGTTCGCAAGGACCTTGTGTAATTTCTCGGATCCAGAAGCCTCCGCGGATGCAGTACCCTGACCTTTTGATCGTCTTCTGGGCCGCTGAGCTTTGCGCGAATCAGCCACGCGGAGTCCGCACCTCATTCGTATCGCCCTCGTCCGAGTCACCATCGTCCTGGTCAATATCAGGACCACGCGACGTGTCTCCAGACGTTCTCGCCGCGTCCAGCGTCATTGAACCATCCAGCTCCTCATCGACCGCGGATTCTTCTCCGGGGTCTACAGGGCCAGAAACATCGCTCTTGTCATTCTCGCCACTCTCCGCAACCCCACCTTCCGGTGATGCGTTCTGTGTGACCTCCGACTGGACAGTATCCACTTCCCAACCCACATCTTCCGCGTCAAGATAATCGTCCTGCGTCTCGTCAGGTCGTTCATAGAGCCGTCTGATATTGTCCTGGATCTGGTTGACGCGATCCGTCACTTCATCGAGATCCACACTATCGATGGATCTTGACTCTTCTCCATCTGTTTCATAGCGAGTCTGGGACAGATCCTCGCCATCACCAAGACTTTCGCCGAGATCGTCACCGCGACTTTCACCACCCTCGTTTTCTTCGCCTTCCATTTGCTTTCGATCAGAGACAGCCAGAGTGCGAGGTGGCATCAACTCTTCCTCGAGATCGAGTTGCTGATTGACCGCGTCAAGGTCACGAATCTCGGTTAGTGTCGGCAGTTCGTCCAAACTGGTGAGATTGAAATAGTCCAGGAACTCACGCGTCGTGGCGAACAGCGAGGGCTTTCCAGGAACATCCCGTTGCCCCACAACACGTATCCACTCACGATCCAGCAACGTCCGGATAATGTTGGTGCTGACGGCAACCCCTCTAATCTCCTCGATATCACCTCGGGTAATGGGCTGTTTGTAGGCGATCAGCGCTAACGTTTCCAGCAGTGCACGTGTGTACCGGGGGGGACGCTCTTCCCAGAGCTTACCGACCCACTCACCAAGTTCAGTACGCACCTGAAAGCGATACCCTGTGGCCACCTTCTTAAGTTCAAAACCTCGTTCGGCACAATCCTCAGCAATTTCGCTCAGGACCTCTCGTACATCACTTCGCGCTGGGACGCCTACTCCTTCCGAATCTACGTCATCACCTTCGAGCAGAGACATGATGCGATCAACACTCAAAGGTGTATCCGCAGCCAAAATCGCGCCCTCGATGATCTGTTTGAGCAAACTACGCTGCACTGTTTCAGGTTCCCCCTGCCACTTCGTTAGATGTCTTCATCGTCGTCAAATGCCAAAGGCGCTCCATTGCGCGCTTTAACATGAATCGGCGCAAAGGCTTCTGTCTGCACAATACTGAGCAGAGATTCCTTGATCAGTTCCATGACGGCTATGAATGTGACGATTACTCCCGCACGCCCTTCCTCTGGTGTAAACAATTCGATAAAGGGTAAAAACTCATCGTCGTTATCGTTGATTCTCACCAGAATATTGGACATACGCTCTCGTGTTGAGAGCGGCTCGAGCGCAATACGGTGGCTGGAGAACTGTTCGGCACGTTTCAGTACGCGAGAAAGGACGATGAGCATCTCCTGCATCTGTATATCAGGCAAAGGCTGTTTTTTTTCTACTTCCGGCGCCTCCGCAGAGGCAACCCACAAATCACGATTGACCCGCTGCAGGTCATCGATATCCAGCGCCGCCTGCTTAAATCGTTCGTAATCCTGTAGTTTTCGAATCAGCTCCGCCCGCGGGTCATCCTCATCCTGCTCATCTTCATTCTTTCGGGGTAACAATACCCTGGATTTTATCTCTGCCAGCATCGCGGCCATCACGAGGTATTCGGCGGCCAACTCGATCTGGAGTTCCTTCATCAGTTCGATGTACTCCATGTATTGCCGGGTGATCTCGGCAACCTGAATATCCAGCACATCGAGGTTCTGACGCCGGATCAGATACAATAATAAGTCGAGCGGGCCTTCAAAAGCCTCCAGGAATACTTCGAGCGCCTGTGGCGGGATGTACAGGTCCAGCGGAAGCTGGGTCATCGGCCGACCTTCGACAACAGCGAAGCGCATCTCCTGCTGTCCTGGCGGAGGTTCAGGAGGGTCTGATGGCGGATCTTGGGGCGTTTCGCTCAAGCGTGGATACTCGTCTGAATTGTCTTCTCTGGTGGTCAATCGGCTCTGGCTGTCACGGGATTTCGGTCACTCTTTGACCGTACGCGCTCAGTTATAGTCAAGGCCCATCGCATTGCGCACGTCCTCGAGCGTGTCACGCGCGATCATTCGGGCCGTTTCACACCCTTCTGCAACAATCGAACGGACAAGATCCGGATTTTCTTCATACTGCAATGCACGCTCGCGCATCGGTTGCTGTTCTTCCAGGACGGCATCAATCAGTGGCTTTTTACAGTCCAGGCAGCCAATGCCCGCCGAGGTACATCCTTCGCGTACCCATTGCTTGCGATCGTCGTCAGAGTAGACCTCATGCAGCTGGAACACGGGACACTTGTCCGGGTCACCCGGGTCCGTACGACGGACACGCGCCGGATCGGTAGTCATTGTGCGTATCTTTTTGTCCACACTGTCCGTGTCTTCCCGCAGCATGATCTGATTTCCATAGGACTTGGACATCTTCTGACCATCAATGCCCGGCATCACCGATGCCTCCGTCAGCATATGGTCGGGTTCCGGCAGGATGACCTTCCCGCCACCTTCTAGGTAACCGTATAAACGATCCCTATCACCCATGGACAGATTCTGTTGTTCCTGAAGTAGCGCGCGCGCATTCTCAAGTGATTCTTGATTGCCTTGCTCAAGGAACAGTTTTCTGAAACCGCGATAGCGCTTTGCACCCTTGCGACCAAGTTTACGTATGGCATCCTCAGCGAGTTCTTCGAAGCCGGGTTCCCGTCCGTACAGATGGTTAAATCGGCGCGCAATCTCCCTTGTCAGTTCCACATGCGGTACCTGATCAGCACCCACAGGAACGCGTCCGGCCTTGTAGATCAGGATGTCGGAGCTCTGGAGAACGGGGTACCCCAGGAAACCGTAGTTGGTCAGATCACGCTCATTGCCCAGCCGCTGTACCTGATCCTTGTAAGTCGGAACCCGTTCCAGCCATGGTAACGGCGTGATCATCGAAAGCAGCAGGTGTAACTCTGCGTGTTCAGGAACCCTCGACTGGATAAAGAGCGTCGCAGACCCCGGGTTGACGCCCGCTGCCAACCAGTCGATCACCATGCCCCAGACGTTGTCCTCAATGACGC
>CAJWYI010000141.1 GCA_913049815.1 uncultured Gammaproteobacteria bacterium
GATGGATCTGATGCCGACTTTCTATCGATAGGAGTGAGACGGAGACGCCGGATGGCCTCGATTACACCAGCCTCGTCCCGCTCACACCAGAAGATTGGCCGGACAGTGTCTATAGCGAAAGTCGCGGCAAGGTCTAGTGTTACAGCAGTCGGCGTATGATTCCCACCGATCTGTGGAAGAATGTGTTCAGACCGCATGATCTGGATGAACTCTACGATCTCAAAAGTTATACCGCGAAGACGACGAATCTGGTCAACGATCCTACCCACGCCGAGAGATTGAACGAGATGAAGGCATGGCTAATGGGGTGGAACGATGCGACCGGCGACATGTTCCATATGGCAGAGGGTCCGGTGGAATTTTCCAGAGCCGATCAACCAATTACCGGAACCAGCATAGCAGACCTGCTGCACATTTCCGCCATTAGGTGCCTCACCTTTAAACTCGCCTCACGTATTCCACAGCCCTAGTAAGACCGCAAGCGCGAGACCAGCGATGACTCCAGGGAGCTGTATGACACCAGGAGACTTCAACTGTGCCGCCAGTTCGCCTCCGAACTCGTTACTTTTACGCGTCCGCAGCACCACAGGCACTTCAAACAAGCTGGCATTGAGGGCACTGCCAAATACGGTCGCGATCAATACTGCACTGGCCCAACTATCCTGAGTGACCAATAGTGACAGGGCCAGGAACAAGCCCCAGCTGCCCGTCAGGCCACCCCAGCTCATCCAGAACGCCTGCCGCGTGTCGTTCGTCGCCATGTCAAAGTTGAACATGAAGAAATAATTTAGCGGTGCCTCGGCAACCGTAACCCGGGATTGCGACAGCAATGCACCACTGTAGTGTCCCCACTCGTGCGCCAGCGCTGACAGCACGACACCCGCCATAAAAGCCGCAAAGATTGACGTCACCGTTGCCAGCAGCCAGCCACTTGACGTTGCCCAGGTGTGTGTCGCCCCGAAGATGACCAGTGCCGCCAGAGCAGCGACCGCGTGGATCCGACCTACTTTGGCACGGTTTGCGACATTCTTTGCGTTGTGTTCGGCGACCTCGTCAGGGTCGACAGCAGCGACTTGAGGTACCTGCTGAACATCAGCAGGCACGTCTGCGGTGGTCTCCATCTCATCCATTTCGGCAGTCTCTACCCAGTGAAGGAATATCACTATAGCACCAGGGCCTGCCAGCGTATCCCCATCGACCGACGGTGCAGCTATTGACGCAATCGCGCCACTTGTAGGACATTGCAGGCCAACTCTTTGTCGAATAAGGTGGGTGAAACCTCGACTTCAATTTTTGGAGGCAGCAATGGCCGTCAGCGACCACGTAAACCTAGATGAATTCATGGCGGGCCTCGTTCGCCGCAATCCCGGCGAAACAGAGTTTCACCAAGCAGTTTACGAAGTTGCGGCGAACGTCTTCGACTATATTGCCGACAAAGAAATTTACCATGAGGCGCAGATTCTGCGGCGCATCGCCGAACCCGACCGGATCATCAGCTTTCGCGTCTGCTGGGAAGACGACTCCGGCAACATCCGGGTCAACCGCGGCTTCCGCGTACAGAACAACAATTCAATCGGACCCTACAAGGGTGGACTGCGCTTCCACCCCAGCGTGAATCAGAGCATTCTGAAGTTTCTCGCCTTCGAGCAGACGTTCAAAAACAGTCTGACCGGGCTCCCGATGGGCGGCGGCAAAGGCGGCGCGGACTTCAACCCGAAAGGCAAATCTAACAATGAGGTCATGCGTTTCTGTCAGTCATTTATGACCGAACTGCATCGACATGTCGGCGAAGACATCGACGTGCCGGCCGGCGACATAGGCGTGGGTGCGCGGGAAATCGGCTATCTTTTCGGGCATTGGAAACGCTTGTCGAATCGTTTCACAGGTGTCCTGACAGGCAAAGGCCTCGAATATGGCGGCAGCCCGATTCGTACCGAAGCGACCGGCTACGGTACCGTATATATGCTCCAAGACATGCTGAAGCAAGCCGGCCAAGACATCGAAGGTAAGACCTGTCTCGTATCCGGCTCCGGTAACGTCGCGACGTACGCGATCGAAAAGATCAACCAACTTGGCGGCAAAGTCTTGACGGCATCCGATTCCAGCGGGTACGTGTACGACGAACACGGCATCGACGAGGAGCGCCTGGCTTTCCTCGTCGACCTCAAAAAGAATCGACGGGGACGAATTTCTGCGTACGCGGATCAGTTCGACGCTGAATTCTTCGAAGGCCAGCGCCCATGGAGCGTACCGGCGGACATCGCTCTGCCATGCGCCACCCAGAACGAAATCAGTCAGGAAGAGGCACGCACGCTCATCGCCAACGGCTGCAAGGCCGTTTCCGAAGGCGCGAACATGCCCACCGCACAGGAAGGAATCCACGACTTCGTAAAGGCAAAAGTCCTGTTTGCGCCCAGCAAGGCAGCCAACGCGGGCGGCGTAGCAATTTCCGGACTGGAAATGAGTCAGAACAGCGCGCGAATCACGTGGGAAGAAGAAGAGCTGCAGAATCGTCTGCGCAACATCATGGCAGACATACACACGAGTTGCGTCGAGTATGGCAGCACCGACAGCGACTACATCGACTACGTTAAGGGTGCAAACATCGCCGGTTTCATCAAAGTGGCCGATGCAATGATCGCTTACGGGGTAGTCTAGAACTTTCCACCGAGCAAAACCGAGGCTGAGAAGTGGTCCAAAGTGACGCCGCGGCGCTACTTTGATCAGAGGTATCCGACCTGAGGCCGAGATGACCGATTATTGAATATATTCCGGACTCTTGAGCCAGTCCGGTGGCATGCGATCGATGACTTCCTGCATCGCTGCAGCCGACCGCGGGTACTGTCCCTTGTCATCCGTATCGATGATCCAGTCGTCGAGGAGCCCGCGCATTTTGCTGAGCTGATCTTCGTAATCCGGGTCTTCCGCGAGATTCACCGCTTCGTCCGGGTCTGCATACAGATCGTAAAGTTCCTCTGGTACCCGTTCGCCGTAGGGCGCTGCATGAACCCCTTCGAGCTCACCTCTCTCGTACATACGACGCATGGCCATGAAGCTGGTGTTCTTGCCTTCGGGATCATTCATGGACGCAATCATCTCCCGATGCCCCCAGTTGAAGAGCGGTCGATCCAGCTTGAAATTACGGATGTAGTGGAAGCGTTCTCCCATCACGGATCGCACGCGATCAATGACGTTCGACATGCGATCAGCCGAGGAATACACATATTCACGGTGGTAGTCGGACGTAAATAGATCCATGGCGTCCATCGACTCAGGCACCTCAACGCCTGCGAGTGCCAACGTCGTGGCGCTGATGTCCATCAGGTTGACGATCTCCCCACGCCGATCCGGTTCGATTAATCCCGGCCCTGCTATGATCAGCGGCACCTGCAGTCCCTCGTGGTAGACGAATTCCTTGCTTCGGGGCAGGTCAGAACCGTGATCGCTGTACAAGATCACCACCGTATTGCCCCACCGACCATCATCCTTCAGCTGTTGGATAACCTCACCAACCTGATAATCGGTGCGCGCAATGGAATTGTAGTGATCGGCAATGTGCTGACGGACCTGGGAAATATCCGGGTACTGTGCAGGAACACGAACGTCTGCAGGACCGACAGGTTCAACACCCAGTACGCGCAGCTCGTCTTCGATGTCGGCAACACTTTTACCGCCCGCGATCGCCATCTGCCCGAAGAAGGGTCGACCTTCAGGAACTTCAGACCAGTGACCCGTACCCCTCAACCCCTTCCCCCATCGATCGTTTTTCGCTGCCTCCAGGACCTCGGCTGACGGGTTGCCAAAGGAGTACAGATCGGTCCGATCGTAAACGAAGTTGTAGTCATCCTTGTGCGAGTTGTAAGTCTCATAACCGTTACTGCGCACCATCTCCGGAATTGTTTGCATCCCTTCAGGCAAATGAATCTGGTGACCGAGCGTTCGACTCGAACGCATATCGTGGGTACCCAGGCGAATGGGATAGTAACCAGTAATAAACGCTGATCGGGAGGGTGCGCACACCGGGTTTGCCGCATAGGCTCTCTCGAACACCACACCCTCCTCAGCCAACGCATCAAGATTGGGCGTTGCGACAAGGTCATCACCATACGCGCCATACCAGGGTGACTGGTCATCTATATCGATCCACAGGATATTGGGGCGAGAGCGCTCGTCGCTTACAGAACAGGACGACAGAACAAACAGCGCCAGAACGCAGATGGGAATGGAGCAGACTCTGAATCTACCGACGCGCGACATGATGTGATGTCTTCTATAAGGTCGATCCAAACTAACGCACGCACGCGGTTTATCGCAACCCGGGCTTCCCCCAAACATTGTGGCCCTGCTCCGCCATCGCAGATGGACAGACAAAATCGAAGGTTCGCGACATCACCAATTTCATCATCGAAAAGATGTTGGACGACGATGCTTCACGAGTCATCACCAATGATGAGCCTCAATCTCGACGTACCGCGGATTGCAACATGCGAAGTTCCTCACCCAGCTTAGGAATGGAGGCCGTGTCCCCGGTCCGCTGTCGCAGACGTATTTCGGTCGTTAGCAGATCCATATCGTTAGGCCAGCTTGTTCTCGCTCCAACGATCTGACTTAAAGCGACCTCCAGCCGCCCTAGCGTTTCGAGCGCAACAGCATACACATAGGCATAGCGCGCCGTCGTGCCTTCGTATTCCGTCGCACGACGCAGGTATGGTAGCGCCTCATCCGGTTTATGCTGGCGGATCAACCATAGTCCATAACTATGGTGCGCTGAGGCGTTGTCAGGGAAAACCTCAATCGCATACTTCAGATAGCCAGCCGCGTCACCGTCACGCTGAACCGATCGGAGAAAGTCTGAATATTGGAGCAGCACTGTGGGATGATTCGGTTCCATACGTAACGCCTGTATGAAGTGTGACTCCGCACCGCTGGCGTCTCCAATATTTAGAGCCAAGTCAGCAAGGGCTAGCTGGGTTTCTACCTGACCCGATGAGACGCTCAACGCAGACCGATACTCATCAACGACACCGAGTTCAGAATCTCGTAATCTGATGGCAGATGCAGTAAGGCTTCGGGCTGCTACATGGCGCACCAGTCTGGTATCGTCAGAAAAAGACTCCAATAATAGACTCGATCGTTGTGTCGCCGGGACAACCCACATCACGCTCGCAGCGGCTGCACGAATCAAAGGCTCTTTGTCAGCAATAAATCTTTGTGCGACCGTCAATGATCGCCTCGTCTGCATCTCAGACAGCTGCTGTAACAATGTCGCCCTGATGATTGGTGCTGTGCTTTCGCGATCGATTTCTTCGATCAGCGCATCCACTGCCGCGACATCCAGACTTCGCGCACGTGCAAGAGGTTCTGACCAGGTGTTTCGACGGGTGTAGTCCGGATGCCATGTGCGGATATTCTGATCCGCCCACCTATGAGGTTTGTCCACATGGCAACCAAGACACGGATCAGGTGACCCAATTTCACGCGACAACAATGGGTCCGGCACATGGAAGCGATGATCCCGGCGATCATCCACCTGCATATAGGTTCTGGCAGGCATGTGACATTCCACACACGCCGCTCCCGCTGACTCGTTCGGGTGCCCATGATGATTAGTACTATCGAAAACGGTTGGTGCGTGACAGGTCGCACAGAGTTCGTTTCCTGTAGCTCGCAACTGACCGGAGTGCGGTTCATGACAGTTCGAACAGGTCACCCCGGCCTGATACATACGGCTTTGGAGGAAGGAGCCGATGACAAATACCTCATCTCGGATCTGACCATCATCGAAGTAGAGTCCCTCTGACAATAACGTCAGCTCATATCGATCGAAATAGTCGCCGATGGTCTGATTACTGATTCGGGTTCGCCTCGAGTGACACCCACCGCACTGGTTGATTTCGTTCGGCGATTTGCCTGCAGTAAGCGTCGCGGTCGCCGACCCTTTCTGGAAATGCCACTCGCTGACATCAACCATCGCCGAAATACCCAGTTTCTCCTTCGAGAGGCGCTCCTCGTTTGCCAATGCAACATGGCGGCTCCCATTAGCATGACAGGCCTCGCATGAAACGTTGGCCTCTGAGAATCTCGTTTCGTACGTGTTTGCGATAGGATCATATCCCTGCGTCACGTTCGTACTATGACAATCTGCACAGCGCGTATTCCAATTGCTGAAATGTCTCGTCCAGAAGAAGGGATGTGAAGACTTGATGGTTTCATCGGGCTGTAAGTGAAACCACCGCTGACCTCCATCAGACACAGGTCTTGTATCCCAGGCCAGATTCAATGCCTGTAGCCGACCACCTTCCATCTCCACAAGGTATTGTTGCAATGGGTCATGTCCGAAGGTGTACCGAATCGGAGCAGTGACCTCTGTGCCGTCGCTACCCATCGTTTTCACAACAAAGTCCTGTTCCTTTTGTGAAAAGGCCGATTTGATCCCATGAAAGGAAGCCTCTGCGTTCCCAAAGTCTCCAAGCACACTTGCATCGGATGCGACCTGCATCGCGTGAAAATGATCTGACTGTTGCCACGCCTGAAACTGTACTTCATGGCATGAACGACACACTTCCGCAGTACCCGCAGCAACAGGAACACTCATCAAGCACGGTAACAGGACCGCGATGACCCTAATGATCAATTTCGGAAGACCAATTCGCACTATCGGAGATACCCCCGGTCAATCTGTCCAACGCCGGGAAAACGTAAGCTCAGCAACCACAGACCGATCACCAGCACACCAGCACTCGTCATCAGTGCCACGTCGATCCCCGCAAACTCAGCGAGCGCGCTCACGGGAATCACACCGATAGGAATCAGGGCGTGAACCATCATGGTGACACTCATCACACGTCCACGTATGGATTGTGGGACGGACATCTGGAGCACGCTCGTACTCAGTGACCCAAAAAATGAGTGGCAAAACGCCACCATAGCTCCCGCAACCATCGCGAGGTATAGGTTATGACTAAGCGCAAAGAGACCCATGGCAACGGCCCAGCCGTAAGCGCTAACGAGGATCAAGCGGCCCTTATGAGGCGCATCACCCAAACGGGCGAGAAGAATAGAGCCAGCCAACGCTCCGATCCCCGTCACAGCAGTCAAAAGTCCTAGATCGTCGGGTCCGCCTGCGATGATCTCTTGATTAAAAGCCGGCAGCAGATAGTTGACTGATGCACCCAGCATCGGTGGGAAAACTCCGATGACCAACAATCCCTGAACCAGCGTTTCTTTACGAATCAGTCGAAACCCTTCCACAATATCCTCGGTGGGTGTCGTCACAGACTGAACTTTCGGCGAGCCGGCGTGGGATAGCATCATGGTGAGAAACATCGATAGGAGAAAAGCACTGCAATAACGCACATGACGATCGCGGTACCCACCA
>CAJWYI010000142.1 GCA_913049815.1 uncultured Gammaproteobacteria bacterium
TTCAGGAAAATGCGAAGCGGGCGTTCGATTGGCAGCCCGATCTGTCGTAAGGAAGGATTCCGCTAAAGATATCGTGCGGAGAGCATCCCAAGACTTCAGGCACTTTTCTAAAGACCCGTGCATCCTGTCAGTTGCTTGCCTGCCTCCGATATATGTGACTGCGTTGTTGGGGCCATTGTATTGGTGTCGGCCCGTGTGACATCTGGCTGGGCACACCACGGCAAAGGCGGATCGAAGAAAGCGGTGAGGGAGCAATCGTATGTCCAATCCAGCAAATAATCCCCACATCACTCCGGCGTCTAACGTCGAAACCTCAGATGAGGGATTTGACGAGGCACCGTGGAATTCACCCAAAGGGCGCATTGGTCGCCTAAAGTACCTAGGAATGGTTCTCGCACAGAAGCTTTCATTCGCGGCTTGGTTTCTCTTTTATTCCGTTTTTTTTTGGAGCTGGCGCCCTGCGAAGAAACTGTGGCTATCATCACCGGGATCTTTGTAACACTTTTATTTGTCATGCTTTTGCTCGGTACTGTGTTCTCGTTCATCTTCATGATCAAGCGTCTGGATGACCTTGGTGCTTCTGGCTGGTTCTCTGTTCTGTCTCTTGTGTTCATAGTTAATATGTTTATGCTTTTGTTTCTCCTTTTATGGCGGGGTAACAAAGGGTCGAACAAATTTGGTCCACCACCGCGACCCTGGAACGAGTGAATAGGTACCGCGGTTGCACTAACTATATGATGCGCTAGATTTTCACGTCGTTATGGCCTACCTGAACCGTCATCAGTCGTTACATCGACAGTTACGAAATCATGGCGCCGTTTTCGTAGATACAGTGCCGGTGGCGTTACCGCTCCGATTGGTGAATCGTTCTTAGAGATGAAGCGATTGGGGGGTGTTTTAGGGCTGCAGTAGGCTCTAGAGCAGTCGGTAATCATCAAGCCCGATAAATGTGCCACCGTTTCTTTCAGCGAGAATGCGCATCAGATGTGCGAACCGAAAGCCGGTGGCTTGGAAGGCCGCGTTTTGCTGAAAAATGACTGGAAAACCAACCGCGTGAATTCGAACTAGTCGGTTCCCTTCCATATCGCTTTGGTTCACTTTGTCAACTCTGTCGATCACTGCCTGAATTGATCGGCCGTTGAAGTCGTCTCCAAACACGTAGAGGCTGATCTTTCGTCCTGGCCGATAGTATGTAGAGACTGCCTTGACGATGCCGGGAGCCGGGTTGCTTGCACTGAATGCTGTCCAGTTTCGCAGTCTGCTGACAATTGCGGTGCGTCGTGCCTGAGTATCTGGCATCCAGTCACCGGCATATTGACTGAACATATAGTGACCCTGATCGTTCATGATCTGGATACCCTTCAACCTTGGGTAGAGATCGAGCGTTTCATTGATTTTCTGGAGAACCAAGGGCCAGGCGAACTCCCGCATGCTGCCACTGTTGTCGATGATAAAGATTACGTATTCACTATCGACGGGGATACCGCCTATCTTGTTGTTATCCAGATCGCGTTGAACGTTCGCCATGAGGCGTTGCATCTCCTCGGTGAGAGACTGTCTCGCCAAAGAGAGGCGGGTTTGTACAGCATTGTTGACCTGGGTTTTCTGGGAAACTGCGGTGAATTCTTTCTCTGTTGTGACCATACGTGTTTCGACCTGGTCCAATCGTGCGAGCGTCTCATCCCGAATACGTTCCTTTTCAAGCAGGTCGCGTGTAATGACACGCGCATCTCCACTTAACTCTGCGAGATCTGCATCAAGATCGCGAAGATATCCTTCAAGTGCAGCCGCGGATTCCTCAAAAACGATAGGTTCAAACACCTTTGTCAGGACAAGGAGCAGGATCAGTGCACCAAAACCACAGCTGATCACATCTAAAAAAGAAAGGCTGATCCCTTCCGTGTCTCGCCGTTCCCTACTCATGATTTTGCCCTCATTCTTTCCGCTCCTGCTGCCGGATCATGGCCAATCGCGCGATGGCGCGAGAAATGATCCTGCGGTTTCCTGGGCGAGTATCCAATAGTAAGGCGTCGCCATTGGGTCACCTTCCATTGGAAACAAAACGACATTCACCGGTACGTTGTCATTCAGTGTGCCAATCGCGTTACGGAAGAGTCTGACCCGTTCGGATGACGATATAGTTGGTGTACGAGGCTCGCCTTTCCCCTGGGTGGGCAAGCCATCTGTGATCAGGAAGATGTTGTCGGGTGGTAGATCTAACGTTGCAACATATTCAAAGGCGTTGACCAATGACGACCCGCCTTCCGGAATATGGTTACGAAGTCGTTCCAGCATCGCTTCCGTATCTGTCTCGCTGGTCGCATTGATCCATCCCGATAGCGGGATCGGTTCCCCGTTGAATACCACCAATTGTATATCTGCATCTGGCGGCACGTTGGCGGATACCCACTCGACAGTGCGTACCGCACGCTGCCATTTCTCCGCTGCAATTTTCTCATCGGGCGCCATTAGGCCCAGGCGAATTGCGTTGACGATGGATCGGTGCAGCATACTCGTCGATGCATCGAGCAGGATCAGGATACGGTCACCACCGACTCGAATACCCGTCAGGTATTGGCGATATCCTTGCCCTATGACGGTCCTCGCCGCCGCACCGGCATTGTTGGCGGCGGTACTGTTTTGAAGATCATCAACTTGTTCTTCAATGCTCAGGAGTTCAGCCTTGAGTGAAGCGATTTCTTCGTCGCTAGAATCGGATTCCAGAAGTTCCAGCATTTGTTGCTGCAGCTGACGAATCTGTTCCAATAGTTGTTCGATCGTCAACTCCGCGGTTGCAATATCCCCGTCGGTTTCATCCATCGCGTTACGCAAAACGACAAGATTTTCTGCCCCGATCCTGACTTCCTCCTCAAGTTTCTTGACCTCCGCCATCAACGTCACGTTGAGCTCCTGACTATGAGTCTCTGATCCATGGTTTATGATGATGAAAACGAGAATAACTGCGCCGAAGCCACAGGACATGATGTCCAGGAAGGACAAGCTGAAGACAGAGGTCTCGCGTTTCCTTGCCATTAGCTATGCATCACTGATGATCATCAGATCCATGCTGTCTAGCGAAATCACGTCTCCCGGTACAACGTCAGAGGCGTCGACAGTTGCCGTCCCGTTCAAAACTACTGAACGGTGTGGATCGAGCAGCGTCCGTGCACCGTGTTGGATGAGACTGAACGCCGGGTCATTGCCGCCGGCGACAAGTCTTCCATTTTGAATACCAATGACATCAAGACTGTTGTCGATTCGGATGGCGCGCGAGCCACACAAGAGATGCGTTGCGCGAGGCGCGTGTTGCGTATGCGGTGTAATGTCGACCCCGATCGGCAGTTGAACAACGTGGGTCACGTCAGCCGATAGCGAGGCGATGGTGTCGCCATGTGTTCGGACTGCAGTCGACACAGAGTCACTCTTCATCACAGTCACAACTACACCGTCGATCAACTCGAGAGATTGTGCGATGCCTGGAACGTGCGCAGCGTGGTGGCCGAGGAGGACTTCGACAGGCCCTTTCAGATTGTTCCGCTCGATATAGCCCACTAGGGTATTCATGAGCTCCGCAATTTGTTCGCTGCAGACAGACTTCCATTCCGCCTCTGAAAGGCTGACGGTTCGCGAGGCTTCGCCGACATCGAGCGATGGGGGAGAGTTCGGATCACCCAGCCAGACTGGGATATGGTCATAGAGGGCTTGTTCACTCGCAGCCTGGTGTGTGGGGTCATATCGATGTTCTGCAATAAATCTGTCGGACAGTAAGGTTGCCCATTGATCCATCAGTGATGACCATCCGCGATTGCCAACCGCTATGCTGTGGGTGCGCTGGAGATGATCCCCCGTCGTTACTGCTGTCATGACCCATCGATGCTGATAGATTTCGATGTGCATCACATGAGTACTGGTTGCATTCAATGCTGCGGCAACGCCGGTGTCCAGCATGGCAGAAACGGGCCAACCCAACTCTTTTGTGATGCCCAGAAGCAGTCCCAGCTGCGGTGCGATGTAGTCAGATGGGACAAGAAGGATTACCCCCGTTTGACCTTTGATGTTCTCAGACAGGGATTCAAGGTGTGAGAACACAAGGTCCGCGTGATGACGGACGCGGGCCGTGCCATCTGCAAGGGGATTGGTATCGAGCGACTGCCAGAAACGGTTGTTGCGCCAACGAGGTAACAACCTTGCATTGGCGCGTCCGGCCTCACCGATCAACAGATTGTCGCCATCAATAACTGCGTATCCAGGGCTCTCGATAATTCCCTGATCGCCGTCGAACCGGATGGCGATGTCGTTCAATTCGATGGTAGCTATGGACATGAATCACCCCGATTCTTGGTGCGGCGGCCTTCGTATTGGCCGTGCTGGTACGGAAGCACGATCAGCTCTTAAGGTTCTGAATGAGTCGTTTGTCGCAAAATGCTCCAGCATCGAGTACCAGTTTTTCCTGACTTTGCTGGAGCTGATGTAACAAGAACATCACAACGATGCTGATCAATAGAGCGACAAACGTTGAGTTGAATGCAACGCCAAGACTCTGGGTGACGCCGGCAATGTTACCTTGTACCGCCTGATGGGCCTGCCCGAGTGCTTGTCCGATACCGCGAACCGTCCCGAGAAAACCGATCGATGGGATCGCCCAGGCGATATATCGTACCAGCGCCAGTTCAGAATCGAGTCGATCCGTCTCAGATTCGCAGATTGCTCGAACAGTGGTAGACACATCCTGGATGTTACGGGTTGACCGAAAGCGATCTAGGGCGTTCAGTAGCACTCGGGGTACGAGATACCCCTGCTCACTATCGTTCAGTGACTGGATGGATCTGGAATACTCGCGGGTGTCCTCAGGCAGAATGCTGATACCGTCACCCATCGGCACGAGGTCGCGTGACATCATCAGGCGTTCCTCTCGGGTTCGCCAGGCCTTATAGCCCATGAGTGAGAATGCCCAGACCATCAGGACAAAACATGCTTCCTGCTCGAAGTCTCGTATAACAACGTATGTGGATCGCTCCGGTACATAGTTTGGATTGCTGTTGATTTCAATCGCCTGCTTTTCCAGCACTTCTCTGGCGCCAGGTCGAATAATGGACACATAGATCGCGTGAATAATGATGACAGCGATGATTAGTGAGAACACCTGATAGATGAATTCAAGGGGAACGTTCTTCTGCATGGGGAACCTTGATCGCTAGATATTGGTTGGAAAGTCGACAGGTTTATCGACTTCGATTTCTTCACTGGGCACAAAGTCACGGACTGCACGCCGTAGATTCCAGCTGCTGCTTCGGGGTGCTTCAGCTGCATCGCTGTCATCATCTCCCATAGCGGCCGGCGTCTGGTCTTCCGTCGATGGCGTCGCCTCCTTGACGGGTTCCTCCGCTTCTTCAGCGTGCAGTGTTGTTGTCGTCAGCATCAAAGCAAGCAATATCCAAACGAGAGATCGAGGTTGGCGTATCATGGCGCTTCTCCCACCTCCGCTAAGGCAATGGTCGATGTGTCTTCAGCCTGTTCGCTTGAAGCGTTGTTCACATAGCGAGCGACCCTGAATCCAACATCGGGTCGAGGCTCTCGCCCAAAATCCCGGTAGGTCCACCGCAGTTCGCTGAAGCGTCCATGTGTGTAGTTTGAACCACGGATCACACGGTGGCTGGAGCTATCGGGTCCTATGGGGTCTGTAAGTGTTTCTCCCGGGATTGCGATGGAATAGTTGTCATGAATCCACTCGGAAACATTGCCTGCCAGGTCGTAGATACCGTAGTGATTGGGATCAAATGAAGCCACTGGCGCAGGCCCCCTGTACGTGTCGTTATAGTCGGCGATGATGTAAGGCACCATCCTGTCGGCAGTCATGTCCGCGTAATTTGCATGAATGCCAGAAGGTGGCATGTTGTCTCCCCACGGGAACCTTGTGGGTTCCCCATCCGCATATCGTGCCGCATACGCCCATTCCGCTTCGGTTGGGAGTCGATAGCCGTTACCCAGCGGTTGTTCAATTTCGGCACCTATTGAGGTGAATTTGTAGACAGGGGCCAGTCCATCCTGTTCGCTTAGCCAGTTACAGAACCTTGCAGCCTCAAGCCAGCTGACATTCACGACAGGGCGGTCGTCTTGAGATAGACGTGATCTGCCCAGAATGCCGGAGTCATGAGTGCTGTCGTAGCGTTTGAAGGTGGCGTTGTCGATTTCTTTGGTCCCTAGGTAGAAGGCTCGGGTTAGCAGGACCTGTTTTTCTATTTCATTGGATCGTCTACCAGGTTCTCGGCGACCGGCTCCCATCTTCAACTCACCGGGCAGGATCAATGTCATTTCCGGTCCGCCTTGACTTGTGTAGAGGGGAGCGATGGCCGCAATCCTAGCAGCTTCCTCTGTCTGTAATTCCACTAGGAGTTGTTGCGTGAGCCCGGGTTTTGGTGTGATTACCATATCGAATGGCGCATAGCCAGGGAGTCTGATTGACAGAACGTGCTCACGTGCTGTCAGTGACAATGCGCCGTTAGCAGGGCCGTGCTGCGTGTCATTGATGTAAAGGATGGCATCGGATGGCATGACCGAGAGTTCGATTCTGCCTAGAACAGGTTTCAAATCGGCGTGGATCGTGGCGTCTTCCTCCGGTCTGATTTGCAGCGAACGATTGACTGCATTGAAACCGGCTTTGCTGAGCGTCAATCTGACGTCCTTGGTAGGTGGGAGTTTGACATCCAGCGGTGTGAGGCCGAGATATCGGCCATCCACGGTGATACTGGCTCCCGCCGGGGTCGTGGTCAGTGACAGGCGACCATCGGCTTTCTCGAGTATCAGATCCGGCAGTTGCTGGGACACACCGGCTTCGACACTGAGGGTTGATTCCACCGATTTGTAGCCGAATTTGCTCACCTTCAGTCGTCGTTCACCATCCAGTGCTTCAAACGTACCGGGTGTTGTACCCACTGATTCATCGTCGATGCTGATGGTTGCATCAGCAGGCATTGTCGCGAGGGAGATCTTCGCCCAGGCAGGCGTCAGATCTACTGTCAGAGTCTGTTCAATACGTTGTCCTGTGATATCAATGTCGGTGTCTACCAGAAAGTATCGCTCCGGGATGATTCGCACGTCATGAAGACCCGCAGGGACCGAATCGATTGTGAGTGGCGTAGTGCCAACTTCAACCTGATCGACGAGGACCATAGCGGCCACTTCGGGCCGTGTCTGAATAGTCAGTATTCCAGGCAGAGGCGTGAGCGAGATACTGAGTGTCTGATCGGGATCGTCGACAACTTCAAACGACTGTGTGAGAGGTTCAAACCCGTCGGCGGTCAATGCGGCTGTGTACTGACCCGGCAACATCAAATAACGCCCACCCAACTGAAGGCTAAAGCCTCCTGTGAT
>CAJWYI010000143.1 GCA_913049815.1 uncultured Gammaproteobacteria bacterium
GCCCGTAGCTCAGCTGGATAGAGTGTTGGCCTCCGAAGCCAAAGGTCGCGCGTTCAAATCGCGCCGGGCGCGCCAAGTTCTAGTCACCACGGTTTCAGCTGCGCTACTGCAAATCGAATAGTTAGCCAGTTGCGCCATGGAGAGCTTTCACCAGCGGCCCGACGCGATCTTGATCGCCAGAGAAGCCACTGCCAAATCCGGTACAGGTGTACGCAAAGCCGATGCCCTTGCTGGGACTGAACTGGATCACCGAACCACCGGCACCACCCCAGCCAAACGTGTGCTCTCCGGTCACGCCCCAACCTGACTGAACGAAATTGGAATCCGCCATACCAAAGCGGCCATTAGGCCGATCGCTGGCATGGACGGGATGCAGCGTCGCTGTCTCGATCGCCGCTTCAGAGATAACTCGGTTACTACCGAGTTGTCCGCCGTTAGCGAGCATGCCCATGATCGTTGCCATGCCTCTGGCACTGGCGTGACTGCTGCTGGACGTGATTTCGAGTGCACTGCTGTCTGGATCCCCTGGGTCTGCTTCAAATCCCATGGGATTTGGACGATCACCGGTGACACGACCTTGCGGGTCACCCTCGGGGCTGAGCGGAAACAAAGCGTCTTCTCGCAGGCGGGCCATCTGAGCTTCCATAGGAGATGGCTCGTTCAGGATACCTCGAACCATACCAGACACGGTTGCATTGGCGAACCGGTAGACGTGGTCTGGGGCAGTGCGAAAACCCATTTTGGCCTCAGGCAGATTGCCTGCAGCAAACGAGGCATCATGTTGACCACAGAAGAAGTCTGCTCCCAGAGGTCCGCACAGTTCCTGCGTCATCCATTGACCGATGGTGCGAGCGTCGGGATCGACACGGATCAGGATCTGATTCAATACGTAGCCTCGTGAAACCGCGTGATAGACACGGGGAATCTGGCCTTCGTACCGCCCTGACGCCCATCGCCATGGCGCCTGGGTTGCAATGATTCGGGACATGTTGCCGTCCGGGTTGGCCTGATCGAGGACATCCTCTCGACTGAATGCCGTATGAAAAGCGTGTAGTCCAGCGTCGTGTCGTAGCACATCCGCAATCGTCAAAACATCTTTGCCATGTTCCCCGAATTCCGGCCAATATTTTGTCACTGGGTCATCGAACCGGCATAGTCCGCGGTCAACGGCCATCGCGAACACGGTTGATTCGATTGCTTTCCCTGAACTATAAACGGCCTGTAGGGTGTCGCCATCGTATCCAGAAGTTGGTGCCGTAGATTGACCGGTTTCTGTATTCGTGCCCCAGAGATCTACTATACGTTCTCCATCGCGAACGATGCATAGCTGTGCGTTACGCTCAAGCCCCTTGATGAAATTGTTAGTAAACGCATCGCGAACCCCTTCGAAACCAGAAACGACCGTACCATCTATCGTATAGGACTGAGTCGTTTTTCCGGCAATGTAGGGACTGCAACCAGCTCTTTCAATCGCCGTGCTGAGCGGCACAGGCTCACGATCGGGTCGGGCCTTTCGGGCTTTGGCATACCAACCGTCCAGAGCGTTTGAAACAGCCGCGAGCTGTACGTTATCGAGAGAGAAGCCCAATTTCTGGACCAGTAATCTTATTTCATCTGGATCAGTCATGCTGCGTTCCATTGCGATGGCGAATCGAACGCTAGTGTAACAAAGTGGTGTCTCTGTCACCGATGGGGACAGTTCTTTAGAGAGTCTCAGATGGTTGCTTTTTGGAATACGAGGAAGTGCTGCTGTGGTAGAAAATCGTGGGTAGCTTCCCACTCGAGACCGATTGACGTCATCTCTTTTCTGACCTGAGCTTCGGACATTTTGTGTAGTGTTTTGATTGGAACAAATGCGTCCTCCGTACGGTATTCGATCAGTACAAGTCGCCCTCCGGGCTTGAGCGCGCGGACCATCGCGTCTCCCATTTCACGGGGATGGGAAAACTCATGATAGGCGTCGACGATAAAAATAAGATCCACGGTGTTTGCATCCAGACCAGGGTCGTCGATCTGACCCAGAACAGGCACGATGTTTCTGATCCCCAGATCAGTTTGCCGTGCTGCGATGATGTCCAGCATTTCGGTTTGGATATCGACCGCATATACGCGGCCCTTCGGAACCCGTCTTGCGACGGGAAATGTGAAATAGCCAGTTCCAGCTCCGATGTCAGCGACGACACTGTCCTCGGAGAGGGGCAAGCGCCTGATCAGCAGGTCGGTTCGTTCCTCCCGCATCCGGGACGATCGTTCTAGCCATCCAGCTCCCAGGTGACCCATGACCTGAGAGATTTCTCGACCTTCGTAGATTTTGCCAATGCCATCCCGTGAGGCTGATTGGTACTTGTAGTGATCGGATTCGGTGGCATGCAAGGCAGCGGATTCGTCGTCCCCGCCGGAGCAGGCGGACAACAACAGAGTGACGGATAACAAGTACGGCGCTAGCCCGTGACGCTGGCTCATAGAGTATGTACGTATCAATGATGATTCAGGATTTCACAAGTGCCATTGGTCGTCAGGAACTGGTTAACCGAGGATTAATGTTTGAGATAGGCATGCCTTAGCCACCGAGGCTAACGTCCGAATGATCTTACATGCGATCGTGGTCAACCGCAGGAAGGTTATGAAATATGCTCTTACTATCTACGGTAACCCCTTTACCTTAGATGAAGACCCTGAGGTGCTGACGGTTGCGCCTGCGATCGCCAATGCGATTTGCGCGGCGTCTGGTATTCGGATGCGGGCTATGTCACTGTCCGGCTAAGGTGTCAGCATATAAAGAGGTCGACGGATAGCAATGAAGAAAGATGAGCAGGATCGCGTTATCAGACTTCTTATGGATCACGTAGATCATGACACCAATGTTGATGCCGGTACCATGTTGAAGAACCCGGTGTCCAGCTACACCGACGCAGATGTCGCACGCAGGGAATGGCAGCACTTCTTCCAGGACTACCCCCAGATGCTGGGTTTCTCGGGCGATCTGCCTGAACCCGGTTCGTTTTTTACTTCCGAGGATCTGGGTAAACCCATCCTGTGTACTAGGGACAAAGACGGAGAGTTCAGAGCCTTCCTAAATGTCTGTCGACACCGGGGTGCGGTAGTCGAACATGAGAAGCGGGGTCGGAAGACTGTTTTCAGTTGTCCGTTTCACGCATGGGGCTATTCTGCGGCTGGTGATCTTGTGGCGGTGCCGAAGGCTTCTCATTTTGGTGAGATCGACAAATCCTGTTTTGGTCTGGTGGCGTTACCGGCAGTGGAACGACATGGCCTGCTGTGGGTCTGCGCCAATCCCGACACCAGTTTTGACATTGACGAGATGCTCGGTGGATTGGGGGCCGAATTGGCAGAGTGGGACTTTACGAGCGCAACTCGTGAGTGGGAAGCTACCTACGACACCGCCATGAACTGGAAGCTCGCGATCGATACCTTTGGAGAGACCTACCACTTTGATACGCTGCACAAAGATACCTTGGCACCGGGAGTTTATGGCAACTGCCAGGCCTACGACACGTATGCTCGAAATCATCGTATGGTTTTGTGCCATCGTGGTATAGACCGCATGCGCGATGTGCCACCGGAGTTCTGGCACGTTCTCTTTGCAGGCATACCGGTTTACTACATCTTCCCAAATGTCCAGATCATCCTGGGTATGAACGGGCCAACACTGGTGAGGGTGTATCCCCGGGGTGAGAACCCGAATGACAGTTATTCGGAAGTGGCCTTCTACCGAAAGGATTACTTTCCGCCGGAAATCACGGAGCAGCGTGATACGCGATCACCGACGGAACGTGCCGCCGGATTCGCTTCGGTGATTCAGTCTGAAGACTATTGGGTTGCCGCCAGCGCGCATAAGGGAGCCTTGTCGAAGGCACAGGATTTCGTCGTATTTGGGCGCAATGAACCTGCGCTTCATCATTATCACAACACCTATCGTGAAGCGCTGGGGATGCCCCCGTTGGAAACACTTGAGGCGGCTTCCTGATCTATGACTGACGACATGGCTGAATCAGCCAACTTGTTTCCTAGTGTTCGTATCGTACTTGTGGAAACCTCGCACCCTGGGAATATCGGCGCTGCCGCTCGTGCAATGAAAAACATGGGACTGACTCGCCTTTATCTGGTCAGTCCTGAGGACTTCCCTAACGAGAAAGCCGTGTTCCGTTCCGCCAGCGCCGTCGATGTTGTGGAACGTGCCACGGTCGTGTCGAGCGTGGATGAAGCGATAGAAGGTTGCCACTTGGTGGTTGGGACCTCTGCACGAGAGCGCCGAATTCCCTGGCCGTTGCTCACTCCTAAATCATGTGCCGAGAAAGTTGTGTCGGAACGACGCGACGATAGTGATATCGCGATCCTGTTTGGCCGAGAATCTCGGGGATTAACCAACGAGGAACTCCACCGATGCCAGTTCCATGTGAATATTCCGACGGGAAAAGCCTATAGTTCATTAAATCTAGCGATGGCGGTTCAGGTGATCTGCTATGAGATTCTGCAGGCGGCCGAAGGCGAGCCACTCGAGCCTGACTGGGACATGCCTCCAGCCACGACTGATGCGGTTGAACACTTCATGACGCACCTAGAAGAGACCCTGGTCGATGTGGGTTTCCATGATCCGGAAAACCCGCGCCAGTTGATGACCCGGTTGCGTAGATTGTTTACCCGGTTGCGACCGGATGAAATGGAGATCAATATGCTCCGTGGTTTTCTGACGGCGGTGAACCAGCGCACCCGTTCGGACTGATGCGTGAAGCATACGTCGAATGATAGGATGCCAGAAACGATGGGTGTTTTGAGAACGTTAAAAATTGAGAGTTGAGAGCCACCGAACAAACTTTTCGCAACTGGATTTGGCGCGCGGCTTCGCCGAGCGTATCCGAACCTGTGGCGGGGAGATCTCCAGTCTCGGTGAATTGCCGCCCTTACTCGCGAATGCGCTGAAAGAGGCTGGACTCTTTCGATTGCTGCTACCGGCGTCTCTGGGCGGTAGTGAATTGTCATTGCCTAAATACCTGCGGTGTATCGAAGCGATTGCTGAAGCTGACGGAAGTACCGGATGGTGTGTGGGCCAGGGCGGCGTGTTCTGCAACGGCGCTGACGGGCTTCCAGAAGGGGTTGCGGACAACATCTGGGGACAGAACCCGAATGCCGTGGTGGCAACGGGGACACCCAGCGACAATGTTGCGGTGGAGCGCGATGGTCTGTATTACCTGAGCGGGCACTGGCGATTTGCAAGTGGGTGTATGCATGCGGATTGGCTGGGTGCCATGGCTGATATTACCGATAGCAGCGGCCAGTCGCAGTTTGGTATGTGTATCGTGCCGAAAGAATCGGTAGCGCTGGGAGGTGGCTGGAACGTGACGGGATTGCACGGCACTGGCAGCCGCGAATATAGCGCAGAGAACCTAGCAGTGCCGGAAGGGCACGCCGTGCCTATCGCAGTATTCAGGAGTCACTGTGGCGTGGCGACCGGTTTACCCAACGGTTTATTGTTCGCTAGTTCCTTCGGTGCTGTTGGCCTTGGGATTGCGCGGCATGCCATTGATGCCCTGGTCGATCTAGCGCAAGACAAGGTTCCGGCGTTTGGCAATCGAAAGCTGCTTGACGACGAAATGGTGCACGTGGGTCTGGCTCACTCAGAGGCGCGATGGCAGGGTGCGCGCGCCTTCCTGCTAGAGATGGCCGAAGAATGTGAGTATCAACGAGCACGAAACGGTCAACCGAATGGTCCCGTTCGTACGCGCCTGCGATTGGCGGCAACGAGTGCGATGCGAACGTCTGGTGAAGTCGTCGATAAGATTTATGAACTGGCTGGTAGCGACGGCATCTTTGATGATCACCCGATCTATCGATGTTTTCAGGATATCCATGCGGTGATGCAACAGATCCAGGCACGACCGGCACATTATCGAAGTGTCGGCCGGGCGTTGATTGGGGTGGATTCTGAGGAGAGTGTTGGATGACTATATTTTTAAGAAAAGTGCTTGCCTGCCATTCTCTTGCTTCGCACGTCCTTTTTACCAAATAAGCGTGCTTGCGACCCGACCATTCCTGGCCGGGGCACGGCGCAACCAGGCAATATCCACCATTCACGTCGCCCTGAACGTAGTGAAGTCTTTATTTCACCTGTTTTGCAGGGTTCATCTTCTCGGGTGATGATCTAGGACCACTTGCTGACCCCGATCATATGTCGCTTTCGGCTCAGCACGACACTTTGTGTCGATTCCCTGTCTGTGGCACGATCTGAAGCAGATTCGGAACGAACATTTAGGGAGCACCCATGCCCATCACGATGGCAGACGTAGAAGAGGAACTGGAACGCGAACCGGTACAACTGGAAGGTGGATACAACGATCGGGATTCATTGCTATACGCAGTGGCGATTGGGATGTCCAAAGATCCCCTTGATGAAAAAGAGTTGGAGTACACCTGTGAATCGGTGGGACAGCGCGTGGTGCCTACCGCGGCCACAGTACTGTCGCGTGGTCGACGGCCAGTGTCGCCCGATGCACCTGCGCGAACGCCCGGGCTGACCAGCAAGATGAACTTTACAATGCTGCTGCACGGTGAGCAGAGGCTAGCCGTGCATCAGCCTCTTCCTCAATCAGCAGAAACGCTGGTGACTAATCGTACGACCGGTGTCTACGACAAGGGCGAAGGCAAAGGTGCTTTGGTCACGACTGAAACCGACGTCAATCTGAAAGACGGTACACCGCTCTTTACCCTTGGCTCGACGATGTTCTACCGCGGTGATGGTGGTTTTGGCGGGACCGCAGAGGGTGCTCCGGAACCGCACGTGTTGCCGGAACGTAAACCGGATGTCACCTGTGAGATGCCACAACGCGAAGACCAGGCGATGGTGTATGCGCTGTGCGGCGACCGTAATCCGCTGCATCGTGACCCTGGGTTCGCAAAACGGGCCGGCTTCGACAAACCGATTCTGCACGGACTTTGTTCATACGGCATTTCATGCCACGGCGTTCTCAAAGCCATGTTGGACTATGATGAAACTCAGGTCGCGGGCTTCGACGTACGTTTTTCAACGCCAGTGTTTCCCGGAGAAACACAGGTGCTTGAAGCATGGCGTGATGACAACGTGGTCAGCTTCCGCGTCCGTATCAAAGAGCGTGATGTCATTTCGATCAATAATGGGAAGTGTACGATTCGCTAACAGGTTTAAGTGGTTGCGATTGACAGTACGGGAGGGAGATCGCACGCCACAGCCTCCCAGGCTGCGTTTTCACTGACTCGCCACACTTCACCAGAGTCAGTTCCGACGAGTACGCCGCCGGGGTTGTCGGGGTCGACTGTGAGTCCGTGGAAGTTGGCATGGCTGGGCGAATGCGCGTCGTCGCACAATGAA
>CAJWYI010000144.1 GCA_913049815.1 uncultured Gammaproteobacteria bacterium
ATCGCAAGCCGGCAGGCGGGTGCCGACACCACGGCCACCGTGGAAGAAGGTATGAGCAATATCGTCGCGGTTCAATCGCTGGGAGCGAACAAACAGCAGAGTGAAATATTTGAGAAAAACAGTGCGGCATCGTTCAGGCGTTTCCGTTTGTTTGAGTTCATGAACGTGCTGCTTGCAGGTGCTCAAGGTACCATCATCATCGGTCTGGTTCTGTATGTGTTCTATGACGTCGCGACCGCCATCATTGAGGGACGAATGTCTGCGGGCGACTACGCGGTACTGTATGGATATTTCTATCAGATCGCCTTTGCTGCAAGCGCCATCGGCGCGATCTGGTTTAATCTGCAGAATTCCCTGGCTGGAATGAAGCGGGTTTACGACATCATCGATAATCCCACAGATACACAGCATTTCGGACAGCACGTGCTCGGTGAAGACTTGAGGCAAGTCACGCTTGATGGTGTCAGTTTCGACTATCCGGATGGCACGCAGGCACTCAACAATATTAATCTGACCGCTAATGTCGGTGAGATGATCGCCTTTGTAGGCACTACGGGAGCCGGTAAGTCCACCCTCGCCTATCTGTTCCCAGGTTTCATTCAGCCGAGTTCGGGCCGTGTGCGATTCAATGATACGGACCAGTCCAAGCTTTCTATCGAGTACATCCGCCGCAACGTCAGCTTTGTCTTTCAGGAATCCGTCGCCTTTGATGACACCGTCGCCAACAACATCCGCATGGGGAACGTAGACACCGACGATGGCAGATTACGTCAGGCTGCTGAAACCGCAGGCGCCTTACCGTTCATCGAAGATTTACCGCAAGGCTTCGATACACGCGTCGGCCAGTCAGGCTCGACGTTGTCTGTTGGTCAGAAACTACGTTTGTCTATTGCACGTGGCCTGCTTTCCGATGCGCCCATACTCGTCCTCGATGAACCAACTGCGGCACTCGATCCAGAGACAGAGAATGCGCTGGTTGCCGCCTTACAGGTGGAACGATCTCGACGCCTGCTGATGGTCATTGCGCATCGACTGTCCACCATCCGTTCCGCCGATCGGATCGTCTTCATTGAACAGGGTCGAATTCTGGAAACTGGTAGCCATGACGAGTTGATGGCGATCGAGAACGGAGCCTATCGTCGATTCGTGGATCTCCAGGTCGGCACAGTTGCTTAGGTGAGCTCTAGGCGCGCACTTCAAATTGCTGAAAGTGCTGGATGTCTCGTACCTCGGAATACAACTCATCTACCCTTGCAAAAGCGGGTCCTGAACGTGCCCACTCGATCAATGATGCCACCCGAGCTTCGTGCCCGGTGGCGACAAACTCAACACGACCATCGACAAGATTGCGCACCCAACCCGTGAGCTGAAGACGCAAGGCTTCATGCTGCATAGAAGCACGATAAGCCACCCCCTGGACACGACCGGCTACCCATCCATAGACCGTTTTGTCTGCCAATCTCTGCCTCTCCCGGACCATCCTGGGTCAGTGTACCCAATTCGTTGCGATTGACACTGCCTCTTGGGGCCCAGAACTATGAGGTAGGTACACTTTCCTCTGAAATAGGTACACTGTTTCAAGAAATTCAGAGCGAGGGGGCTCTATGGACAATCTAACCGTGACTGAAGGAATCAAGTCGCTGGGCATCGAGCAATATGCTGAGGAGCTTGAGGAAACCGGACTCACTGTAGTTCCTCCCGAGGTCAACAATTTCGGCGAGGCGCGAATGGACGAAGTCGTCAAGCGAATTCTAGATCGCGCGAAAGCGATGACTGGTGTCAATTTCACCATTGAAGACGGACCGCTTGAGGAACTAGAGTTTCCTATGCCCAAAATCCCAGAGAAGGCTCTGGAACAATTGAAAGCCTCCAACATGGCGGATGCGATACTCAAGCCTACACAATTCCTGATTCAGAAGCTGACCCATGAACATAGGATTTTTCGCGACCTCGCGCTAAATCCAGCATCTGTGGCACTACAGAACTTCATTATGGCGGGCCAGACAAGGCTTTCCAGCGTGAACTGTTTCGTCAAATGGCAGGGCGATTTTGGTTACGGACCGACGCTCGGGCTGCATGCGGATCAGGCAGCGACGCCGACCCCATGGGGCGCTGTTGCTCATAGTGCTAATAGCACCTGGTGTCTGACTGATTACACGCTGGACGGAGGCGCACTCGCCTACATTCCCGGATCGCACAAGGAAGGTAGACCTGCACCACCATCCGATCGCGTCAAAGATGCTATCCCTGTGGAAGCACCTCGAGGCTCATTGATTGTCTTCCATGGCGCCACCTGGCATGGCGCATTTCCTCGAAAAGAGAAAGGACTGCGACTTGGGCTCGCGGTTTATCACCGTCATGCGGCCAATCTGCCCCAGGAAGACATCCCCGGGTTGACGTCTGACGCGATGATTGCTGATACCGATGATCCCAAGGTCTATCGCACAATTTCAGGCGTCGACGACAAGTTTCCGTATCGAGAGGAACAGAGCGAGGCCGTGCCACACCTAAAAGCGGCGACAGGCTGATTTCTCTCTTGTCGGCTACATTTGGTAGTCGCCAAAGCAGAGCAGCCTCAGTATGTCCGTATCGCGTCGGTGTAGTGACCCCCAAGTCAGTGGAGAGTCGCCGTTGGCATCACGCACATCAGGTTCAGCACCCGCAACCAGTAAGGTCCGGATGACCGCAATCGACGAGTAAGCAGCGGCTCTGTGGAGTGGTCGTTCGCCGCGTACTTTTACGGCAATCATGAAATTGGCGGTCACAACGCCCGTTCCGCATGCTTTGTTGGGATTGGCACGGGCCGCCAACAGTGCATTGATGATCTGCAGTTGGTATTGATCACCACCACCTCCCGCCAACGCGTGATGCAGCGGTGTTTCGCCGGAGGTGCCGCGACCTCGGTCGGGGTCGGCACCGTGCTGTAACAATCTTTGAACAATCGTTGGATGGCCAAGAAAGCAATGCACTGCCAATAGCGTCACGCCCTCTGTACCACCATCCACTGTCGTATTTGGGTCGAGTCCCTGCTCGAGTCGCCGCGCGATCAGCTCAACATCATCCGAGAGTAAATCGTGAGTATCGGGCATTGCGCTCTATGCCAGTGAAACGGCAGGTTGTTCAAGTATCCTGACGACGCCTCGGTCACCATCAACCTCGACCAGCTGTCCATCCTCAAATTGCTCTAACACCTGAGGAATCCCGCTGACACAGGGCTTCCCGTATTCTCGAGCGACCAACGCTCCGTGTTGCAGTTCTCCTCCAATCTCAAGGACTATAGCTGACGCGTTGATGAAAAGGGGTGTCCAGCCGGGATCCGTCGTTACGGCGACAAGCACATCTCCGGGTTCAATCTGCTTGTCGAACGGGTTGAGCAAACACTTGACGCGACCGGTGACAACGCCGGGTGATACCGATGCACCCATCACAAGATCGTCATCCAGATCATCGGGTAGGTTTGCCAGTGTAATCTTTGGTATGCGACCCCGTGAATCGATGAACATGGGGAAGCTTGGGACCCGTTCACGTTGTTGCTGTTGAAATGTTGTGGCCGAACGCGCGGCTCGTAGATCAAAATTGGAATCGACGATCGCCATATCGACATCATCCATGGACACATCAAAGATATGGTTGATTTCATCAAGGCGATTCGCCTCAACAAATTGCTCTGCTCGATACATCAGCTTCTTTCTAAGGCGAGCATACATCTGCAATATGTGGTGCTTGAAATACTCGCGAGCACCTGAGTAGTCGATACATCGCTGGTAGCAACGTTCAAGTACACGCCGTTTACGTCCGGTCAGTCGTTCTGACATTTCTTTGAAGGCGGCTTCTCGGCAAGAGACTTTTTCTGCATGCATTTTGCGTGGATCAAACGTGCCACCGCTTGAGGCAATACTAGCCATCTGCTGCAACGCCAAGCTCGGTGAATCACCGTATCTTTCGTTGCCGATTTCCATCTCGAGCGGACCTCTGACCCCAAAACGGGCGACGAACGCGTCCCAGGCCACCAAAAATCGCGCTGGCAAATCGCGTTCGATAACGCTGGTTGCCAGGGCATCAATATCGTCGAACAGTTCCTTCGGCAACATCATTGCAAGATTGTGCATAGCGAGGCCCATCTGGACCACCATGTCGTCCTCGTAACCCGCACAAATGTCGTCTGCCAATTGTTTAAGTTCGTCATCTTTTCCTGCCAGTGCACGTATACGCGCCTGGCAGAGCAGGACAAGGACCGTCGCAGGATAGGTGGCTTCAAGTGTCACCACACCTCCTTCCACCATGTCGTTCCAATAGCCGATCCTAAGCGGTTGATCGATGTCTATCTCGCGCGTGATGTACTCTTCAAATCGATCAACCGATGCATCGTATTTAGATTTGAAACGCGGTCCTTGCCACCATGCACTGATCAGTTTTGTGACTGCCGACTTCGAGTGCCACAGAATGCGCAGACCCCATCTGATCATGGCGAATGTCGTCCAACCAGTCGGTCGACTGCGATCGTAACGATCTATCTCGGTGGACGTAAACATTGCCACATAAAACGGATTCATCCGTTCGGCCTGCTCAAGGAACTTTTCCTGTTTCCCATACACCGTGGCAAAGAGATTGAAATCGATGTACATACGGCCACCACTCAGATACACGCCCATAGATTCCAGTGACAGTTCCCCTTCATTCAACCCGGCGAGCCAACGGAAAACCCCGTCAATCAGTGCTTCGAAAACTGATGAGCTCATCGGGGAAATAGCGTTGCTCATGGTGATGCCATCTGTCAGAAAACCATCGATATAGAGGTGGCGAATCTCGGCAGGCGAGGTCTGAAGATCCTTGTGCAGAGGCACATATGACGTGACGGGACGGGACTGAAGAACAAAGAGTTCACCGTCACTAAACGCCCACTCAATATCCACCGGTTCGTCGGCCCGTTCTTCAATTCGGCGCACGAGCGTCACGAGCTCACGGATCTGCATATCCGACAAACTTCGTAAATGTTCATGACGGCCATCGCTGGGCTCATCTTTCGTACCGATTCGATAATCGATCGTCTCTCCACTGGCCTTGTTGGCAACAATGGAATCAGGCGTAATTTCACCGCTAACCAGGGCTTCACCGAGGCCAAATGCGGAGTTGATTAGCACCTCATCGAAGTCGTTAGTCGCGGGGTTGATTGAAAATGCGACGCCGGCAGATTCACTATGGACCAATTGTTGGACAACCACTGCAATGCGTGGAGTCAGGTCAAAACCCATTTGCTGTTTATAGAGCATTACTCGCGCATCAAGGCTCGATACGAAACATGCACGTATCGATGACTCGAAATGCTCGGGCAAAACATCCAGTATCGTTTCGTATTGACCTGCGAACGAAGCACCGACAAGGTCTTCTTCAGGTGATGAAGAACGGATGGCACATGAACTGTTGTCATCTGGGAACATTGCTTTGAGTTCGCCAATTTTCGCAGCTTGTAAAGGATTCAGATCTAGCTGAACAGCCTCAGATTTGACGTATTCACATTTAGCATGGACTACCGAAAGGTCCTCCGAAGATGCGATCGAAGAGACGACTTCCTGCCAATGAAGAGACTCCTGCAGCACGTCGAACCAGGGCTGAAAGAATTCGGCGGTGAGCACTGCGCCGCGCGGCACATTGCGGCCTTCTGCGGTCAGTCGCATTAGTGAAGCTGCCTTACCACCCACTCTGGAGATATCTGGCGTGCTCTCCGAGGATAATGCAATCAGCATATTTGTGATTCCTAGGAGACAGTGAGACTAAACAGTCGATGGTGCGATCCCCCTATCGCGCCATCTCCTTGCTGTCGCCAGTTTCTATCAAATCATGCTGCTCGCCAACCTCAGTTTCCGTCTATCAACGCGTTTTCATCGGTATTGCAACAAACTGATAATCGTCAGAGTTTTGATCGTAGGGATGACATTCCAAATTTGCGGAGGTCAACCATATGCTCGCGGGTGGCGGTCCCAAAAAACAGGTCAGCGCCCAACAAACCACGCATGGCTTCTGGCGCTGATGACATGTAGTCATCGTCTTGAAGCAGATACGTGTAGTCATCGATGGGTTGGGTGTAAAGACGTTGGTAGGTGGCATGCAACACGGTACGCGTGCCCGGTATCGTCCTCTGTCCTGATCCATGCCAGACAGATCCATCCCACACCGCGACAGATCCCTTGTCGACTTCAATGGCAATTGAATCGCCAGCAGACTCTGAGGGTGTAGGGTGTCGTCTATGAATGTGAGAGCCGGGGATCACGCGGGTAGCACCCCCCTCCGCCGTCATACCCTCGCAAGGGACACAGAAAGTTACAACACAGTTATGCTCGGGGAACGGTGCTGGCATCCAGTTCTGATCGGCGTGAATACCTGCGGCGCCACCGGTATCCGGGGCATCAGCGGCACTCTGCCGCTTGATGGAGCCGAGAAATTGGCTTGCCCGCATTCCGTTGCCAACACTGACTTCAGCGAACGCCAGTAGTTTTGGTGCTGTCGCGATACGGTCTATCGCTGGATCGAGACCTAGGAGATAAGGTGCAAGTTCTCCCTTACCCGGACCTGCACTCGCATCAGCAATCCTGTGAATGACCTCTCGCAACGCATCCATGTCCTCCGGAGGTGCCACATCCTCGATGACTGCGTATCCATATTCCTGAAAGTGGGCGAGTGGCTCAACTAGACTTAATTCTTCGATACGGGGCGCGAGGTGTTCAGAAACACCATACGGCGCAAGACGTCCCTCACTTTTTGCGACACTGGTCATCAGTTGTTGTATGTCCTGCGGTATCGCGGCGCTGTCACTGGCTTCTGACATGGGTCTCTTCTCCGATCTTGGGGAACTTAGTGTCACCAATATACGCCTCTCAATTGACACTTGAGAATATAAACAGTGTGATTCATCAAAGCATTGGTCGAGGCTGGAAGGATAGAGTCCGCTGACCCGAAAGGATGTCGAATTACCTATTGTGGTAACTGTCGATCAAGGTGTCACCATCTTCCGTACGCCCGGAGTGACGAGTAGCTATGAACTGGCAACAACCATCGTTGATTCTATGAAGGCTAACCTACCTGGCTTGTTCTCTGGGATAATCAAATCGCAGATTTCTCGACGATCTCCAGCGCAGAGCTTCAAAACCTGGCCTGTATCCTGGCAGAGTCTGCAGACAAGCCGCGCGATGCAAAGACCGCAACCATCGTCTCCGACAACTTTCACCACGGATCGGCTCGTATGAGCGATGCCTATCTGGACGCCGCAGAAGCACCCACGGGACTTG
>CAJWYI010000145.1 GCA_913049815.1 uncultured Gammaproteobacteria bacterium
GCGTTCATTAAAAGTTCAACGTACGTGTAGAGTTGACCATCGGCAGTCAACGAATGCCGTCCGACATCATCGTTACCATTGATCGATAACCAATAGTGTTCGTTCAGCGCGTATCGCTCAACACGGAGCGATCCATTTACGACAAAACACGCCAGTGATTTCAGCACCTTCTGTCCACCTAGTCGGCGCACACCTTCCACCATGTTGGATTTATCCTTCTTAAGAGCGCTAGAGAAACCATCGCTTAGACCCCAATTCGCGAATAAGTGTGACCTGCCTTATTTCGGATGGATTGTCGCCCGGAGAGAGAGGTGGTCGCCTGTTGCGTCCCTGCATACTGACACAGCCGCACGAACACTAAACAGGGCATTTCGGTGAAACGTGCGTGTGACAGACACAGTCCCCGCCAGGCCCTAGTGACAATCAATACCTTATCGTCGAAATTGCTATTCACGTGAGTTGTCTTTACCTCACCTCATGACTATTGTGATCGTGTTTATCTGTCTTTAGCAATCCACCCACCTCCAGAATTGTAATAGGTCAAAGTCACCATGTGCCTCAAAAGGCGTGCTGACGACTCGTCAGAATGACATAATGAACATCGGTCTGTTGATCGATGAACTCGCTACGGAACCGGAAGCCAAATCGCTCATAGAGCTTGCGTGCTCGGTGATTGAAACTCGCGACAGTCAGTCTGAACTGATGCGGTGACCATTCTGAAAGTGCATGAGAAAGGACCGCTGTCAGGAATGCGCCCCCCTGCCCCTGCCCCGTCAACTCGGGTCGCATCCCAAGACCAACATCCAACGCATCGTCGGAATAGTCCCCGCCAGGTACCTGACCATCGACACCGTAGGAGCAGAATCCAATGAGGTCACCTACCTCTGACAGGACAACGTGGAATGCCAGTGCAGGATTTAGAAACTCCCGAGTATAAAGCTCGACATTAGGATGCGGTGGTGGATCGTAGAAATCGTAAGGAGGGGCGTAGCACCAACTCAAGATATCTGGCACATCACAGGGTCGCATGGGGATCACTGATAGAGACTGTATGTTGATGGACGACATATCAGGACCGAGAAACAATTGACGGAGCCTACTTGGCAGCGTCACACAGCGCAAACCGTCCAAAAACACCAAATGAGCTATTGGCGAAGGATTTCAAAACAGACTGATATGTGGACCATCAGCGCGAAAACAGCTGCAATCATGTTCCCAGCGATCGTCGTTCTCAAAACTCAGGCGGCGGCTGATGAGCTCGAACCGTTGCTTCAGCAGATCAAAAAAGAGCCCGCTCCCTCGCATCCTCTGATGCAACGTCGAGACGTAATCTCTGCCAGCACGACTCTGTTGTACGATGCTCATGACATGATTAGCGCGTTCAGAGAAGTGCTGAAGGAGCCAGGTCTTGAATAGCGGAGCGACCTCCATGGGCAACTGAAGCATAATGTACCCGCAGATCCTGGCACCTGCCTCTCTTGCCGCACCAAAAGTATCCTCCAGTCCATGATCCTTGATTTTCGGAATCATCGGCGCGGCCATCACCGTCACCGGAGTAGCAGCATCAGCCCGTTTTCTAATCGTTTCGACGAGAGCACGACCTGACGCAGCACGGGGTTCCAGGATCCGTTTCAACGATGCATCCAAGGTGGTGACGGACACCGAGACTAAACACGATTGAGCTGCCGAAAGTTCAGCGAGTAGATCAATATCGTGCTCAACCAGGCAGCTCTTGGTGATGAGTAAGACAGGATGCTGAAAATCAAGGAATATCGTGAGCATTTTCCTCGTTAGTCGAAACCGAGCCTCAGCGGGTTAATATGTATCAATGTTCGCACCGATCGTAATGACCCGACACCGGTATGTTGGCTTCGATAAAGATATCCGCAATGGCTCAGGTGCGTTGTGTTTGACGACTATCGCCGTTTCAAAGTCGAGTCCGGGGGAAAAGGCGCGGCACGCGTGAGTTGGTCGCGCGTAGCAATAGATACAGCCGTGCTCACAGCCGCGATAAGGGTTGATCGACTTGTCAAAAGGGATGTCGGGTGATTGGTTACGACTGATGATGCTGCGTGTCTGTTCACTGTGGTAATGCGTCGTTGGGTGTAATCTGGATCTCGTGAAAGCGGTTGCCGGGGTTATGTGTGGTTCCCCGTCCCGGCAATAAAAACGAAACATTCCTGCCAGACTGGGCGTTCATCGTATCGAGCAGATTCCGGATAAGGCGGTCGTGAACCTGCTTCTGATTACCGGGCATGGCTATTGCGGAGAGTCCATCCGCCTTGAATCCATATATGTTGTGCGCGCGTGTCGCTCATGGATGTGGCGCCACTCTTACTATTTATATTTACAGTGATCTATCGTTCCTGGAAGCGGATTACCAATGTTTCACTCACATCAGAATACATTGGCTTCTACACCTGCCGAGACATACATCCCAAGGTCATAACATGCCGACAACTGCTCATCTGTGGGCTCACCCACGATAACGAGAGGATCGTGTACACGTTTGAGAGGAAACCCACTGGCAATACGCTCAATCGCACGGACTGCGCCGGTGCCATCATTTCCCGCACTCACGAAGCACACATAGGGCATGCCCTCGACTCGTCCCTCGAGGGGGTAATACACGCGGTCCAGAAAGTCCTTCATCGCACCTGACATATAGCCGAAGTTCTCGGGTGTTCCAAGGATTATCGCATTCGCGCTAAGCACGTCGTCAACACTCGCTTCCCTGACAGGCTTCGCCACCACGGTGGTTACCAGATCCCCGTGACAGGCACCCGATATTACTGCGCTCGCCATTCGCGCACAGTGACCTGTTTGACTGTGATGGACAATGAGAAGCTGACTCATGAGGGACGATACAACTGGAGTGTTTTGTGAGAAACAAACCGATAGTGAGGAACTGAGAGATTCGCCGGAGCGATCGCATCTTTCAGTACCCTACCAGCCCGGTCAAATCGACTCTGGTGGCAGGGGCAAGAGAATCCCTCTGAGTCAGGACGAACTTCGCATCCAAGATGGGTGCAGTGAGCATAGGCCACAAAAACATCTTCGCGAATCGCTCGGTGCGCCTTCACAACATTATCTGGTTGGATCGATTGCTGGGACTCCGAATCCTTCAGTGGAAACCTAGCATCCGTTGCGATCGGCACCACGGCGTTCCTTCTGACCAAGACCCGTCGCCCCAACCACTCGACATAGATCGTTTCATCCACAGCCAGTTTCTCGATCGAGACTTCCAGAACCTGTGACCGAGACGGTAGTAGTACGCGAACAAACGGTACCATCGCAGCCAGCGCTCCCAATCCAAAAAGACCCTGAACCAGCCGTTTCAGCAACAATCGCCTGCGCGGAATACCGATCTTGTCAATGGACGTCATGGTCCTGATCTTCTGTTCTTTCTGATTAGCCATGTCCTTCAGCACGCCTTTGATTTCGGGGAGATTCGAGGGGAGGTCTGCCGGAACGTGCACGGACGTGATTGATCGTCTTCAGTAAGCCAGGGCGTTCCACCAATCTGCGTTCCAGTGCGTACTTACCCGGAAAGTCCATTAAGATCAAACCCAGCAGCATTGTGAGCAGACCCTGTCCTGGAACAAAAAGCATCACGACACCGGCAAGAAGCAGAACGGCGCCCACAAGATTCATAATGAGAGATTGGATCAGCGAGCGCCGGGGACGTTTCACCTGCATGAAGTAGTCCCTGGGCAGAGTTCGAATCAGGTGGCTACCCACCACGGCGACGAGCAGCAGACTGCCAATAGATAACAGCACCATCACGGCGACCCACACGCCAGCATTGGACATAAAGCTCTGCATGTGATGGGTTTACTGCAGCTTTGTCGCTTCGTCAATATTGCAAGCAAGCGATAGATATGACCACAATGACATCAGACTTTCTGAGTGGAACCTTTTACATGGTATAAGTGTCATGGTGTTGCAACGAAGGGGATCAACGGTGTGCCGCGATTATGGGTCACCGACGCCAGAGAAACGTCTGAGGGCTCGTTTTCGGCCTCGGCTCCTCGGCTATCGCTCCTTCGAGGACTTACCTGCCGGCATCAATCTGAAGGGAACACCTCAACCCGCGGATCGAGTGCGATTTCTGACTGACCGAACGTGGATCGATGAACACGGTGAGCAGCAGTTCGAGCATGAAATCATTGACACTATGCTGGACATGATTAACCAGGCACAACGACTGATCGTGCTTGATCAGTTTCTGTTCAATGACCTGCTCACAGGTGGACGGCCAGTTAGAAATATCTGCGACGAGCTGACAACTGCACTTGTTAACAAGCAACAACGTATTCCTGATATTGAGATCTTTTTCGTTACCGATCCCTGCAACACGCTGTATGGAGGGCTAAGATCGGTGTTCTTCGACAGGCTGATCGACGCAGGCATCAAAGTCATTACCACCGATCTGGACCAGCTCCGAGACTCAAGCCCCGTGTACTCCCTGTTCTGGCGTATTTTCATACGCCCCCTTGGCAATACAACTGGTGGGGTTGTCCCTAATCCGTTTGGCCGTACCCCGGTGACATTGCGAAGCTTGTTGCATATCCCCAACATGAAAGCGAACCATCGAAAGACATTGATTGCTGATTCTGGTCAGGATTGGGTCGGACTTGTCAGCACCGCGAACCCTCATAACGCCAGCTACCTCAACCGGAACGTCGCACTGCAATTCAATGGCCCAGCCGTGGCGGACCTCTTGCGCAGTGAGCTGGCCGTCATCAGCATGTCTGTTGGCCGGTCTCCACAGGTCTGTCATGCCGTTACTCCGCTCCCCGTCGCAGACGTAACAACGCAGGTGAGCATCCATTCCGAAGGCGCTATCAAGGAGACGCTGCTGACGCTCATCGCTGACACTGCCAGCGGCGACCACATAGACTTGATTCTTTTTTATCTTTCAGATCGCGCGGTTGTCAAGGCGCTGACGGAGGCCGTTAAGCGTGGCGTTGACGTCCGAGTTGTTTTGGACCCCAGCAAAGATGCATTTGGCTGGCGAAAAATTGGCATACCCAACCGACCCGTCGCGTCGAGACTACATCGTGATGGTATCAACGTCCGCTGGGCGGACACACAAGGCGAACAATGCCATACCAAGATGGCCCTGATCACAAATTTAGGCACACACGAGGAACCAGCTACGTCGCAGCTACTTCTTGGCTCAGCCAACTACACGCGTCGCAATCTCGACAACTTCAATCTCGAGTGCGATGCACTGCTCACAGGCCCATCACACACACCCGCTCTCGCAGAGGCGTCAACGCTTTTCGAAGAGGTCTGGTCAAATCGCCACAATCGTGGCTACACGGTGGACTACGCTGTCTACGAGGAACGATCTCTGGTACGCCATGTGATTTACTGGTGCATGGAGGTGACTGGAATAAGCACCTTCTGACCGCCGTATGCTAGGCTCTTCTTGCTTCCGATACGCCAGTGACCCAGTTGCATGCAATTTGATAACAGCTACGCTCGATTACCTGAACGTTTTCATACTCACCTCCGACCAACGCCTGTCTCCGTTCCCTCATTGATTCGCATCAACGAATCACTCGCCACCGAACTCGGGATAGATCCAGCATGGCTTGCGAGCCGTGAAGGCATTGCGATGATGGCAGGAAATCAGCTACCAGAAGGGACAGAACCGATCGCGACGGTGTATGCCGGACATCAGTTCGGTCACTTCAACCCACAACTAGGTGATGGCCGCGCCATTCTGCTCGGCGAGGTCCTGAATGATCAGAACGAACGTTTTGACCTGCAGCTGAAAGGTTCTGGTCCAACACCGTATTCACGGCAAGGCGACGGCCGCGCACCACTCGGACCTGTACTGCGGGAGTACCTTATCAGCGAAGCGATGGCCGCTATGGGCGTTCCCACGAGTCGCACCCTCGGTGCTGTAACCAGCGGCGATGTAGTTTACCGTGAACAGGCGGAACCTGGGGCTGTGCTGACACGGGTGGCAAAAAGCCATATCAGAATTGGCACCTTTGAGTTTTTTGCGGCCCGTCAGGATACAGCCGCAATCAGATTGCTGACAGAACACGTTCTGACGCGCCACTATCCAGACCACACCGGATCAGATAATCCGGCATTTGCGTTGCTGAACTCGGCTATCCAGTCACAAGCATCACTGGTTGCGCAGTGGCAAGGTCTGGGCTTTATCCATGGCGTTATGAATACCGACAACATGCTGTTATCGGGAGAGACCATCGACTACGGTCCGTGTGCCTTTATGGATACCTACCACCCCAACACGGTCTTCAGTTCAATAGATAATATGGGACGCTATCAATACCGTAATCAGCCACCCATCGCACATTGGAATCTCGCAGCACTGGGCCACACACTGATTAGTCAGCTTGCGCAGGACGAAAAAGACGCCATGCGGTTGGCACAGGAAGCCATTGACCAGTTTCCTGTAATCTATGAATCTGCATGGTACGAAATGATGAACGCCAAACTAGGCGTCCCATCGAATACGGATCGTTCAATGTCGACAGACTTTCTGAAGTTGCTCGAAGATCAAAAAGTCGACTTCACCCTGGCGTTCCGTTCATTATGTGACCTGGCTGAAGGTTCAACCGACGTCCAGGACGCGCTAGCGTTACCCGACGCAACAATCACCCAGGTCTTCGATCCGAAGGAGCCAAGGTTCGAAGCGTGGCTGTCTCGATGGCGCAATAATCTCGATGATGGCCAGATTCTGAACATGAAACAACACAATCCACTTGTGATCCCCCGAAATCATCTGGTCGAAGCTGCGATCGCCAGTGCTGTCTATGAAGAGGACTTTGAGCCTTTCCACCTGCTCCTTGACGCTGTGACACGGCCCTTCGAGAGTAATACCGCCACCCCATCCTTCATTCTACCACCGCGCGATGACCAGCAGGTGACTCGAACCTTCTGTGGTACCTGAGGATAGCTCCGATCAGGTTGATCGGAGCGATTACCAGTCTCCCGTATTCTCCATAGACGTCCATGGTTCAGCGGGTGCCAGCGCCTCTCCCTGCTGGAGAATTTCTATGGAAATATTGTCGGGCGACCGCACGAACGCCATGTGACCATCCCGAGGAGGTCGATTGATCGTCACTCCCCCGTCCATTAGTCGTTGGCAGACCTCGTAGATGTTCTCGACGCTGTATGCGAGATGTCCGAAATTTCGAGAGCCGTCACCCAGGTTATCGCCATCCCAGTTGTGAGTGAGTTCCACCTGCGCC
>CAJWYI010000146.1 GCA_913049815.1 uncultured Gammaproteobacteria bacterium
TCAGAGTCCCGGCGATTCATTCGTTCAACCCATCGGTACAGGTGAATGGCCAGTCTGACCATAAGCGATAGCGGTACCGGATCGCGACCAAGGTGTCCGAACAATGGCGCGATCATGCCAAAGTCTCCGACACAAGGTTTGCCGCCAAGAAAGTAGGGATGTTCAGCGAAGTGCGCCTCCATCTTGACCAGCAATCCTTCGTAGAGCGACTCGATCACGTCAGTGTATTCCGGTTGAACGCCCCATAATGGTGTGACCTGGGTCGCTGTGCGTTCAATCTGCTGAACGGCTGTCTCCCTCTCAGGAAAAGTGTATTGGAAGTGATAGATCGCGTGCTCACGTTGTTCCATGAATCCAAAACGATAGTGCATCGCGGGTCGCAGCAGGCCTTCAGCACCGATGGCGTCCAGCAACAGGCTCACCGTATTCTGTTTGGGTGTTCGCGGTGTTGATGGATATCCACGTTCGCACTCGAAGTGATCGACGATAGCGACACCATCCCGGATGACCCTGCCATCCGGAAACATAATGGTCGGCAGGCTGACGCGTTCTCCAGCCTTTCGGTAAATCTTATGAGCCACATACTCTTCGCTCAGGGCCGGTCGCTCTCGATAATCGATGCCGGCTTTGATCATGTATGAGCGGGCCCTTCCAGCATACAGTGACTGGGGTGCGCCGTAGAGGATGATGGGGCCATCGTCGGTCATGATGTGCTCTATCAGTTGAAGAACGATCTAATTGGCGAGCAAATTGGCGTACGCGAGATATCGTTGTCGAATACTGCGCACATACTTCACCGGTTCGTGACCGCGCACGTAGCCATGTCGTGCCTGACGAGCATACTCGGGTTCAGAAAGCTTCAGCATCGCCCGTTCTACGTTGTCGAACCACTGGTCAGGATCAAGGCCCAGTCGTTTCGCGAGGCGTCTGGCGTCTTGTACGTGACCATGACCCGCGTTGTACGCTGCCAAGACAAACCAGATGCGATCATCCGCAGCCAGATGATTCGGAAACCGGTCGCGTACCCAGTTCATATGGATAAGGCCCACCTCGACACTCGCTTCCGGATCAGCCAGATCTGTAAAACCATACTGCTTCGCGGTGCGCGGTAGCACCTGCATCAGCCCCACTGCACCCATCCAGGACTGTGCATTTGGATCAAAACGGCTCTCTTGATACATCTGCGCCACGATCAGTCTCCAGTCGAAACCGTGTTCTTCAGCGTACTTACGTACCAACGCGTCGTAGGGACTGATCCGACCAGGCGAAAACAGCTCAGTGTCTTCCTCTGGTTTGAAGTGAGCATCCTGAAAGTATTTCGCATAACTCAGGTTGTAGTGGAGTCCCCTGTAGGCACGGGTCAGATAGCCATTCATGACTTCAAGCAGTTCGGTGCTTTCCGGATGCACAGCCCAGGCATGTGGGTGCTTATCCGTGAGATTGATCAACCCGGTGATATCGTCCCGCCAGGTCATTTCGATATTCAAAATGTGTGAGTCAGCCACAGTCAGGTCATAACGGCCTTCCGCCACAGCCTGAATGAGTTCCTGTGTTTCCATATCAGAGGGCGCTAGGACAACCTTGAATTCGAGATCGCTGCGATCTTGCAATGCCCTCAACGTCTCCCAGTACGCACTGGAGCGACGAACGACAATGGTCCGACCGTTCAAATCGTCGACCGATGTCATGGGAGTTTCTGCCTTGCGGCCGACGACAACCTCTGAAGCAAAATGGTAAGGCCGTGAGAACGCAGCCTGTGTCTTCCTGTCCTCAGTCGGCACGAGGTATGCCGCGACAAAATCTCCTTCGCCAGCCTCCAACATCGGCAACAGCTGTTCATGCGACGGCGCAACAATGACATCCAGAGTGACCCCCAACTCGTCAGCAAAACGTTCGGCAAGTTCATACTCAAAACCGAGCAATTGCCCGCGCCACAGAAAATACGTCGCCGCATTATTGCGCGTTATCATGCGCAAGCGACCTCGGTCCCGAATTTCATCAACGTCTGCAACATACCGTAGATGAGCTTCACCCAACAGGCGATATTCGCGGAGATAGTCGTTGAGGGCAGCCAACAGCAGCTTTGCATCCGGTCGAACCGCCCAAGCCAGGGGCAGAGGTTCACCAACGACCGAACCCGCCCTGATGTCACTACGGTAGGCGAGTGCCGTTGCCAGCACGTTGCTATCCTGTACTAGGAGATCCACCTCACCATCCACCAATTGGTCAAACAGAGCCTCATTGGCAACGTTCGGACTGACGGAGACAACCTGGAGCGCCTGATGCTGTTCCGCCAGCTGGTAGGCGGTTTGCAGCAACGTTGTACCTTCTCTGGCGGCAACACTGCCAACAAGCGCGGCATTGTCGGTTGGCGGTTGAGTAACTGCGGCAAAAACGAGTATGTCCTGGCTACTTCCGATGGGGTCGGTAAACTCAACTTTCGACTGACGTTCCGGAGTCACACTAAGATTGGCAGCGACCAGGTCGCCTCGCCCAGCAATCAATGCCGGTAGCAGGTCCGTGAAGCGATCAACATAGACGACCTCAACCTTTAGTCCCAGGCGCTCGCCAAATCGCTGGGCCAGTTGTCTTTCCGAAAACAGCGCGTCGCCGAATCGGGGCAGATAACTATCGGTCTGGCGTTCCAGCAGCAGCCGCAGCACGCCGTGTTCACGAATCACATCAAGATCGCCCTGGTGTTGCAACCGCGGAAGTTCTTGAACCGCTCGGTCAACGGGAGTTTCAACAGGCTTTCCGCACGCATTCAGCATTGTGAGCGCGAATAAAACCAGTACTGACGTCAGTTTTGGCATAACGAGTGAGTCAATGGATGACCCGTTCATCCTAGGACATAGCGATTCAGGAAGCGAACCTGCACGACCTTCCTGTAAGGATATGTGCAAGTGGCTTGATCTTTATCGCCAGTGCGCGCTTCATGGATTCAACCACTTGAACTTGTGATGAGGCACCTGGACTCCAGTAAGACACGCATCAGTTCTATGAGTATTCTTTCCCGACACATCGCCGATGCCAACCGTGACGCTTCCTTACGTCACATCGCTCTATTGTGCACGATGCTCACATCGTTGCTGGTCTAGACTAGTCTGCGTGTCTGAACAGATGCAGAGCGTCTAGGGAGAATGGGTCAACCTACCACATATGGGGAGTGCGATCACCGTGTCTTCCAATCTGGACGCGGATATAACAACAGCCCTTTCAAAAAAGCCCTGGACCCGCTCGATCACCTGTTACTTTGTCCTACCGTCAGCATGGACGTAGACATGGGCGGCCTTGCGACGTTTACCACCAAGGAAATCATACATAGGTAATCCTGCCTGCTTTCTTTTGATGTTCCACAACGCATGATCAACGACGGATGACAGCACTGAAGGCGGTGCTTGAACGAACCTGAACTGTGCTAACCCGTTTTTCGTGTGGGTCCAGATTAACAGGTCTATTCCGACCCTTCTTAACGCATCTCTTGCAGTGCGGCGAACCCTTCTTCCCGGGTCATCTCACCAGAAGCAATCCCTTCGCGGATCGCTCTCCGCGCTTCACGATGCTCTGTATCAACCCGTTTAGCAGCCTCCATCCGCTGATGAAGTGCTTTGACACGCACGTCCCCTTCCTCTGTGGTTATCTCACCATCCGCAACAGCATCGCGAATCGAGGCGAGCCGGTCTCGATAGACGCTATCATTACCCTTCATCTGAGTATGGCCATTGCTCCTAGCCAGCCGCTCCCGGACGCGACGAATCGCAGCTTCGCCGTCTTCCTGGCTGATATCACCCACGGCCATTGCTTCGCGGATCGACTGCAGACGGGAAAGAGCCACGCTTTTACTCTGATGCTGCGCCGCCAGGTCTTCCTTCATGCGGTTAAGTCGTTTGGTGGCTTGATCTTCCGTCATATCACCGGCCGCAACAGCGGCCTTGATCCGCCTTTCCGCTCTCGCATAGCGATCGCCCCTGTGTTCGGGAGCATGTTCCTGCTTTGGATGCCGAGATGACTCATGCTCCTGAACCATCCCCACCCTACGGAGAAACGCGTCCCATCTTTCCTGAGCCTGTTCCTGAGTTATGTCACCTGCAATCACTGCGGCATCCAGTCTTTGTTGAACAGCCGCGTAGTCCGGCGCCTGTTCGGCACTCGCACATGTTGAAGTCAGCAGGCTGAAAAAGCCGATCGAGAGCGCGGCAGACATTCGCACAAAAGCGGGCTTGAAACGTCGAGTTTTGCTCATTGGGTTACCTCGAGGAGTCTGGAATTTCAAAACATCGACAATACATTAGAAGACTTTGGAGATGAAGTCTCGGCTAGGACTGTCACTTTCGTGTGGATTAATGAAAGCTGGTACGACCCACCCGCACATCCAACACAAAGCGTCCCGAAACACGCTAATATGCGTAGGCTTTCCCAGTTAGCCCTCTCCAGTACCTTACATTCACTTTCACGGAGCGCATACGTCGTGAGCAGTCAATACAAGATCATCGGTGAACGTCCTCTGCGACCTGATCTCATCGACAAGGTGACCGGGAAAGCGCGCTACGCCGCTGACTACACGCTGCCAAACATGTTGCACGGGGCAGTAGTTCGCAGCGACGTTGCGCATGCCCGAATCAACAGCATCGACACTCGAGCGGCCGAAAAACTCGCTGGCGTCCGTGCCATCGTGACAGGGCAGGACTTCAACCATCTTGCACCGAGCGGGCCCGGTCTTCTAGCCCGCGACAACATGGCCATCGAGAAGATCCTTTACCACGGTCAGGCCTATGCGGCGGTTGCTGCGACCTCGCGGGCGATTGCGCAAAAGGCGGCGAAGTTGATCAAGATCAACTACGAAAAGCTTCCGCCCATCATGACCATTGATGACGCAATGACTGGCGATGCGCCCACTGTATACGACCATATCCAGGTTAATGGTAAACCGTCTAACATCATGCTTCAGGATCAACGCTATCAGGGTGATATCAACAAGGGATTCGCGGAGGCGGACGAAATCGTTGAACTCGAATTCAACACTCCCACCGTTCACCAGGGCTACATCGAACCACCGGTATGTCTCGCGGACTACAACCAAATCGGACAGTCGACCTTGTGGAGCACGACCCAGGGTCACTTCCCTCTGCGCAACAGCGTCACTACGATGATGCAGATGGAACAGTCCGCGCTTCGCGTCATCCCCGCAGAGGTTGGTGGCGCGTTTGGCGGCAAGACAGCCGCGTACCAGGAAGCGATCGCTATGATGCTATCGAAGAAAGCCGGTCGCCCTGTGCAGATGCGTATGACGCGTGAAGACGTGTTTCGCGCAGGAGGTCCGGGTGCAGCCGCCAAGGTCAAAGTAAAAGTCGGCGCAAAGAAAGACGGTACCCTCACGGCCGCTTCCGGGTGGCTCGCTTATGAGAGCGGCATCATCGGTACACCACTGGGAGGTGGTCTTCGATCCATCTTTACCTCCTATGAGATCCCCAACGTGTCCTTCGAGGGGTATGCGGTGTTTGTCAACAAGCCACGCGTCCGAGCCTATCGCGGTCCCGGCGCACCCCAGGCGGCACTCGCCGCTGAAAACGCCATTGACGAGCTGGCAAAACGCCTGGATCTCGATCCGCTCAATATCCGACTTAGAAACGCCGTCAAAGAAGGATCACCGTTCGCCAATGACTCCTTTGCACGCATCGGCCTGGTTGAATGCCTGGAGGCAGCGCGTGATTCTGCCCACTACCGGTCGAAACTGAAGAAGCACCAGGGGCGCGCGGTGGCCGTCGGCTTCTGGCACAACGGCGGCGGTACCTCCAGCGCCAACATCTATATGAATTCTGATGGCACCGTCGCACTATCCACCGGTTCAATCGATCTGTCCGGTACGCGGATTGCACTCGCCATGTTGTCGGCTGAGGAACTGGGCATTTCGGTTGAAAAGATTGCCTCAGTCGTATCTGACACTGATGCTGTGGGTTACGCGGACAACAGTGCCGGTAGCCGTACCCTCAACGCCACAGGAAAGGCCGTCGTGGCTGCTACACGGGAAGCCATTACAGAAATGAAACTGCGCGCCGCGAGCGGTTGGAACGTCGCACCTCATCAGGTGACCTGGCAGGACGGTGAAGCCCGCAACGATGTAACCGGCGAGTTCATTACATTTGAGCAAATTTGCAGAGACTCGCAACGCACCGGTGGCCCCATCACAGGGAGCCAGGCAAGCCAGGTGACACCGGGTATCGCACCCAGTTTTTCCGTGCACATCTGTGACGTCGATGTGGATCAGGAAACCGGCAAAGTCTCACTGCTGCGCTACACGACGGTCCAGGATGCCGGACAGGCCATTCACCTTGATGCGGTCGAAGGTCAGATGCAGGGGGGCGCGGTTCAGGGGATCGGTTGGGCGTTGAACGAGGAGTACGTGTACAACGAACACGGTGCACTCGAAAACCCAGCGTTCCTCGACTATCGCATGCCGCTCACGTCGGACCTGCCGATGATCGATACCATCGTCGTAGAAATTCCCAATGATCAGCATCCGTATGGTGTCCGCGGCGTGGGGGAGGCACCAATCATTCCACCACTCGCTGCCGTGACGGGTGCCGTCAGCAATGCCATTGGTGTCCGTATCACTCGCCTTCCCTGTTCGCCCCCGAACATCCTGGCCGACATCGATACAGCCAACCGCGAAATCTCATGACGACTCAGCCCAGCATCCTGTTTCTGTTTTCGGACTAGCGTCGTGGTGACTGGCTGGGCTGTCGCGATGATAACCCAGACGCACAAACCCCGACACTAGATTTCCTGGCGGCAAGCGGCACCCACTTCATTAACGCACTGACACTTTCGCACCTCTGCTCACCTGTGAGGAGCTGCCGTGCGTTCAACACGATGTCGAGATTGAATTTATACATCGAAAAGACAACTGTCATATTGGTCTAATGACTAGGTAAAGATCGGACCTATTTTTTTATATGAAAAAAAATCAAATGTCCGGCGCTACACGCGCCGCACTGACCACGATCTGGATGGTGCGAGGCACCGCAACCAACGTGGTCCGGGGAGGCATTCCAGACCGCAGCGGCTATCAGACCATTTCTCGACGGCGAGATCAGCGTGGTGCTGGGTTACGAAGTGACCTTTATCGTATGTCTGGTCGTCCAGATCATCGCACTGGTGATTCTGATGCATTGGATTCATGAACCGAGGACCTTGCTCGCTGCTCGCGCATCAGCAATAGCGCCGGAATCAGG
>CAJWYI010000147.1 GCA_913049815.1 uncultured Gammaproteobacteria bacterium
ATTCGTCGTGCAGGTCTGATACGGGAAGAATATGGCGCGACGATTGCGTTTCTATTGTCCGATGACGCTGGTTATATCACTGGTTCCACGGTCAAGGTGGATGGGGGTTACCTCGCGACCTGAATTGCACAATTTCGTGATGTCTCGCCTTAAGAAATCAGCGAACTTTTAAGTGGCGCGCTCTGACCTCGGCAGAGCAACCCGTTTACCAGGAGCACGGGCTTCTTGAGGCTGCGCGTCAATCCGGTCATAGTGCGGTCAACATCTTTTCAGGAAAACGCATGCCCGTTTTTCAATCCCGACTGGATATCCACAGTGAGGAGTTTGCTGCCAACAGGCATGAGATGATGGCGCTGATTGAAGAAATGGCTACACTGGAGCAGCGTGCAGTCGATGCGTCCAACCGGCGTCGATCAGTGTTTGAGCAGCGCAATCAGGTTCCCCCATACGATCGGGTGACCAAATTGCTTGATCAGGACATGCCGTTCCTTCGGTTGCATTCGCTGTCCAATTATCTGTACGAAGATCCCGATCCCGACACCAGCGTACCTGGCGCAAGCATGATTGTCGGTGTGGGCTTTGTCAGCGGTGTCCGTGTCATGATCTGGGTGGATGATTCGGGCATTCGTGCCGGGTCGTATACCAAAAACACGGTCGATACTGCTCTCAGTATTCAAAAGATTGCGCTTCGTCAGAATTTGCCGCTTGTACACCTGGTAGAAAGTGCAGGTGCCAACCTGATGGACTTTAGCGTGGAGAACTGGATTGGTGCTGGTGCGATGTTCCGTAACCTCGCGTGGTTTTCCGCGAGCGGTCTACCTGTAGTTACCGTGTTACACGGACCTTCTACAGCAGGAGGGGCCTACATGCCGGGGATGTCAGATTACGTGATTGGGGTCAAAAAAAATGGCCTCGCTGCGCTCGGTGCAGCTGCCTTAGTAAAAGCAGCGACGGGTGAAGTCGCAGATGATCGTGAGCTGGGTGGCAGTGAGATGCATGCAACTACGACAGGTCTGGTTGAGTACTTAGCTGAGGATGACGCTGACGGTATCGCCCTGGCGCGTCGCGTGGTCTCGAACCTAGATTGGAACCGGGATGGTCGCTGGCGGGCACCCCCATCCTATGAAGAGCCCCTCTATGACCTGGAGGATATCGTCGGTCTCGTGCCAGTCGATTACAGGGTTGGCTACGACAGTCATGAACTGATCGCACGACTGGTGGATGGTGCCGTTATTGATGATTTTAAACCTGATTATGGTGCCACGATGATCTGCGCCCATGTCAGCATCACGGGGATTCGATGTGGGTTACTGGCTAACAACGGGCCTATAGATCCGCAAGGTGCCAACAAGGCCGCACAGTTTATGCAACTCTGTGATCAGGCAGATCTGCCACTTGTTTTTCTGAGTAATATCACCGGTTATATGGTGGGTGTGGAATACGAACAAGCTGGAATGATCAAGGCGGGCGCGAAGATGATCCAGGCAGTCTCAAACGTCCAGGTACCCAAGATTACCCTCTATTGTGGCGCTAGCTACGGGGCTGGTAATTACGGCATGTGTGGTTTCTCGTATGAACCGGATTTTCTGTTTGCCTGGCCCAATGCATCGTCTCACGTGATGGGGGGCGAACAGGCTGCACGCACGATGACGCAGGTGGCCGAGGTCGCAGCTGAACGACGTGGGGAGGTACCAAATCGTGAAGCGCTCGCCGCGCAGGAAGCGCGAATCATCTCGCATTTCTCTGCCCAGGAGAGTGCGTTTTACTCTGCTGGCCGAAATTTGTCGCATGCGGTCATTGATCCCAGGGATTCTCGACAGGCAATTGGTTTTGCGCTTGCAACGTGTTTAGAAGGACGCGCACATTCGCCAAAGAAGCTATCGTTCGGCGTTGGGCGTATGTAGGCCGCCTTGATTAAGACTGTGATCGTTCCGCTGGGATTCCAAATGACGCCGTCTTACCTCGCCATCACCCGGAAATACAACCTTGTTATGCGCGACACAGTGATCGTGGTGCTATCGGTTCACCAATGACCTCATCACCTTTTCGATATCGTCCGATTTCTTTTGGGGCTCAAACCCCAAGGCCCTAGCATTGGCGATAGTCTAGAAGTCGACGCATAGGTTTCCACGACGGGGAACGTGCAGTATGGTGCATTTTCATCCACTGCTTAGATGCACTCTATGGAAAACAATATCGGACTCCTACTGACTCGAAGAGCGGAACTGAATCGGGATCGCGAAGCGTATGTCGACAGTGCGACACGCAATCGGTGGACCTTTGGTGAACTGGAGACGCGAACTAATCAGTTGGGTCACAGTCTGGTTGATGCGGGCGTAGAGAAAGGTGATCGTGTTGCGCTGCTCATGATGAATAGTATTGAGTTCCTAGAGTCCTACCTTGCGCTTGCTAAAGTCGGTGCGGTCGTTGTGCCTCTCAACTGGCGCCTGGTGGCTGATGAGCTGGAGTTTATCCTGAAAGACAGTGGGTCGACCCTTTGCATCTATGGAGAAGAGTTCTTTGAATTGGCCAATGACCTTCAGGGACGTGAAGACAAAACCGACATCAAACGCTGGCTACAGGTTGGCGGTGAGTCGCCGTTTGCTGATGACTATGATGATTTTCGGGATGCCGGTTCGAAGGAATTGCCTCCGATTCGTGCGACGGATGATGACATGCTTTATATCATGTACACGTCAGGCACGACGGGTTTGCCAAAGGGTGTCATGCACACGCACGAGACCACTCTGTGGGCGCTGTTTTCCTTCAGTGCGTCTGCCAATGACCGGCGCAATGACGATCGTAATCTGAACGCGTTGCCGCTCTTTCATGTGGGGGCTTTGCTCCCTGTAACCATGAATATCTACCTAGGGCACACCAGTGTGATCATGCGCGAGTTCGATCCTCAGTTAGCCTGGCAATTAATTGAAGAGGAACGGATCAATACGTCGCTGCTTGTTCCCGCGATGCTGAATTTTATGGTTCAGGTGCCCAATGCGCAGGACTATGACCATAGCGCGTTACGCTACATCTACAGTGGTGCTTCGCCGTTGCCTGTGAACCTGATCAAGGCGTATGCGGATATTGGTATCGAGGTTCATCAGGTGTATGGACTTACGGAGTCCTGTGGCCCGGGTTGTCTCATTGATGCTGATAATGCGCTGAATAAAATTGGATCGACCGGACGCGGCTTCTTCCATACTGATGTGCGGATTGTTGATGAGGAAGGAAACGACTGCCTTCCTAACGAGCAAGGCGAGGTGTGGCTCGCCGGAAAACATATCATGAAAGGTTACTGGAATCGTCCGGATGCAACCGCTGAGACGATTACGCAGGATGGTTGGCTCAGAACCGGTGATGTTGCCGTGATGGATGAAGAAGGGTTTGTTTACATTCAGGATCGTATCAAGGATATGATCATTTCGGGTGGCGAGAATGTGTATCCTGCTGAGATTGAAAACGTGATTCTCGGTCATCCGGATGTTGCGGAAGTAGCGGTGATTGGCCAACCCAGTGAGCGCTGGGGAGAGTCACCTTTTGCGATTGTCGTGCGAAAGAGCGATGCACTTTTAGAAACTGACATTCTGCAGCACTGTGATGGCAAACTGGCCAGATTTAAGCTGCCAAAAGGTGCGGCATTCATTGATATCATTCCTCGGAATGCAAATGGAAAGGTCCTGAAACGTGTGTTGCGGGAGCAATTCCCTGGTCCGGCGCCTACCTGAGTATCACCGACGCTCTGTCACCCTGAGCGAAGCTTGAGGGTCTATGAGTTGCCGGTTGCACGGTGCCAATATTTCAAACCGACGGGCTTAGAGTGGCAGGTCCTTTCTGTCGCTACGCGCTCCCATGATGACAATCTCCCTCGATAAGGATCTCAGACCGCTGGATTACGAAGCACACGCCCGCCCATGTTCCCCGTCAACTCATCATCTTCCAGAATGACCTGGCCGTTAACGAGTGTGTTTCGATAACCCACTCCTCGTTGAATCAGTCGAGGTGCTCCACCCGGAAAATCTGTTACGCGCACAGGTTGGCGTTCTTCGACGCGGTCAACGTCAAGTACATTGATGTCAGCTTTCATGCCTTCGGCGAGAACGCCGCGGTCTTCTAGGCCGAGGACCTTTGCTTGCTTTTGTGTCAACAGATGTACGGCTTCCTCGATCGAAAACTCGCCGACATCACGATGCCAGTACGACAGAAGGAAACTTGTCCATCCCACGTCGGAGATGACACCCACATGCGCACCAGCGTCTCCGACCCCCGGTACGATCCAGTCCTTCCTCATGAAGCCTGGGAGCGGCGCAAGATCCTCATTTACAAATCGAATATGGAACAGTCCTTTACCCTCTGACTCCAGCATCAGGCGCAACCAGGTCTCTGCAGGGTGCTCGCCCGCAGCATTGGCCATGGCCGCCAGTGATTCATCTTGACTACCCGTGTAGTGGGGACGTTCGCCGATTCCCATCCAGAAGGTCTTATCCATTGGTAACATGAAACGTGGAGAGGCCATCGTGTGCCCGATACCCGGAGGTGACTCCATGGTTTTGGCTTCTTCTACTAGTTGCGCCCGGAAGGCGCTGTCCTGAATGCGATCAAGCCGCTTTTCCGGATCTGTAGAACGGAGTTCACGCCAACCCGGCACTTCGATCCGCATTGCGATCAAGACATTCGTCTGCAGACCCGACAGGAATCCAGCAGCTCGCGGTTGAGTGGTGCCATTGATATTGAGCCCCGCTGACTGCATCTGTTCCACGGCTTTCTGGTAGACAGATTCGCCGTTTTCGCCGGGCGTCCAAGGTGCACTGAACAGCAGGCGAGTCTGTGCAGCTTCAAGCTGTTTCTTCATAAGTGCCAGTTCGTCGTGGACCCGTTCCCCGCCCTCAATGACAGACTGGAGCATCCCCCCGTGTGCGCCGACTGCCTTCGATATGGCAACGACTTCTTCGTGGGTCGCGTAGGTTCCAGGAATACAACGACCGTCTGGCATACGGTGGGCAAACAAGCGGTTCGTTGAAAAACCAATGGCGCCGTCTTTCACGGATTGACCCACCACCTCCGCGATTTGCGCGATCTCCTCATCGGTGGGTTGTTCCTCGATGGAGCGTTCGCCCATCACGTAGTAGCGCGCTGCCGAGTGCCCGACCATGCCAGCCACATTGATCGCCGGGTTCAGCTGTTCAATGGCGTCCAGGTATTCGCCATAGGTGTTCCAGTTCCAGGGAAGTCCGGACAGGATGGCATGGCGTGGAATGTCTTCTACTGACTCCATCATCGATGCGAGCACTTCTTTGTCTTTGTCATGGACGGGTGCGAATGTCACACCGCAGTTTCCGATCAGAGCTGTGGTCACACCATGCCAACACGCAGATGTCATCGATTGATCCCAGCCAATCTGCGCATCCAGGTGGGTATGAAGGTCGACGAAACCTGGCGTGACGGTTGCGCCGTCCGCAGCGATCTCGCGGGTTCCTTTCCCCTCGACTCGGCCAATGGCGGTGATGGTGTCGCCATCGATTGCGAGGTCCGCATCGTAGGCGGCAGTTTGCTGTCCATCGACAATCAAACCGTTTCGAATCACTAGGTCATGAGCCATGCTGTGTTCTTTGTGGTCCTTGGAGATTCGCAACATACACCAACAAACGTGGTGGTTCGACTATTGTGACTCGATGATTGTAGTTGTTACTGCGATCAGGCTTTGGGCTGGTGACGTGCAAGAATCCGGTCAAGACCGTTGGCAAAGGTCTGCCTATCGGTTTTGGATAACGGGGGTGTCTTGCTCATCTCGATACCGCTGGCTCTCATGGTATCCATGAAGTCCCGAACATTCAGTCGTCCGCGGATATTCTCCTTGGTGAAGGCTTCACCTCGGGGGCTGAGTGCGAGACCTCCTTTCTCAATAACTTCGGCGGCCATTGGGATGTCGCCAGTAATCACCAGGTCACCGGGTTCAGATCGACGGACGATCTCGTTGTCAGCAACATCAAAACCGGATTCGACTTGCAGGAAGCGTATATTGGGTACCGGTGGAATTCGCATACCATGGTTAGCGACCAGTGTAAGTGTGATGCCGGTGCGTTCAGCGGCGCGAAACAGGATCTCCTTGATAACGACCGGACAGGCATCCGCATCGACCCAGATATCCAATGGGCCTCAGGCCTCCGCGGTGGAACGTCGACCGATACGCTCCTGGGCCCGGTCGATCAAACCTTCTGGTCTTGCGACTGAAGGGTTTGGATCAATGTTGCCCAGAGTTCCATGCACCAGAAACCCCGTACGTTTCAGGAGCGCTTCCGGCATTGTGGCGATCGTCTCATCGGAGAGCGACACCGCCATGTTTTCCTGCTGACGTAACCAGGGTCGGCACCAATAGTTGAGCAGACCAACCCGTGAATCATCTTTTGACGTGTTGGGTCCGGTTCCATGCCAGACGCGACCATCGAAGACACAGGCCGTACCGGTAGGACCTTCCAGCGAGATGCACTCACTGAAATCAAATGGCTTGTCCGGCACCTGATTGCGCAGGTGGCTTTTGGGGATGAGATATGTACCACCGTTTTCAGCGGTGTAGTCACTGAGCATCCACATGGTGTTGCACACGACTGCATCGGTGATGGGAATGTCGACATAACCCTGATCAGAATGTAGCGGCATGGGCTGACTACCAGGGTGGGTAATATTGGCGGTGACGCTGGACGAGATCACGTTCTTACCCAGGAGATGGCAGATGATCTCATCCACAATGGGGTGGAGCAGCAATTGCCAGAATTCCTCTCCTTTGTCCAATAGGTTCATTACGCGCTGATTCGGGGCACGTTGGGGTAGATCTTTCTGCCAGGGCATGGGGCCACCATCGCGTAAAGCCACACCGGTACTTCGTTCGGCGTCTGCCTGATCCAGCAAACGGGCTTTGATGGTCTTGACCTGTCTAGGGGACAGGGCATCAGCCATGAGGCAGTAGCCCCACTCGTCCAGATCGGACCGCATCTGATCGAAGGATGTTACGGGTACCGGTCGCTGGTTGCTCATGATGGGTCCTTATTCGTCGATATTGCACATCATACCCGTTTCCTCAGGTGGGCGAATGTCAGTGTGGCAGAATGTCGAGGATCTCTCCCTTGTAGGATCGATGCTTGATG
>CAJWYI010000148.1 GCA_913049815.1 uncultured Gammaproteobacteria bacterium
TTTTTTCTCTGTTGGCGCTTTTAGTTGGCGCTGTTGGAGGCACTATCTACAGGCTTACACCCGTTTGAGTCGGACAAGCTCCACTATGCACGCGCCTCTGCGCGCGTTTTTATTAAAATGTCGTTAGCCTGCTAGTTGAATTTGGCCTTACTCCAAAAGGACTTTCGCAGTTCTGTTGATTTGGGTGGTCATCGGCTCCCTAATCAAACCACCAGCGCTATACTGTCGCTTCATCAGCCTGCTTAATGAGGGATCAGAGAATGCGCGGTCCGGAACGACAATACATCAAACAGGAACTCACTCAACGCCGTGAAGAAGGCTGTGATGTCGACGCACTTGAACCACAGATTGATCAGGCACTTGCTGACGATGCAGACGACAACATCATCCGGCTCTACGACACGTTGGTGGCACTCGACGTCGAGGGAGACTTTCCCTATGTCGAACCCTCAACGTTAGAGGAGATCAAAGCGCTGCGCCCGGATGGCCCCAGACGGATGGATGCAAACTTCTCCGATGAAGCACTGATGGATCGGATTTTTGGTGGATGGCTTGGTCGAGCCGCTGGTTGTGCATTGGGCAAACCGGTAGAGGGCTGGCCACGGGCTCGCATCGATGATCTCCTTGAAAAATCGCAGGCATTGCCACTCGACGACTACCTGCCCTTCGCTGACGGTCAGATGTCCAATGTCATGCGAACCTGCACACGAGGCAACATTGAATTCATGGATCGTGATGACGATATGGACTACCCGATCCTCGGCTTACTGGCGCTGGAAAATAAAGGACACGACCTGAGCGCACGTACAATGGCCAATACCTGGTTGTCACGTATGCCCTTCTTTCTGCTGTATACCGCTGAGCGAAATGCCTATTCGAACTTTGTCCAGGGGTACTGGCCACCCGAGTCCGCCTCTCACCGAAACCCGCACCGCGAATGGATTGGTGCCCAGATTCGCGCTGACATTTTTGGCTATGTCACACCCGGCTGGCCCGAAAAAGCTGCCGAACTGGCGTTCCAGGATGCCAGCATCTCGCATGTCAAGAATGGCATCTACGGTGAGATGTTCGTCGCTGCCATGCTGGCCGCCGCGTTTGTCAGTGATGATATTGAAGAGATCATTGCCATCGGACTCAGCGAAATCCCTGCTAAATGTCGTCTGTCTGAAGCCGTCAAGGATACCCTTGAATGGTGTGGGAGCACCGACGACTGGGAAGTGGTGTGGGATCAGATTGCAGAAAAATATGGCCACTACTCCGGTGTCCATACCATCAACAATGCAGCGATCGTGGTGTTGGGTTTGTGGTTTGGGAATCAAGATTATGAAGCCGGTATTGTCACCGCGGTGCGTGGTGGCTGGGATACTGACTGCAACGGGGCTACCGTGGGATCGATTCTCGGTCTCAAGTTCGGCGCAAAACATCTTCCAAAAAAATGGGTTGGTGTATTAAACGATCGTTTGCTTTCATCCGTACGCGACTGCAATGACAACGTCATTTCGGAGCTTGCAGAACGCACGCTCAAAGTCGCAAGACAACTGGAAGTCGAACCAGAGCCTGAACCAACACCAGCGGATGTTGAAGACAGTCCGGTGGCAGGTCGATGGCTACTGCACCTGGGTGATAGCGAGTGGAAGCTCGAGTTCGCCTCCAACCACACCGGCAAATTCAACGATGGTTCCGGCGTCACGCCCCTCCGCAACGTCACGGTCGACGGACAAAAGCTGACGTTCACGTTTGATCTTGATAAGGGCGGCTGGTCTATAGAACTCAGTTTTGATGGCAAGGTCGAAGGCGATCGTATGATCGGAGAATGCACAGCATCGGGCGCAACTTTTCCGGTCGAGGGAAAGCGCGCGACAGCTTGAACAACGGTGTAATAAATGATGGAACTCTACCAGGAACTGCATCGTCCCCAGTTTCACTTCTCCGCGCGGGAAGGCTGGATCAACGATCCCAACGGCCTGTTGTATGCCGACGGTCAATGGCATCTGTTCTTTCAGCTGAACCCCAACGCCACTATCTGGGGCGACATGACCTGGGGACATGCTGTCAGCGATGATCTCCTTCACTGGCGACAAGGTGATCACGCCTTACTTCCGGACAATACCGGGACGATGTTCTCCGGCTCAGGCGTGGTCGATCACGACAACACAGCTGGATTTGGTGATGACTCACTGCTGCTGTTCTATACCGCCGCGGGCGACTACGCCGAACCGAAACAGCCGTTCACGCAATGTCTTGCATACAGCACTGACGAAGGTGTCAGCTGGATCAAATATGATGGCAACCCTGTGGTGGGTCATTTCGAAGGTGGCAACCGAGACCCCAAGATCATATGGCATAAACCCACATCGTGCTGGATCATGGCGTTGTATCTGGCGGACAATCGTTATTGTTTGCTAAGGTCCAATAACGCACGTCAGTGGACCCGCTTTCAGGACATCACGCTTGAGGGCGTATCAGAGTGCCCCGATTTCTTTCCTATGACTGACGAGGTGGGTCAGGAGCGCTGGATCTTCTGGGGGGCCCTTGGGCGCTATCTCGTCGGCCGGTTTGATGGCGAAGCATTCGTGCCAGAAACAGAAGCCACCGTCTGTGAATATGGCGCGCATGGCTATGCCGCGCAGACCTGGAGCAATGTACCGGACGGTCGAACGCTGCAGATTTCATGGATGGCCGGTGGCCTCTTTCCCGAGATGCCCTTCAATCAACAATTGTCTATTCCGGTAGAACTGACACTGACGGGCTCTGGTTCAGATGTTGCCCTTACACGAAATCCGGTTCGTGAACTTACCTCGCTCCGCACACGGAGCATCATCGAACCTGATCAGACATTGAAACGAGGTGGCTCGATTCGACCGGATACGAAGTGTCCGTTGCTCGATGTGTCGTTTGTTGTACAACCGGGAGATGCTGAGGCGTTACATGCCGTCATCCGCGGCCAACTGGCACGGTTCGACTGGAAAAAACGTGAGTTGACGTTCACGAAACCCGGCAACAAGGTCATGGGTGACGGGGGCACCGTCCCTCTGCCAACCACTGACCAAATCGCTGTACAGATGATCATCGACAAGACGTCGATGGAAGTGTTCATCAATGGTGGGCAAACATCAGCGTCGTTCTGTTACTTGCCTGACGGACACATCCACGTGTTTGAATTAACGAACTGGTATGGCGATCAGCGTATCGAAAAATTTGAGCTGCACGAATTGGCAAGTATCTGGGATTGATCGAGAATCTGTTAACCGCTACCACACAAGACAGCGAAGACAGGACGTGAGGACCCACAGGAAATCGCGGTCAGAGTCATGACTCTGATCCAAACTCATCAAACCAGCGTCCAGCGGACCCCGCAGATCTCAACAGTCGCAAATTTCCGGGGCGCTCCCGGTAATGCAAATAGGTCAACACCGACGACACCGGCTCTGCCGCCATCACCAGGCTCAACGAAGCGCATGTGCTGACCGCCGGCCAGATGAAGCTTACTTGGATCGTCACCATCTATCTCACATCCTGCACCGAGGCCCGCATACCAGTTTTTGCAACACTGCTCAGGATCAAGTCCGCGTGTTGCGATTTCCACCGCGGCAAAGCCAGACGTGACACCGCCGATGGGACGCGCGTCGACATCGCGTTGCCAGGTATTCCCGGCCGGATAGTACGTACCCTTGTTCTGGGGGAACTGATCTTGTCCAGGCCAGTTTTCCTGAATCTCTGCCAATGTCCCAAAGTCCCTCGGATGGTACTGAACATTAACCCCTGAAACTGTACCCTGAGCTTTTGGCAGCGCCTCACCCAACTGGTACTTGCCAGCGGTAACCCCGGCCAATCCCAGCCCCGGTTCACCCGGACAAACATTCCAGTCACCCGATACGATACCGGTACCAGCACCCTGTTCCGCCATGGCACGTGACGCCACCGCAACATCAGGAACCTGCACAATGGCCATATAACCGCAGTCACCATTGCGTTCGAGCAGACGCGTCTGAGTGGTTCCATCGGCCCAGGCTTTGTCGGTGGGACAGACAGTTTCCAGAAACGAATCACCTAGACGAATATGAGTGTTCGTGAGATTGCCACCTGAAGCCATGCGGGGGTCTCTAAAAACGACGGGCGCATCAAACGCAGCACACAGTACACCCGACGTCCATTCCAGGTCGTAAGCGACCAGACAGATCTGTCGTAGCCTTAACTGGGGGTCAATCATGTGGCATTTCCTGTTTGTTCATTACCAGCACCCTTTCGCTTCCGAGACGGACTAGCGAGAGCCATTCATCGCCTTGGAAATTTTCACCACCACGTCACTTGCGAGGCTACATCAGCGGCTACACCAAGCTTCACCAATAAAAGGGGTTTTGCATCTGGCAGATCATACTCAGAGATCAGGTCCTGAGAGTCCACTGGGAAATTTGTCGATCCCATGAAACAGTCGGGCCTAAAAGCCGGGATACCAGATGGGTGATGAATAGGCTCGCTCCTGGGTCTCTGCCTTCATGCCTGCTGGCAATTCGACATCGTAACGAACAGCATCGAGGGCAGTCCATCGCAGGGTCGCAATCTGCAACACCCTGACGTAGTAGAATGCCGGTTGGCTCGGGTTGAAATCCGGATCCTGCCACAATGTTGTCAGTGCGGAAGCGCCCACCCAATTGCGGTAGGTCCCCGTCTTAACGTCGACTGTTGATCGCAAAGCCGGTAGCTGACCGTCATCATCGAGCTCACGACCACCCGCCCAGGCGACTTCATAGACCTTCTCATGGGTGACACCTTGCTTATCCAGCCAGCCCTTGACCAATTGAACCCGATCCAGTTTAGCACCCTCTGGATCTCTTGCCGCGTGAATCAGGAATTGAGGTGGCTGATCTGACGGCGCAAGATCGGAACCCATCGGCACGCCTTTGCGGTAGCCACTTGCAACAAGGTCGCCCCGCCGCGCATCCCGCTTCGTAAACCCATAGCCGCCAAAGAATCGAAGGAGGATTCTAGGTCCGGTTGTCGCATAGACCTCACGGCGACGAAGAGCAGCAAAAATCGCCTCACGAGTATTGTCTTCCACCCAGACGGCCGCATAGCCGGATGCATCATAATTCGACAGGGTCATCAGGCGAAACGGGCTCGGTTCCTGGGGAGCCATCTTTCCCCAGAAATTGTCATCGTCGGCTGACGCAAATCCGGTGTGAGTGTCAGTACTGCCGATCATCCCCACCTGGAATGGATTTATTCCCAGAGAACGCTCAAGTGACAGACCCAGTCGAAGACCTCCGCGCACGTGGGACTGAAGCGCGAGATTTTCAAGGGAGGTATTGGCGGGTCCCGCTACCCCCGAGTGATCGACCGTCGTCTCGCTAGCCATTATGTTACCAGGTGTTTTCTGGCTCGCACCTTTGGCAGCCACCGTCTGTTCTTTCAGTTGTTGGGGCGCAGACTCCTCTGTTTCCGCGGACTTTGCTCTCGCCGCAGGCGCATTCTTAGCCTCAGTCGATGTTCTAGGCGGCTGCCACCACGTTTCGTAATCCGCGAATCCATCTTTCGGCGAGATGAGTGGATGTGTCTCACTATCCCCTTTTATCTGCGTGACCTCGGCAATCGGTTCGAGAACCGCCCGAAGACGCGCGTAGCCTGGCGTCAGCGGTGCACCATTGAAGGTCCGTGTTCGGAACGTGTTTCCCGCCGAAAGATTGCTGTTGTGCGGAATCGAAATCACATCGCCGCCAGTGCGCTGTCTGTACTCGTCCAGGAATTGCCAGAGTTTTTCAGGGTCAGCACTATCCTGACGTCGAAATGGGATCGTACGGCTAACCAGTTCAGGACCATCGCGGAAAATCACGTTCCGATGCAGCATGGGTCCGCTGCTACTGTACTCATAACCAATAAATGCCGTGAACTGGCCAGGTTCATTGTACCGTTCAGCGTTGGCGATCACCTGTTCCCACACCTCTTTGCGAATCTCCGGTGCGACTGCCTGGACGCTGTTCCAGGCCGCCTTGCCTGTCATGATGGCTGCCATGAGTTCATTGAAAGTCTTGAGATCTGGTGCAGTCAGGACTTTCGAGAGTGGTGGCGTATTGTTGAGAATGGCTTCAGCGCTTTTGCCCCCCTCGCCATCCAAAAGCCGCTGATCACCTGACATCACTAGGGGCAACACACCCAGGTTTTCCGCGTGGTCCGTGATCACGATGAAATCGAGTGGGCGTTTCAACTGGCCTGTAGCACCACCGGTCGCGGTCACCTTCTCACCACGTGCAAAGCGGTAGGCGTCATCTGGTGTTGAGCGATTCCCCATACCGTAGGCGTCACCCGACAGGTAGGTGTGAACGTGAGTATCGCCCCACAGCAGGCGTGTTGGGTGGTCGCTATCGGCGATAGCGATCCCGGCCATCATGCAAAGTAAAAAGAGTGAAAGTAGTGAACTCCGCGGCACAGCCCACATATGTTTCTTACCAGTCCCCTCAGTGCAATGAGTCTACTCCCCGCAGGCGCTCTAGACCCCATTCCTTAGTGGCCCCATCACCCAAATTTTCTCGTCATCATGACAAACGCAGTGAGAAAGTACCTACGGCTTCTAACATTCCGCGATCTCGGCAACACCGCAGTGCCCGTGCCGTATTCCTTTACGCCTTCGGCTCAACTGCGTCGATGCGGAGTTTTGGGTGATCGCACTTGGGCATGATTTCGTGACAATACCCATCTCCACTATACTTCAATGACTCTCACACCGGTCCACCTGGACCAAGAGCAACAAGACCCATGGACCAGCAATCAGCCGAATCTCTCAAAGCGCAATTCGACCGCGACGGATTTGTCATCATGCGCAACTTCTTTGACCAAGACACCGTCGATGAGATCTGCAATCGAGCCGAAAGCGCTCTGGCAGAAATGAACAAAGGCAGAAAAAGGACTGACCAGTTCAGCAACGTCACCAAGGGACTCGATCGAAAAGACGACTTCTTCAAGGATCTGCTACACAACGGTCCCCAGGTCGCCATTCTTGAAATGCTGATGGGGAAAAGCCAGAAGGTACAACCGCTAGCTTCT
>CAJWYI010000149.1 GCA_913049815.1 uncultured Gammaproteobacteria bacterium
TCTTCAGCACCTGAAAACGGAGATCGAAGTTCGGCAGGATCATCACTTGATTCAGGCCCGCCTGGTCCAGTTCAAACAGACGCTCCAGTAACTCATCACGTGTACCGATCATGCACGTGCCACGCAGAATTTCTGGCGTCAGGAACTTCTCTTCCTCAGGTAACACCCAGCAATTGTGCCCTTGATGAATACGCTGATGGAGTCGAGACTGATCGTAGTCCGCCATCATCGTTGTATATTCGTCCCAGATACCCGCCATTGTGTTCCCCGGTTGATGTCCAAAATTACGGAACTGATCATAGGCATAGTGCACAGCCGCCATGGCGAAGGCGCCACATTCTGTCTTAACACGATCTGAGTCGATGGCTTCGCCAGGCTGCAGAACCACCATGGTCGTCAGTGCTGTTGTATAGAAGCTATTTCGATCCAGCTCCGATCGGTTGGCGGCCAACATGCGCCACACATTTTCCATAGCGGCTGCGCTGCGAGGCAGCGAAAGCACGGCACCATCGCCATGTTTACCTGCGATAGCAAGACTTCGCGGGCCGAAGCCAGAGACGTACATGGGTACCGGGTCATCGAAATTGACAAAGCCCTCGTCGGGCATGACGTGACGAATCGGAATATTTTGTTCCCCATGACGAATGTTGGTTTCCTCGCCTCGAAGTAAGGGTTTAACTTCCCTTAGATAACGATCGTATTGACGGATTCTGTGTGGGGGTAGCCCCATGATCCGCATCGCCGTGTTACCTGCGCCCACCCCGAAGAACGTACGCCCCGGTGCAAGCGCATTGATGGTACAGATACCCGCTGCGTTGACAGGTGCCGGACGAGTGCCTGTGATTGCCACCCCGGTGCCCAGGTTGATAGTGGAAGTCCTGCTGGCGGCTAGCGCCAGCGTGGCGTAGCAATCCGACCAGATCATCTGGCTGTCGGCCAGCCAGGCGTGGGTGTAGCCGAGTGCCTCCGCTTCAACAACGTAGTCGATGTCACCAATGTGAGACGCGATGCAAACTCCGATTTCCATAGTTCCAAATCCTGTGCGTTGATCATACTGACTGGCTTGACTTGACTGCGGTAAACTCGCTGAAGCTGTGTCTATTTGCAAGTGAGGAACCATGTCGGTCGAGTTTCATTTTGATTTTGGTAGTCCCAATGCCTATCTTAGCCATCTGGTGATCACAGGGATTGAGGAAAGAACGGGTGCGACGTTTGAGTACGTTCCGGTATTGCTCGGAGGTGTATTCAAGGCCACTAACAACAAGTCACCAGCGGAATCCCTCGCTGGTATCCTGAACAAACCAAAGTATGCACAGCGGGAAACAGAGCGTTTCCTCGAAAAGCACAACATCACGAACTATGCTCGGAATCCGTGGTTTCCAGTCAATACGCTCCAGATTATGAGAGGTGCGTGCTACGCATCCAAAGCGGGTATCTTTCAGGCCTATGTGGATGCGGTGTATCAGCATATGTGGGCAGACCCGAAGAAGATGGATGAACCTGATGTCATTCGAGAAGCATTGTCATCGTCCGGTCTGCCTGCTGACGATATTATGCAGGGGATGGGTGACCCGGCGGTGAAACAGATGCTAATTGAGAACACCAACCGCTCGGTCGAGATGGGTACCTTCGGGTCGCCCACGTTTTATGTCGCAGGCGATATCTATTTCGGCAAAGACTCCCTGGGTGGGGTCGAGGAAGCCATTGTTGCAATAGACTAAGGTGTTCCTTTTACGGAACACCTGCGCCGGCAGTATCTATTGAATCAGTGTGTTTGTATAAACTGATGGATCAACGCGACTAGTGACTCAGGAATATCTTCCTGACAGAAGTGTCCCGCGTTTGGGAATGTCGTGACCGGAGCGTCGGGGAATAGTGCTAAGAAGTCTTTGATAGCATAGTCCGGATCGATCGCATGGTCCTGCAGGCCAAACGCCAGCATGGCAGGTTTGGCTTTTAGAGTGTCGAGGTCACCATTTCGCAGGCAGTCCATCACAAAACCGCCAATGCGCTGCAGATGTACGTCGAGTGGGAATTCGATTGCCCCAATGCACGCGTTGCGATTCGGGAAGGGTGCGGTATAGGCAGCCATCCAGTTGGCATTAATCGCTGATGAATTTTCGAATCCGATAATCTTCATCACAGACAGAACAGTGGAGGACAGTTCTCCAAGAATGCCCGTCAATGTGCCCTGTTCATGGTGCTGGCCAATCCATTGGAACCAGGGCGTGAGCGGTGGAGGTCCTGCGCGACCGTAACCGAGCATGGTGTTCATCATGCAGATTCGTTTGACCCGGTCCGGGTTTCGTAATGTGTACGCTCCAAGAATGGGGCCTCCCCAGTCCTGACCCACCAAGGTGATGTCTGTCAGGTCTAGTTCTGCGATGAGTGCTTCCAGGTTTTCGACATGTGTCTTGAGGGTGTATGTTCGATCCATCGGCGTTTCACTAAGACCAAAGCCCATATGATCGGGTACCACGACACGATAGTGTTTGGCGAGTGGGGGAATGAAGTGCCTGTAGAGATAACCCCACGTCGGCTCCCCGTGAAGTAATACAAGTACTTCGCGATGCTCTTGCTCGACAGCGCCCTTATCAACATGTGCACACTCGTCGATGTAGTGCTGGCGGAACCCTGCGGCCGTGCAGTACTGTGGTGTAAACGGCCAGGTACCCCCGAACGTCGGATCAGTCATGGGCGTGTGTCTCAGGAGTTTTAATAGCTCGAGTGCTGTTTACGCGACTTCGTACTATAGACCACAAATACGACCATCAGGAAGGTCAATGCGGTCGCCGCGATTGTATGCCGTATAGCGTGGACCAGAGGTGTGAGTCCGATACATGTGACACTTCGAAGCCCTTCGTTTTTCGCGATAGTCTCCGCCAACAGTGGCTAAACTTTATAGTAGAAAGACGCGATTGGGTCTCGGATGGGATGACCGATCAGGTGGTCATCGCGAGGCGACATACAGGCGCCAGGATTGCTGCTGGCTGACGCCAGCCGATCGTGACTCGTGGTGAATAAAGGCTGCCACCCCTCGTCGATGGCTCACTCCTAGTAACGTTGAAGCGTTCTCGAAAGATGAGCAGAGGTTTGAACGAAGTTACGAGGGCCCCCGCGTTCAGATATCGAAATCGAAGGCTGGCCGTCGATAGGAGTTCGACATGTGATCAGTGTACCTGCTGAACCTTGATCCATGGTACGCTTGCGCGCGCTGCCGTTTCTGCGGTGCACATCAATCTCATGGAGGGACTATGGGCTCCGCGCGAGCAAAAGCAGCGTGGCTTACCGGCTTTTGCCGATTTTGTTGTACGACCATATGTTGCACGGTAATCGGGTGTTGGACGACCGCACATGCGTACGCCGTCGATCACGATAATGTCAAAGTATTCCTGGACTGTGAGTCGGGTTGTGATCGCACCTACCTGAAACGCGAGATCACCTATGTCGATTATGTCCGTGATCGGCAGGACGCGGATGTGCATCTATTGATCTTGCGTCAAAGTAGTGCGTCCGGAAGACGCTATCAGCTGTCGTTTCTGGGTAGTGGTCGATTCGAAACACTCCAGCAGGTGCTTTCGTTCAACAGTCCTAACACGGACACGGATGACGAGCGACGTCGCGGTCTTACACGGACCATCGCCCTGGGTCTCGTTCCTTACGTTGCACAGACTTCCCTGGGGCAGAACCTTAACGTCCGTTACGATGGGGCTGATGAACCATCCCAAGAGACTGAGTTGCGGGACCCCTGGAATCATTGGGTTTATAGTTCCCGAATTGGGACCAATCTCAGCGATCAGGATCGGCAGGATTCAACAGAGCTGAGTGGATCTTTCTATGCCAACCGCACAACGGAAGCCTGGCGTATCGGCTATGGGCTCGATCACAACTTCAGAGAGCGTAATTTCCTGTTCGACGATGGTACGAGCCTGAAGGATGTCTCCAGATCCTCAAACGCGACTCTTTTCGCGATCAAGTCCATTGGTAATCATTGGGGCGTTGGAGCAGGTATCAGTAGCCGTCGTTCGGTGTTTCGCAACCTAGAACGTGGATATCGTGTCGCCGCCGCTATCGAACACAATGTCTACCCCTACTCGGAATCTGCGCAGCGCGAACTGACGATGGGTTACTTTGTGGGACACATGTTTCTTAACTACGATGAAGAGACGGTGTTCGGTTTGCTAACCGAATATCAATCTAACCACGGGGTTTTTGTCGACTACGATCTTGAACAACCGTGGGGTGATGTTTCTGTTGAACTCACCGCGTCACAGTTTCTGAAAGACGCGGATATCTTCAGGGTGAACCTTAGAGGTAATCTCGATTATCGGATTGCCAGGGGTTTCTCCGTCAGCCTGTGGGCTAGAACAACTTTGATCCGTGATCAGATCTATCTGCCAAGAGGTGGTACGAGTGATGAAGATGTCCTCCTGGGGCGGCGTGCACTCGATACAGGGTTCGAAACCAGGTTTGGTGTGACATTGCGATACACGTTTGGATCGATCTACTCGAACGTGGTGAATTCGCGACTCAGAGGAACGGGGTTCACCAGCATTTTCTAGGACCGTGTGGCGGGGTCAGAGTCAGGTGCCCGAGCAAAAACTATTCAGATCTGTTTGACGCTAGACAAACCAGGTACCTGGCTCGTGCCATCTTCAATTTGCGCAGGCATTTGACTCTGACCCTAATACTAGGTCGTTAGTGCGTCGATGACTTGCTCGAGTACCTCATCTGCTTTCGCACGCATCTCGTCGTCTGTTGCATCCTGAATAGGATGCTGCACAAAGACGCAGCGAGCCTCTTTCAGACCCAGCGCTTTCGCCTGCGTATCGGCGGCGCTACGGAACTCGGTAGATGCAAGTGATACCGAAGGAATTCCTTGAATCTCAAACCAGACCGTGTCGTGCAAACTGCACGTCGTGCAAGAGCCTCAGTCCGCGAGGGCTTCAATGACAAACCCGTTGTTCTGGCGGATCTCTTTGCGAAGGTCGGCCGGTGCGGGTTTGGTAAAGGTGGGTTTGGCGTACCGGGTAAAGGTGACCTTCGGTAGTCGTTCTTTGAGGCGAGATTCCAGCTGATCAATCAGCACGTTGCCTCGTGGTTTCGAGATATCCAGCAATGCGACGTTTCCGGTGATTTCACCGGTACGCGGTGTGAGCTGCCGCTCTAGAGGCACTCGTTCGTCGGTAGGGTCCAAGATCACAGCCATGGTTAACCTCGTTCGCCTTACTCGCCTTTACTATGTTTACCCTTCGATCTTTCGTGAGACAGGAATCGAACCGATACTGCCTCCGGCCCAACCGTGGAACGCACCAGAGAACTTTCCGGCATCTGAACCTGCAACGACAATATGGATATTGTCCTCGCTTGCGAACTTGGGCACGAGCCTATTCTGCGCCTCTTCCGGCAACTGGTCCAGTCGCTCCCGGGGGATCCCGACACCAGAGATCTCATCCTGTACAAGTTCCTTGAATGGGACGCTGGTGACTTCCTGAATCCGGCTTTTGATCTGCTTCTTGGTGTAGTTGTCGCGCATCAATGTATCCACATGTTCCGGACATACGACTAGGATTGAGTCGGTCGCATTGTGCGCCTTGCGATGTTGCATCGCCTCCATCGACAAGCCAAAGCTGCCGGCCAATTGGTCGGCGGTCCGTGAGGTCTGATCGACGATCAAGGCAGGGCCGCTGGTCATTGCAAACAGACTCACCACGGAATCTTCTGCGCCAAAACCCCGGTCGACGTGTAGGGGGGTCCATGGATTGCGTTCTTCCCATTCAGCAAAACACATGGTGAACTTCATGGGGTTCCCGAGCGTTGATCTTTCAGTGCCCCCCGGTTGCGCGCCTCCAATATTCCGCACAGCCAGACGAAACGCGCGACCGATAGTGGCGTTGGCACGATTGCCCTGACCCAGTGCACCCAGGCGCATGTTCATATCAATCTCTTGACGGATTGGTCCGTTCACGACCATCACCGGAGAGGCACCCATCGTTGTCGCCATCACACCGTGGATGTTGAATTCGTCAGTACAGGCGGCTTCCACGGCGGCGATGACCACACGCAGATAGTCCGGTTTACAGCCTGCCATCACGCAGTTGATGGCGACCTTCTCGATAGTGGCTTCACCCATATTGGGTGGCATGGTCGCGATGATCTCCTGTGGATCGCGCTCCGTGCCGGAGAGCATGCGCATCACGCGTTCTGGCGTCGGCGGCACCAGCGGTAGGCCATCACTGAAACCCTGATCAAACATGAACTCGAACTCGTCGTCCTGTGTCGCAATCTCGATGCGGCGTGCACGAAGTGGGCTGTTCTCCGCTTCCGCGCGCAAACGATCGGCGATCAGAGGATCCACGGAGAGCGAGCCACAGCCAGGACGCCATTCAGGTAAAGCTGTCCAGTCCACGTCGGGTGGCGTGCTGCCTTCGACCACCTCAGAAATCTCGTTGGGGAGCTGCTGCCAGTCTTCACGAACAAATCCTTCGCGGCGCAGTTGAGTGTCACCGGCGGCGTTGGTCAGCATCAACGTGGGTACGATATCTAGTTCGTAGGCGAAGGAGACCTTGAGTGCAGAGTCATCAAGAATGGGTACAGTCAACGAGTGATTCTTGATGAGCAGCTCATTTCCTTTCTTGTCTTGGCCCACCACCAGAAAGTCCAGCTGGCCCTGATAGTGGTCGTAGAATTGTTGCAGCACCGGCATGACTGTATTACAGGTGGGGCAATCTTCTTTGACGAAACAGATCAAGGCAGGGCGACTGCCTGGAAACGACTGATCGCCGCCCTGGTCGTCTGATAGAGAAAACGGAATGGCATCTGTCATCGGTTACTCAGTTTTTCTAGGGCTAGGATGGGAAACAGATAAACAAAATAACCGAAAATGAGGGCGAAAACGCTTTTTTCGAGCACTTTTCTACCCTCCCGGATAAAGAAACGTTTATGAATACCAGAGTGATGTCCATCGAAAAATATCGGTTTGGTCGTGGCCGAGGACCATACTGGGCACATTT
>CAJWYI010000150.1 GCA_913049815.1 uncultured Gammaproteobacteria bacterium
GTACTTAGTGCCTGCGATCTACATATCGATCCTACTGACCAGCAATCCGCTGCCTATGCTTGGTCTTGGTAGTACCGTGGCAGACGGATCTGGGTATCTTCTCGATAAGTTGGATGGTTTAACCACTGAACTGGGAATGACGGCGTTCACCGATGGCAGCAAGTCGACGATAGACATGCTGTTTATCACCGCCGCACTGATGGCAGGAACAGCAGGTCTTCCGCATGTCATTGTTCGTTTTTTTACTGTACCGAGAGTTCGCGATGCAAGGATTTCAGCGGGCTATGCGCTCGTGTTCATTGCATTGTTGTATCTGACGGCACCGGCAGTCGCTGCGTTCGCACGCATAAATATCATCGACGAGGTCAATGGTCTGACGTATCAGGATGCGCCGGAGTGGTTCCTCAAGTGGGAAGACATTGGTTTGATCGCGTGGCACGACAAGAATGAGGATGGCAAAGTGCAGTATCGGGGAGGCGCAGCGCTGTCTCCCACGAAGCCGGCGTTTAGCGAAGACCGAGGGGAATTTGGTCAGCGGCTCGTGACCAACAGACCTACCGAATCCGTTAATGAGGTCTATATCGACAGGGACATCATTGTGTTGGCGCATCCAGAGATCGCAAAATTGCCGAACTGGGTGATCGCGCTGGTCGCAGCAGGTGGCCTCGCAGCAGCGTTGTCGACGGCCGCGGGGTTGTTGCTGGTGATTTCTACGGCCGTGTCACACGATCTCTTGAAGAAAACATTCATGCCAGGCATTAGTGATCGCCAGGAATTGCTTTACGCTAGGATATCTGCGGCTTTTGCGATCTGTGTCGCTGGGCTCGCTGGTATCTATCCACCAGACTATGTTGCCCAGGTGGTGGCTTTTGCGTTTGGTCTTGCCGCTGCGAGCTTCTTCCCTGTCTTGTTGCTCGGTATCTTCTCGACCAGGATGAACAAGGAGGCGGCGATCGCCGGTATGCTGATAGGGCTCACGTTCACATTCAGCTACATTGTTTATTTCAAGTTCCTGAATACTGCAGCGAATACGCCTGAATACTGGTGGTTTGGAATCTCGCCTGAAGGCATAGGTACGCTGGGAATGATGCTGAACTTCGTTGTTGCGTTCGCGGTCTCGCGCGTTACGCCACCACCACCTCAGGATGTTCAGGACATGGTGCGTGCCATTCGGGTTCCTGGGGAGACTCAAGTGCGGGATATCGAGGCAACATCCGAAGACGCATTGGCCCCTGCCGGTCGATCGTGAAAATCGGAATCCTGCAGGTTGATCATGTGCAGGATCCATTGCGAGAACAACATGGTGATTACGATGTCATGTTTATGGGGCTCTTTGCCGGCCAGCACCTGGACTTCAGAATCTATAACGTGTTGGAAGGTGAACTACCGGTTTCGATGCAGGAGTGTGATGGATATCTGATCACTGGCAGTCGGTTTAGCTCCTACGACCATGAGACCTGGATCGAACGTCTGAAATTGTGGGTTGTGCGCGCTCACCAGGCCCGGTGCAAGTTGGTTGGCATCTGTTTTGGGCACCAGCTGATTGCGGATGCACTCGGGGGTCATGTCGGTCCTGCAACGTCAGGTTGGCGGGTTGGTGTGCATGAGAACCAGTTTGTGGAAGCACCCACCCAACAGCGGCTAGTGGCACTGCAGGATGGGACAAGTTCGACCCTGGCGCCTTTTAACCTGCTCTTCAGTCACAAGGATCAGGTCCTGGAAATGCCACCAGGGGCGACACTACACGCGACTGGTGATGATTGTCCCTGTGCAATGTATACAGTAGGAGACCATATTCTGTGCTTACAGGGTCATCCGGAAATGAATAGTCGTTATGTCTCTGATCTGCTGCAAATAAGGCGGCCTGTGATTGGGGATGAACTGGCAGATCGTGGTTTGACGTCGCTGGATAGGCCGACCCATCAACGCCGGGTTGCTGAGTGGATCGTTTCGTTTCTAGGTGTTCGCCCCGTGGATGTCCATGCCGATGTTCTCATATTCGATCTTGACGGTACGTTGGTCGACAGAGAGGCGACCATGGGAGCATTTCTCCGAAAACAGTGGGAAGAGGTACCCTCGCTTTCGACTGTCTGTATGGATCGTGAAGCCTTTGTCACGGCGGTACTCACTTACCAGGAAGGTGGTTATGAGGCCAAAGCGCGGACCTATGAAAAAGCGCTCATCTCGCTGATGCTTTTCGGCGCCACTGAGGATCTGTCGGACTTACGTGCCGACTTGGTTACGGAACTGGTGACTCATCTCGATGCTTATTATGGCGACCCGGCAATTTTGTTCCCAGGAGTTACAGCAATGCTGGAGTCGCTGTCACAACATTTTCGTATGGCGTTGATCACCAACGGCAACGTGGCATGCCAACAACGCAAACTTGAAGCAACCGGACTTGGACAATTTTTTGAGCTGGTGGCCATCTCAGAAGCAGTAGGCATCAAAAAGCCAGCCCCCGCGATTTTCGACCATTGTTTTGATGCGCTTGGTGTCGGTCCTGAGTCCGTTGTGATGATCGGTGATGACCCCATAAACGACATTACGGGTTCGCGAGAACTAGGGTGTATGACTGTCTTTGTCCAGGGAACGCATAGGGAAGCGCTTGAACTGCAGACGGATCAAATCATCACGCATGTTTCAGATTTACCAGTCGCGCTACTTCGAATGGGATTGCGACTTTAGCTCGGTTACTTTTTCAGTTCGCTTCCGGCCATAACCAGGCTGCACCTCTCACACCGCTAGAGTCTCCATGGTGTGCCTGCCGGATGGCTGTGTTGATCTGATCAGAAAAAACATAGGCTGGTAGGATCTCTGGCACACGATCATAAAGTTGCGGGATGTTCGACATACCACCGCCCAGTACAATGATGTCAGGATCGAAGATATTAATCACATTGGATAGCGCGAGGGCCAGCAGATGACAGTACTGTTCCATAAGATCTGCAGCTAACTGATCGGTCTGCAGGCGTGATGTAATGTCTGAGGCGGAACGATGCTGCTGTGAACGTTCGAGATACCGGGCTTCAAATGCAGGTCCTGAAAGCCACGCTTCGACACAATCATTCCTACCGCAATAACAGGGTCTACCTGGAAGGAGTATTTCATTGGACATTGAGGTGAGTGCGTTCAATGCGATGGGGTTGTGTCCCCATTCACCACAGATCGCGTTGGCACCTTCAAGCAGCTTACCCTCGTAGCAGAGACCGCCACCTACTCCCGTTCCCAGTATGACGCCAAAGACTGAGCGTCCATTCTTGCCCGCGCCATCGCTCGCCTCAGATAGGGCAAAACAGTCGGCATCGTTTGCGATGCGGACAGAACGACCACTTTGCTGGACAAGATCAGCCAATAGGTTCTGCCCATTCAAGCAGGTTGAGTTACAGTTTTTCATGAGCCCGGTTCGGTGGGAGATCGCACCGGGGGTACCAATACCGACTGGCAGAGATTGATCGATAGTATTACGGCTTTCCAGTTCAGAAATGACGTCAATAATCGCGTTGATTGTTGCGGGGTAGTCGTCCTTGGGCGTTGGGGTGCGGAAGACGTCCACGATCTCGTTCGCTTCGAGGAGGATACCTTCAATTTTCGTTCCTCCGAGGTCGATGCCTAGGCGAGGAGTCACCGTTGTTTCGGACCGTTAAATTCTCGAGCCAACTTGCGGTGTTCATCTGTACCGATTTTCTCAAGTATATTAATCCGGTCTTCAAGTTCCTCGATACGGTCAAGGGCATCATCGAACTCCTCGGATTTCATGCTTTTTGTGGTTTTCCGCTCTGTTGCTAAATATTTAGAGATGACACCGGTCGCACAGCCAATCAGCGTGACAAGTACCACCATCTCAAAGACGCCCAAGTCCATATCTATAGTCCTTGTTAGTTATTGTTAAATATAAGTGAAAACTGCGATGCCGAAAACAACGTACCTTCTACTGATGATGGATTAGGATGATCTGTCTGTTATAGCGATGTCTGATGTTGGCGCCGGTGCTATCTTCATCGAGTACAGTATGTTCACTTAATCTTTGTCGACCTAACCACATGAACTCCTTAGAATGGTGGCTTAAACGCGCAATGAGACGGCTACCGGTGAGCGAATCAACTCAAATGACAGCCACAGATTCTGTGATGAAGCTGGACGATGCTGATGTCGCGCTGTTTCGCGACAGTGTCCGGAGCTTCCTCGAGAAAGAGGTCGAGCCACACTATGATGATTGGGAACGGGCAGGAATCTGGCCCCGTGATCTTTGGCGTACCATGGGCGAAAACGGGTTCCTATGTGTTGATATGCCCGCGGACTACGGCGGTATGGGAGCACCGTTTGACCTCTCCTGCGTGGTTGTTGAGGAGGTTTCGAAAGCAGGGTATGGCGCGTTGTCTTCGGCGATCTGTGTTCACTCGGATATTGTTGCCCCTTACATCCTGCACATGGGCACGGAGGAACAGAAGCACTATTGGATCGCTCGACTCGCGACAGGTGATGCCGTCGGCGCCATTGGCATGACTGAGCCTGGGACAGGTAGCGATCTACAAAACATCAAAACCAACGCGGTCCGCGATGGGGATGACTATGTGATCAACGGTCAGAAGACGTTTATCACGAACGGTCAGCACTGCGATCTGTTGATCCTGGCCACCAAGACTGATCCGAAACAGCAGGCAAAAGGTGTGACCCTGTTTACCGTGGATACGAGTCTGCCCGGATTTGAGCGGGGTCGTAATCTCGATAAAATGGGACTTCATTCCGGTGATACCTCAGAGCTCTTCTTCAATGATATGCGTGTCCCGTCAGACGCCGTCCTGGGAGGTCTGGGAAAAGGGTTTGCCGCGCTAATGGACGAACTTCCGCGAGAGCGTTTGATTATGGCGGTGGGCTGCGTAGCGGCTTCTGATGGGATGTTGGACTGGACCATCGAATACACGATGGAGCGTCGCACCTTTGGTGAACCGGTGGCCAAATACCAGAACAGTCGATTCGCTTTCGCTGACATGAAAACTGAGATCGAGCTGAATCGTGCATTCGTTGAGAAATCTGTCAATCGATACATGAACGGTGATCTGTCGACTGAGGAGGCGGCGATGTGTAAGTTGGCGTCCAGTGAAATGCAGGGACGTGTGGCGGATTGTTGCCTGCAGTTGTTTGGTGGGTACGGCTATATGAGTGAGTACAAAATCTCGCGTGCCTACGTCGATGCTCGTGTTCAACGGATCTATGGTGGTACGTCAGAGATCATGAAAGAAGTTATTGCGCGAAGCCTGGTCGGCCGCTAACAAAAAGGGAGCACCGATGGAATACGAATTCCTGACATGGGACGTGACTGATCATGTTGCAACGATCACGCTGAACCGACCGGAGAAGCTGAATGCGCTGAGTCAAGGTCTGCGCCAGGATATTTACAGTGCCTGTGATCAGGCGGTAGCGGACGACAACATCCGCGTGGTGCTGCTCGCCGGAGAAGGGAGGGGGTTCTGTAGTGGAGCAGATCTGACGAGCGGTGGAGCGCGTGGGGCTGGTGCTCCCTCCCAAAACGAACGCCTGAACGACCTCGGCTGGGTGGGTAAATTGTCCAGTACTATTTACGAACTCAACAAGCCGACCATTGCTGCTATCAACGGGGTGGCAGCGGGTGCTGGGATGAGTGTTTCGCTGGCATGCGACATGCGAATTGGTAGTTCCCGCTCACGATTTAAAACAGTCTTCGCAGAAAGAGCACTTTCGCCGGATACCGGGATGTCTTACTTCCTCCCTCGGATTATTGGTTACAGTCGTGCGGTTGATCTGTTTTTTACCTCCCGCGCTGTCGATGGTGAGGAGGCTTATCGGCTGGGTTTGCTCGACAGGATGGTCGAACCTGGTGAAGAGCTATCGTGCGCCCAGGAGGTTGCTGCTCAGATGGCAGCGTTGCCTCCCATGGCTTTGCGTTCTGGTAAACGCGTGTTCCAGGGAAACATGGATCTGGACTTCCATCGCGCACTAAAGAACGAAATGTTCGGTCTCTCGTTTGCAGCGAAGTCTCCGGAAGACAACAAGGAACAGAGGGCTTCGTTTCTTGAGAAACGTCCGCCAAAGTTCACCGGCAACTGATCTACCCACGTCGGCGAGACGAATTGATGGTACTACTCGTTTGCAGGTTCAGACGCGTTGGTCTCTCTCTCAATGAGGTGATTGGCGACCTGCAGCATCCGTTGTACGCTAACATCCCTCGTCGGGCGCACCAGGTATTTCCCGTTCACTAAGAGAGCAGGCACGCTCGCCACGCGTGCGGTCCGCGCCAATCGGTCAGCCCCTGCCAATCGTCGCTGAACACTGCTGCTCTTCATCGCCTCAACAAAAGCGGCGCCGTCTGCACCTTGGTCATCGACCCAGGTACCAACACTGTCATCGTCAGGGAATTGTAATTGAGCCACGTGTATGGCATCGAAGAATGGTGTGTGAAGATTGGCCTGTTGGTTCGTTTCACGTAATGCAAAGTACACAGCCCCTAATCGTCGCCAGTATTCATTCGAAACCACTGGCGTCCGAACAAACCGGATCGTATCTCCATGGATCTCGATCAGGTCGTCCAGCCTGGGGTCCAGGCTGTAGCAATGAATACAACCATAGGAAAAAAATTCCATAATCTCGATGGCGTCACCCCGCACCCGTCTTGGTTCTTCTAGTACGAGGTAGTCTTCGTCTTCGATGAACTCGCCCGAGACCCGTTCGGTGACAACAAGCGACATCAGCCAAACGAAACCAGCAGCCACGATGACTGCGAATCCGATTATTGCAATCTTCTGGCGTTGCAAAAAGGTTGCGTTCTTAATTCGTGCCATGGATTCCTCCAGGTTTGCGTACTTGATTATAGTGCCAGTCACGTTGGAGTATAGCGACACCACTCAGTTCCGGAAGGAGGCAAAGTGATGGACAGGATGCCCGCATTATCAGTTGCCGCAGTGCCAGGGCGTAGACAGTGG
>CAJWYI010000151.1 GCA_913049815.1 uncultured Gammaproteobacteria bacterium
TATCGGACGACTGTTTGATGTCATCCATTGGTAATGGTGATCGATACGAAGTCTGTCTCATGGCGACGCCTTTTAAGGTCATAAGGCGTCGCCAGAAACGCTGTGCCTGCGCTGACGGTCTATGCCGGTTGGTTCCGTTAACGATCCTGTTTCGACAAGATCTTATCCATGCGCTCCTTGTTTTCCCGGTAGGGATCATCACGCAGTTTGAAATAATCCTTCAAGCCGATCGTCCCAAACCTCTCCGACATTTCACGCCCATAGTCTGATTCTGCCACCCGGTGGTATGTGTAGTGCGCCTGTTGGTCGAGGGCTGTGCGGATGCCCTGGATCTCATAGGCTTTTTTAGTCGCACGTTTGTATTGGGTTGCAAGTTGCCAATTCATCAAAGCAATCCGTTCGGCAAACACACGCGTGAACTCATCAATGTCTTCCGAATCGATACAGTAGTTCACCATCCCAAGGCGGTAAGCTTCCTCGCCCGTGATGTTGTCGCCAGTGACAGCTAGCTCCAGTGCCTTGCGCATCGGCAGATTCCACGGGAACCACAACATGTCGACGCCCATCGAGCGCATGGGAGGATAACCAATCTGACAGTCCGGCGTTGAGACCAGCAGGTCGCACATTGAAGCGAGTTCTGATCCGCCTGCGAGCGCGTAACCGTGCAGTTGACCAATTACTACTTTGCCCAGATCCCAGATCGTAAACCACTGCTGCACCACGTACCTTGCCCAGTGGGTCACGCTGCTGGTGTCGACATACTGGTTACCGAGGTCAGGCTCTTCAGAACCCATGCCGGACAGATCATAGCCAGCGGTGAAGCATCGACCCGCACCCTTGATGATGATGACATTGATATCCGGGTTCAGGTCCGCATGCTTCAATGCATGGAATAGTTCCGCACGGAGCAAATGGTTCATCGCATTCATTTTTTCTGGTCGATTAAGCGTGATCGTTGCGATGTGTGTGTCTGCGTCCACATCAAAGAGTATTTCGGCATATTTGAGCTTCTTGTGATACCAGGCCGCTGATCGGATCTCGAACGACTCCAGTGATTCTTCCTGTTCTGACATTGTTGGCTCCCTGGCCTTGGAAATGTGGGTTGATATTACCCAGCCTGATGGCTGCGGGGTCAAGCCTACGTGCCAGCACCCTGGGTGGGTTGCGTGATTGTGCATGGCTACTTACTCTCCATATACTTCTCGGACACACTATGAGAGTCACGACGCATGAGTGAGATTCCCAAGGAATTTGACCCCGAGTTCATCAGGACCCGCTCGACTCCCGAGCGCCAGATCTACCGGGCAGAAAACACATCGACCGAACCCATGAAATCGCTGCTCAAAAGCAACCCCGAGATATATTTTGTCTCACCCAAGAGGCGTTCAGAATGGGGTACATGGGAGTACAAGCCCGGTTCCTATTACGACACGACCACAGGTGCGAAACATCCGGCCTGGCAGGATCAGGATTTGCCAGAACCCACTAAGGATATTGAGCAGTTGCGCGCTGACCTGCTTCGCTGGGGCTACTGTAAGGTGGAAGATGCGTTGTCGGCTGACCAGGTGGCTGTTGTTCGACAACGCGTGCTGGACCAGGCAGAAGGAGAGCGACTGGCGGGTATCGCGCAGCGAACACCGAGCGGTCAGAACATCAATTGCTGTGTGAATAAGGGACGTTGTTTTGAACTGCTGATCGAACAGCATCCGGACATCATGCAGGGAGGCCCGCTGGTTGAACAATTGGTCACGGAAGCGTTAGGAGCAGGTTGGATCAGTACATCTATGATTGCTGCGTTATCGATGAAGGGGGGTGTACCTCAGGCATTGCACCAGGACCAGGGCGTTGATCTTGATTCACGCAGTCCGATGTCTGTGAATGTACTGACAGCGGTGACTGCGATCGATGAGACCAATGGCGGTACGCTCATTATCCCCGGCAGTCACTTGGTACTTTCTGACGCGGTTCGTGAAGGGCGACCCGTAGGTAAACTGCCGCCAGCGATTAATCTGGATGCACCGGCAGGTACCACCGTCATCATTGAAGGTCGTATGCTACACGGTACCGGGATCAATCGTACCGACACGCCTCGCATTCTTATGCTGAACGGGATGAACAAGTCGTGGATGCGTCAACAGGAGAACTGGATGGTTTCCGTGCGTCCTGAAGTCCTCAAGAGAGCGTCGCCGAAACTCCTGCATCGTATGGGTTACCAGGCCACAACCGGTGGTCATACCACCGAAGGACATGGGTTTGGAGCACGCGGCACGATTAATGAAGCGGCGGGTGCTGTCGTCGATTTTCGACTTGCCGCTGATCGAGGTGAATACATGCGTGTCGGAGAGTTGGGGTCAGAGTCTACCGCTGAAGAACTGAAGGCACCATATACGTTGCGTGAAGTCGTCAGTAAAGCGCGTGCCGGTGGCAAAAGCGCGCCAGTAGGCATCGGTTTACCAACACGGGAAGACTTGGCTTCGAAGTAAGGGCGCAATGGGTGGTTTCAGTTTTTTTGAGCCTACTCGGTGACGTTTCCGATGACCGTACTCTGCAGAGAGAGATCCCTCGGACAGTGCCAACACAGAAGCAACGGTGTAGCTCAGTCGACGAGAATCGATGAGCATTGGCGTTCCTCTTTGATAGTTTATTGGCACAGCTTGATGTGACTTTGTAACGTATTCGCGACTTTAGACAAATCATTCCGCACCGGTCGATAGCTAGAGCGCGATGTTATGTGTTTAGAAGCGTACACTTTCTATGTGAACCAGATACAAAAAACGATGACCTCTGACGAGACAATCCAGCGCTATTTGTCGGCAGCGCACATCGAAGAGATCCCTGAGCTACTAACCATTCCGCGATGGCCCAACATTGATGATGCCGGCCGCCGTCGACAGGCCAAGATGATCGACCTAGCTACAGAGATATGGTGTGCGGCAGATGACGACACTGGTCGTAGAAAGGTGCTGCCAGCGCTGCTTCAAACCGAGCTTGAGCGAGGGGTACTTCAGCGAATCCAATCGATGTTGGATAGGCATCATCGATACCAACCCCCTGAAGGTCGACGACAGGCGCTTAAAGCACTGGGCGTAGGTCCTCACCTGCTGACAGAAGATGAGCGTCACTCGCTGGACCAAGACGGATATGTGATCCTGGGACCACTACTTGATGCCGTTGAACTTGCGAGTATTCGGGTAGCAGCTGATGCGCAGGTTGAGTTGGAAGGTGCGGACTCCGGGCGTGAGGTTTCGCAGACGCGAGGCGTCGCCCGTGTAAGTGGTACAGTATTGAAGCCCATGAATCGGGATGGATTGTTTGACGTACTCTACTTGCATCCCACACTGCTTGCAGCGGTGGCCCATGTGCTCGGGGATGATTTCAAGGTCAGCAGTTCGAACTTCCACTGTCCATTACCGGGTTACGGACACCAGATGCTGCACGCAGATTGGGGCTGGGGAGTGAACCATCCCGAGGTTGTTAATGTGATCTGGATGCTGGACGAGTTCACCCTGGACAATGGTCCCACACGGGTAGTGCCTGGATCACATACATGGGGCCTGCATCCGGCGGGCAGCCAGGAGAACGGCGAGCTCGTTGATCTGAATGAAGGCGTGCCCGAACAACGTTATCTTACAGGTCTATCGGGGTGCTGTGTCATATACAACGCTCACCTCTGGCACAGTGGTACGCAGAACGAGAGCAACTCTTTGCGTCGAGCGCAGCATCTATTCTATACACGTGGTGACCGACCTACGCAGACGGACACAGTCAAAGTGATTGACGAAGATGTGCGAGCTGGGCTGCGACAGGAACAGCTTGCACTGCTTGATCTTCCTGGCTGAGAGAACTTCGAGGGCTAGTATCTAGGCCGCGTCGAGAACCGCCTCCCGATACCACCGACGAAACGCGACGGTGGGTCCATCGGTGGGTACCGACACCTCACTGCCATCAGTGCGGATCGCGCCAGTTTGTGCTTCAACGATCACCCGGTCTTCACCAAGGACCGGGTTACCAGCTGCTTCATGTGCTTTTTGCCACTCAGACAGCTCTGCCCCCTCGGGGAGTTGGCGACAGGTCATCACACGGGTGAGTTCCTCGCTGATGGGGACGGAGAAGATGTTCAGTTTGCTTTCATCCGTAGGCCCGAAGTGCAGGGTTGTTCGGTTGGGACGATACCAGTCGAGGCGAAAACCGGGACCCTCGCTGAAGCTGTGAGTATTGATGAAACCCCAATCGGTTGCGTCGATACGCGATGAGACGACAGCGTCGTTCTCGGCACCTTGATGCATAAAGCCACCGATAGTTTTTTCATGGACATAAGCAAGGTGCGAGAAGTCGATAAAGTTTTCTACGGCACGCGTCCAGTGGGTTTGCCAGGTCTCTGTGGCGACGTGGAACTGGGTCGGGTCGCCATCGAGCGAAGCAGGCAGGTGGGGGGTTGTGTCAGTATCGAGGCCCGTATAGATCCACAGGCATCCTGCAAGTTCGATGCTCGGCACTCGGGTGACGCAGAGTCGTTGCCTCTGTTCTTCACCGAGGTCATTCAGCGGCACCTGTTTGCAGTCACCGCGATCATCGAAGCGCCAGCCATGATAAGGGCAGCGCAAAAGGCCATCTGGTTGAACCGTACCGTTCGACAGACGGGCCGAGCGGTGCGGACATCGATCGATTAATGTGGCGATCTGACCATTCGGCCCACGGAATGCCACTACGGCATCACCCGCGATCTCTATACGGAAAGGACCATTTCCTGCAAGTTCGATCAGTGGGACAGTCGGGGTCCACTGATTCGGAAGCATGTCGAACACCGGTTTCTCCTTTTTCGCTATGCTCGAAGAGCCAACAACTGGTCCCTAAGGTCGGGCCCGGAACCGTTGGATCCCCGCCAGATGGCAAAGAAATGCTCCGTGAACGCTTGATCCTGGCCGCGGCCATTTTCCTCGTTTACTGTCAAAAGTACGCTAGGCCGTTGCTCTTCGGCAATCCTGGTCGATGTGGTCTCGCGCGATATATCAGGGATGATGCGGTGCGGCCGTTCACACCAACGTCTAAATGCGGTCTCATCACTGAATTTTTGAGGGCATGTGAGTTTAAAAAGTGGCGCCCCTCAGCAGCTTGGTCGATAAGACATCTGCGGTATGAGAGGCCTTGACAATGCGAACTAAGGCTCGTCAGCCTGATGAAAGCAGGACCAGATCTCGGTGAAGAGTACCATCAGACAAGCCCAGCACATGCCAAGAACGCATGCAGTGTGTGTCACTGAGTAGGAGAATTCGACAGCCCCTAGCCTTTCTCCAGCGATGTAGGTGAGGGGTGCGAAAATCAACCCTAGTACGATCGCGAGCGATGGTCGCGCCATCACAAAGTTCATGCTATAGCGAAGGGTACCGGCGAACGCGAGCCAGATGCATGTCAACCAAAGTGGAATGGGGAGGGGACCAGCGTTCTCAGCGAATTGCATGATGCCCACGAGCGTCACGATGCTGTCGATCGTGATCCCGATCCCAGCGACGATGGTCATGAACCAGAGTTCAGAGAACCTGTTTGGTGCCCAGAAGATATGCAATAGCAACATTGATCCCACAACCGCAACGGCGGTCTCGCCTCCCAGTACTGCGATAAACCAGATGGCTTGGTACCAAAGGAAATTAAGCCATAGTGGATAACGGCGGTGACGTCCCTGAATTATACCAATGGGCGAGGTGTTCAAGGCGTTCAGTGGGTTGAAGATACCCAGGGTGCTAACAATGGCTTTCATGCGAGCGCCTCGGCCCGGTATGTTGATCGGATCATAGTTGTCTGCGTCGTCATTGATTTATCACTCAGTGATTAGGACGCGGTGGCACCCGTATGGTCTTGGCGTGAGCGCGGGGGACGCAACAGTAGCGATGGTGTAGCAGCCTTGTAGTCCTGGTAATTTGGGTCATTACCCCAGCGTTCGTCTGCTCTACGCTCGAGCATTTCGACGCCAGAGACTTTGGTCATGAGATAGAGCGTAAATAACGGCGCTCCCAAAAATAGATGTTGCCACCCGCTCAAGACAGGCACCGCAACGAGGGCGACACCCGCCCAGAGAAGAATTTCTCCAAAGTAGTTGGGATGGCGTGACCAAGCCCAGAGGCCGGTGGTAATAAAGCGGTTCCTGTTCTGGGGATCTTCACGAAATCGGGTTTTCTGGCTGTCAGACACGACTTCAATCGCGAAACCAGTAACCCACATGACACCGCCGACGATAGCCCATACCTCTAGTGGAAGCTGTGTCTCGGCGGAGAATACGGCGATAGCGGCGCTGGCGTTGATGGTGACCCACAAAGCTTGCAGGGTCCAGGTCATGAGCAACACGCGCGGTTCCGGGAGGATCGTTTTAAAGCGCCCATCATGGCCTTCACGCATGACGCGTGTGAACAAGAAGGAACCAAGCCGTAGTGCCCAGATTGAGACCATCAATGCCAGCAGCATCGCGCGTGGTTCTCCGAAATTTCCAGCCATTATCAATGACGCCCAGGTTGCGGTCAGGAAGGTGATCGAACCGGTGAGGTCAAAGTAGCGTTCCGTCTGATAGATATAGGACGGGATGAACATCATCCAATTGATGGCAAAGGCGGCTGCCACAGCAATGCTGAAGGCCGTTGTCCCGTTAACAGCGTTCGACCCGATCCAGCCGATCAGTGCACCCGCCAGTGCACATAAAGGTACATATAACAGGGCCGCCGTGCGCAGTTCCATCAGATACCGACGAAACGCTGTGTGAGTCGGGGGACCCACTGTTTGAATCGCAAGGGTCCTTCGACCGCAGCAATGCAGATGCACTCCTCACCGGATGTGACGACGGGTTGGTGGAGGGTGCCTTCATCAGCGTCTTCAATTTCTCCGACGCCGTAGATGCGGTCCTCACAGAAATAAGAACCTTTCACTACGAGAGTCAACTCGCTACCGTTATGACTGTGTTCGTGCAATACG
>CAJWYI010000152.1 GCA_913049815.1 uncultured Gammaproteobacteria bacterium
TATTTCCGAGGGACATACACTTTCGGTGTTGGCGAAACCCGCCGCATTCCCCAATGACAACTGGCTACCGGCATCCGCGCTTGAGTTAACAGAGACATGGTCACCGGAGCAGGACACGTTCGAAGTCGGAGAACCCATCAACCGCATCATCACGCTGAGGGCGAACGGTGTTTCTTCCAGCGTGTTGCCGAGGCTGAGCTTCGATGCTGGTGACCTTGCAAAGACGTACGCCGATCCGCCTATCGCAACGGATCAGCTTAGCGCAAACGGCACGACAGGCCAGCTCAAAACCAGCATCGGAATCGTTCCAACTGAACCCGGTAAACTGTCAATCCCAACCATCCAAGTCCCCTGGTGGAATACGAACAGCGAAACCCTTCAATGGGCTGAGTTACCAGGCCGCGTGATCACCATCAAACCACTGGCAGCGCCCGCCAATATAACGCCAACCCAGACACCCTCAACGACTCAGACCGCGCCAGAGGTCGTTACAGAAATACGGTACCACCCGATCAGTTGGTATCTCGCGGGTCTTTTCCTCCTGCTCTGGCTTGCCACGTTGGCGCTGCTAGTATTCAGACGCCGCCCAGGCAGCCCAGAAGACGCGCGCCACACACAGCAGCCTCAGACTGGTAGAGATGAAGCGGACCCAGCTACACACTTCTCGACGTTACAGATCGCGTGCAGACGAAATGATGCCGCAGGTGCCATAGACGCATTGTCACAGTGGTTGAGAGCTACAATCGGACCTGCCGCCACCATCACGCACTGGCTTCAGCAGCAAACGGATAGTGAAATCGCTCAACACGTCACGCATTTACAAGCATCGCTGTATAGCCCGGAAGGAGCCACATGGCAGGAGGGAGCTGCGTTGATCGCTTTGATCGAACGCGCAGAGCTCGAACGTGAGTCTAACGATAATGCCGCGGCCAACAAAACCGTTCTTGCCGCATTGAATCCGGGCTGAATCACGATCCCCTTTGACCTAGACGCTCTTACTCGCAATTTCAAAGACATCGGGCGACAGTTCTGGTGTTTCAAGAATTCGCGTTAATTCCGAGCGCATCAATTCCTGTCGCCGCGCATCCAGCTTTTGCCAACGCGTCAATGGCCCTAGGATTCGCGCTGCCACCTGTGGATTCAGTCCGTTCAGCGCGATGACGCGATCTGACAGAAAGCGGTAACCCTCGCCTGTAAGCGAATGGAAATGCCGACTGTTCTGCGTGAACGGAGATACCAGGGCGCGCAGACGATTCGGGACCGCGAGCGTAAACGCAGTGTGTTCGAGCAGACCTGCAACCACCTGAGGCGTATCAGGACGAAGACCCGCCGCTTGAATCTGAAACCAGAGGTCAATAACCAGTGCTTCATCTGCCCAGCGATTGTAGAACGCCAGCAGTGCATCGTTGCGTGGTTGCACCGCCGATCCTCCGACCGCATTGACCAAATAACGAAGAGCGGCGCTGGAATCGGTCATGTTGTCTGCGGATTCAAACTGGGTCACTGCCAGAGGAATGGACTCTGAGTCCTCCAGCAACATCAAATACATCAATGCAGTATTGGCCAGTGCTCGTCGACCAATCTGGTCGGCAACTGGGCCATAGGGCTCACTCGATTGATTCAGTTTGTAGACCGTTAACAGCTGCCCTCGAAACTGTTCAGCTATCGCTTCCAGCACCTGATCACGTGCGTGCCAGATGCCATCGATATCCACGGGATCGGATAGCTCACCAAGATAGGTCTCTGTCGGCATGATCAGCATATTCGCCAGCATAGCCTTATCGAGATCGGCATCCTGGTCTCGGGTGATGGCTTCCTCCAGTATCGATCCAACCGCTGACATCAGACGTTCGTCGACTGCGCTATCGACACTCGACATCTTTTCAAAGATGACGTCCACAGCGAGTCGTTGCCCGGCTTCCCAACGATTGAATCCATCGTTGTCGTGCTGCATCAGGAACATCAGCTCATCACGACTATATGCATGCGACAGTTTGACAGGTGCTGAAAATCCACGCAGCAACGAGGGTGTCGGTGGCTCGGACACATTCTGAAACGTAAATGTCTGAGCGGACTCACGGACATTCAATACGACCGTATGTTCACCGTCTGGCGATTGATGACTGACTGCGACGTCATCCTCAGGCAACACCACTTTCATGTCACGACCATCGGAGGCCAGCAAACCGACTGCCAGCGGGATCAGAAATGGTGACTTATCGGTCTGCCCCGGGGTATCGGCACAGGACTGTGAGACCATCAGTTCATAGGTCTGGCTATCTGCATCGTATTGTCCTCTCGTCGACACTTCTGGTGTACCAGACTGCTTGTACCACCGTTTGAACTGATCGAAAGAAACGCCTGTGGCGTCTGCCATCGCTGCAACAAAATCCTCTATGCGAACAGCCTGTCCGTCGTGTCTGTCAAAGTAGAGATCGGATCCTGCCCGAAACCGTTCTGGTCCAAGCAACGTGTGGATCATACGAACCACTTCGGCTCCCTTTTCATACACCGTCGCGGTATAGAAATTGTTGATCTCAATATAAGAGTCGGGTTGTACCGGGTGTGACATTGGTCCCGCGTCCTCCGGGAATTGAGCAGATCGGAGCACCGCGACATCGTTGACACGACAGACTGTCGCAGACCCCATGTCTGCCGAGAAAGACTGATCACGGAAGACGGTGAAACCTTCCTTCAGGCTCAGTTGAAACCAGTCCCGGCACGTGACCCTGTTACCCGACCAATTGTGGAAGTACTCGTGTGCAACGACAGTCTCAACACGCTGGTACGCGGCATCGGTCGTGGTATCCGGTCGTGCCAGCACACAAGAGGTATTGAAGATATTCAGCCCCTTGTTCTCCATAGCACCCATATTGAAGCTATCGACAGCGACGATCATGAAGATATCCAGATCGTACTCTCGACCGTACTCCTCCTCGTCCCAGCGCATCGCATGCTTGAGAGAGGTCATCGCAAAATCGAGTTTGTCGACATTGTGGGGTTCTGTGTAAATGCGGAGCTGGACATCACGACCACTCATTGTCGTGAACCGATCTTCAATGTGCTGGAGATCACCCGCTACCAGCGCGAAAAGGTAGGCAGGTTTCCGGAACGGGTCTTTCCAAGTCACCCAGTGACGATCAGCATCGTCCTCGCTGACCCCACGCGCCACATCATTCCCGTTGGAAAGCAATACCGGGTACTGGGATTTGTTGGCTTCAACGGTCGTGGTAAACATGGACATCGCATCAGGCCTGTCGAGATACCATGTGATCCGACGGAATCCTTCTGCTTCACATTGTGTTGAAAACATATCACCGGAGCGATACAGGCCTTCCAGCGCCGTGTTTTCAGCAGGTTTGATCCTGACGTTCGTCGTCAGTTCGAATCTGTCAGGCAGATTCGGGATGGTCAGCAGTTCATCCGATATCTGATACTCGTTGGACGACAGGATCTGTCCGTCGACGGCGAGCGAGCGAGTATCGAGATCAGCATCACCATTTAAGATCAACGGCGACGCATCGTCTCCTTCGGACCGTTGCATCAAAAGCGTACTTGTGACGTCACAATAGTCTTCATGGATATCAAAATGGAGCATCGTTTCTTCAATCGTAAAAGCGGGCGCTTCATAGTCCCTGAGATGGATGGTGCTGGGTTGCCCTTCCTTCATGGCATCAGTCTCTGCTTGCAGTTGAGCAGGTATTGTACGACATGCTTGGGATCGTTCGCTTATCAGTTGCGCCAAAAGATACTGACGCTGCGGGTGATGTGGCCCCAAAGGGTAGCGGACTGTGCACCGTCAGCCTGCTAGACTCGCCAAATGCCAGTCCACCAGGGTTTTCTTTCCAAAATGCGCGCACTTCCAGGCGAGCCCGCGCGCTATAGCCTGGTGCTGGATGATCTCGACCTGCCGCTCAACAATCTACTGGGCCACTCGGTACAGCTGAAATTCACAGGTAGCATTCGCTGCTCACATTGCGGTGAAAACACCGCAAAGAGTTACGGCCAGGGACATTGCTATGCCTGTTTCACCGAACTGGCGAGATGTGATCTGTGTGTCATGAGTCCTGATCGCTGCCATTTTCACCGGGGGACGTGCCGAGAGCCTGACTGGGGTCAAGCCTTCTGTATGCAACCACACCTCGTCTACTTAGCCAATTCATCAGGCATCAAGGTGGGCATCACACGTTCCGACCGCCTGCCGATTCGCTGGATTGATCAGGGCGCCGTCCAGGCGGTACCAATTTTTGCGACCCCAAGTCGGCGTATCGCAGGCTTGATCGAGTCGATCTGCAAGTCAGAGATCAGCGACCGCACGCAATGGCAACGGATGCTCATGGCAGATGATCTCCACATCGATCTGGCAAACGCACGCACGGGTATCGGCGACAAAGTTTATGATGCCATTATGGCGCTCAGTACCCACGAAGATCTTAAGTTCCGCGACGTGAGTCGACCTGACGATATTGAAGCCCCAGCTCCTTCGGACGTGACCCGGTTCACAGACGCCGAGATCACTACGATGTCCTATCCAGTCTTGGGCTATCCTTCCCGTGTGGTGGCACTCGATCCTGCCAGATCACCGGACATTCAGGGGCAACTGCTGGGTATCAAGGGGCAGTATCTGATTCTTGATACCGGCGTGATCAATATTCGCCGATATACGTCCTACCACCTGCGCTTTGAGTCTTCAGATACACCTGTGAAATCGCGCAGTCCCGTGGGACAGAACAGCCTTTTCTAAGCCAACTGAAGAGTCAAAGACCACCCCCAACCGATCATTGGGAACGTGAGGAATCACGCAGCGACGACACAGCACCCAGGAACAGTCCAGACAGCAACCCACCCAAATGCGCACCATTGGCAACTGCCCCCACCATGGCAAAGTCCAGCGCCCCTGAGAACCCGATGATCAATAACACGAGCATTGCGACGTAAATGCCATCCGGCAGTCCGAGTGACGCGCGAGGGCGCATCCGGCTCCATACAAAACCAAAACCAAGCAATCCAAACACTACACCGGACATACCCCCATAGAGACTGGGCCCCGTATAGAGATACTGTAAAACGTTTGCACAGAGCGATGACACCAGCACTACCATGAGAAGTAGCGGGATACCGCAGATAACCTCTATGCGTCGACCGACTTCCCAGACCCATAACAGGTTGAAAACAATGTGGAGCGTGCCGAAATGGATGAACATGGGGGTCAGGAGTCGCCAGAACTGCCCAGTCTGTAAGACAGAGTCCAGGGTCCCGAAGACCAAGTATCCACTGGGTGCGGTAAATGGGACAAATGTGAGTGCAGACAACCACGCAATCGAACCTCCGGGGCTCGACAGACCAAACGTGGCCGGGAACAGTGCCAACGTAATAACGACAAGTGTCAGCGTCGCTGGATATCGCCGTAGCGTGTGTACAAAATTACCAATCGAGGTTGGATAGAACGAGATCTGATTTCGCGGCGGCAACATGCCTTCGCGGCTCAGCCTATGGAATATTTCACGTGCGCATTCAATGTCTGATTCTTGCTCAACCAGCAGTACCTGGAGGTTATCCTGGTAGTTGATCCGGTATCCGATCTGCATCTGCGATAACACACGCATGAGCATCGCCGGATCGATCTCAACCGGAAACGTCAGTGCTGTGTGCATACCCAGAACCCTGTTCCAGCGCCATTTGAGGCCGCGATCGACAAATTCATGCAGCAGTCAGATAATAGTAAGTTGGGACCATCATCATACAGGTGTTGCTTCATGGATAACGCCGATCTAGAAGTCTTGAGACAATTGCAGCAGTGGGTGAGTTCAGGCCAGCAGGCATGGCTATGCACGGTTGTCAAAACATGGGGATCATCGCCACGGCCCATCGGGTCGCTTTTGTCCTGCAACGCCGAGGGGCAGATGATGGGATCCCTGTCCGGCGGATGTATCGAGGACGATCTGCTCGAGAAACTTCGCGCTGGCGAGCTCGCAACGGACAAGCCCCACCTGCACATCTATGGTGCCAGCGATGAGGATGTCGAGCGCTTTCAGCTGCCCTGCGGCGGACAGCTCCACATTGTCATCGAGCCCATTGCTCGGAGCGCACTGGACGACATCAACCAGATGGTCGCGCGCCTGAAGGAACGACAGTGTATTACCCGGACGGTCGACATCGTCTCAGGAGAGATGAATTTGTCTGAAGTCGACCGATTCGCACATCTCCAATTCACCGGCAAGTTCGACAACGAGGCCGTCGGCGAAGACACTCAATTGGTCCAGACCTATGGTCCACGACACCAGCTGTTTCTGATCGGGGCCGGCCAGGTTTCGATGTACCTCGCCGACTTCGCCCGTGCACTCGACTATCACGTGGTGGTCTGTGATCCGCGCGCCGAGATGATCGATCAATGGCCAGTTGAAGGTGCACAGTTGGTCAATGATATGCCTGATGATGCGGTCAGACTGCATGCCGACGCTTTTTCAGCGGTCATTGCCCTCACGCACGACCCAAGAATCGACGACATGGGACTGATGGAAGCACTCAAGACAGATGCGTTTTTTGTCGGTGCGATGGGATCGACGCGTACCTCGGCGAAAAGACGGGAACGCCTGAAACTGCTTGATTTGCGCGATGAGGAAATCGCGCGACTTCACGGACCAGTCGGACTGCCGATTGGATCCAAAACACCGGCTGAAATTGCGATCGCAATTCTTGGTCAATTGACCGCATTGCGTGCTGAATCAAAAACGGATCTGCTCAACGCCGACTTCCGGCCGTCTAACATTACGACGGAAAGCACAGCTGAGGTCGCTGCTGGCTAGTCCAGAAGCCCTCCCTACAGTCAGGCTCCGGTGTCTCATCGAATCCTATCGAAGGTCCGAGGG
>CAJWYI010000153.1 GCA_913049815.1 uncultured Gammaproteobacteria bacterium
GGTGTTGTCAGAGAACGGTCTGAGTCGTAAATCATTTCGAACGGTGACATCAATAATGTTCGGGGCCACGACCGTAAAACCGCTAAGCGACAGATCGATCTTAGGGTGCTTTTCGGGTAAAAACCCACTCCTTGCCTGAAGAGAGGCTTGCGTCAAAGCCGTAGCCATCCGTGTTGAAATCCTTCAGACCTTCAGGCCGATCGATGCGCTCACGGATCATGAAACTTGCCATGCTGCCGCGTGCTTTTTTGGCGAAAAAACTCATGACCTTGTAGGCGCCCCTATTGAAATCTTTGAAAATCGGTGTGACTACACCGCCGCAGAGTTTGTCGGTTTGCACTGACTTGAAGTACTCGTTCGAAGCAAGATTGATCAACGTGCCGTTACTATGGTTGTCCAACTCCTCGGAAAGAGATTTAGCAATACGGTTCCCCCAGAATTCATAGAGGTCCTTACCTCTGCGGTTTTCAATGCGTGTCCCCATTTCAAGACGGTATGGTTGAATCAGGTCCAAGGGTTTGAGTACTCCGTACAGTCCAGACAGAATACGTAGGTGCTTCTGTGCAAAATTGAAGTCCCGTTCGCTGTAGGTATCGGCATCGAGACCGATATAAACATCACCACGGAATGCCAAAACCGATTGTTTGGCGTTGTCAGGCGTGAATGGCGATTTCCAGTGTTTGAATCGATCAACATTAAGCTCTGCGAGCTTGTGACTGATACCCATCATTTTCTGAAGGTCGTTTGTGGATTGCTTTCGCATGAGCGTCACGAGCTGTCGGGACTGGTTGATAAGCGTCGGTTGACTGAATTTTCGGGTGACTGCCGGAGTATCGAAATCCAGCGTTTTAGCGGGGGAAATCACCGTCAGCATGGGCATCTGCAGCGTTTTTAAATGGGTAAGCAGAATACAGGAAACAGCTGATCTGTGTATAGTAAATTCCGATCCTCTGCAGGTAGTTCAAGGACGCACCCCAACACGATTGATCAGTTCACTCGTACGGACTCACGACTGGCGTTAGACATGTTGATACTGATAAAGCAAAATCCTTTTGGAACAAGGGAACTGCGCCGCATTCGCTGTCGATGACTACCCAAATCTATCCGAGCTACCTTAGGGTGGTTTGTTGAGGTTTTCATGATCGTGCGGGCAGGTAGGCAACTATGCAAAACCCGTTGAAACGTTGGGATGTTTTACTAACTCTCGTAATGTGCGTGCTGATGATCCCATCAGAACGTTACGAGATCTTCTCGCTGGTCGAAGACCAGACTATCGCTGCACGTCATATCATGCGCAATTACCTCCCCGATGCAAACGAACGGGTGATCCGTGACGACATTATTGTCGTTGCGCTGGATGAGGATCTGTACGAGGAGTATGGGAGTTTTCCATTTCGCCGGACCGACCTTGGAACGTTGGCGCATACACTATCGACGTTCGGTGCAAGGGTGGTGGTGCTAGACTTTCTGATGGATTTTCGGTCTTCATACCAGGAGGACGAACCAACAGCGGCACTGTTTGAAGCGAGTGACAATGTACTTCTGGTCTCTTACGCCCAGTTTGATGGTGAATATGCAGGTATCACTTACCCGACCGAGAAGCTCCGTGCGGTAACACGTTCGGGTTATGGGAATGTAGAGCCCACCAGTGCCGTGATCGACAACGTTGCGCGTTTACGCATCCACGAGCGTCTCACCGTCAATGTTGACGGCTGGCCTCTCGCAATCCAGGCGCTGGCGATGTATTGGGATGTGAGTCCGCGCCTCGAAGATGATGTGCTCTACTTTGGCTCTAAAATAGAGGTCCCGCTGGATCAGTTTGGTGACATCTACATTGACTTTCCGATGCTGGACTCCGGCACTCAATACTTAAGCGAAGGCCGTGCCGGTTACTCCGCGCTTGAGATCCTCGACCTTGATCTCGATACTCTCCCTGAAGACGAGTTGGAAGAATACCGGTCGATCTTTGAAGACCGGATTGTATTGGTCGGCGATACGTGGGAAGTAACCCACGATAAATTCAATACGCCGGTAGGTCAGGTCTATGGCGTGGAGATTATCGCCAACACGATCAACACGATTATGAACGACGCTCCCTTACGTCCGTCGGGTTGGTTTCTTGAAATTTCATCGATGACAATTTTCCTGAGTGTTCTGTTGGCAACCAGCCTGATTCCCGCCATGGCGCTCCGATTGCTGGCGGTGGTTGGTGCCTATGTGACTTACATTCTAATAGCAGGATCCCTCTACGTGTACGCCGGTTCTGTCCTCTCAATGAGCTATGCCATTCTGACTGGCTTTATGGTTGTTATTTTCGCCAGTATCCGACGTTACATGGTGACCGAGGAGAAGGAAAAACTCTCGACAGCAGATTCTGTCGAAAGTAATTGAATGCTTCGGATGGCTTACCAAGGACAAGGGCAGCTTGACTCGGCGTTCGAGATGTTCAGAGCATTACCACCAGAGTCACAGATTTTAAACTGCTGTAGAATCTGGGTTTAGATTACGAACGAAAATGCCAGTTCAACAAAGCAGCACTCGGCTACAAAGAGGTTGCTGAAAATGAACCCGAGCTTAGAGATGTCGAACGTCGTCTGACGAGAACCCGACCGATGAAAGATGCAGTCATGGTATGTGACACCGGCGCGAAAACAAATGAGGTACAGTGTGTTCGAACGAGTGAGTTTCCCGCAGTATTGGGCGTGAGCGAAGGTGCCACACCGCGGTTGAAGGTGATTTTCGATCGAGGAGAGGGTGTCGCTTGTCAATAGAGAACAGAAGGGGCTCAAGTCTCGAAAGTTGGTCCAGAGGGCCTCTGTTAGGTTGCCGGTATTGAATGGAAATACATAGATGCGTCCTAAGCTGTTGTATGAAGTGGTAAACAGTCCCTACGTGACGAATTTCAAGGTATTTTTACACTGTGGATTGCCGGCCTCTAATCCCGACGAGTGGTCCGAAAGGGTGGTATTCTCGGATCAAGATGGATTTGTATTTTTCCGTAAGGGTGTGTTGAGGTTCGTGAATAGTAGAATCTACCGCTGTGTAGGCAATCAAAGGAGAATCTCAATGCGTTTAAGAGGTATAGGCACCGCTGCCATGATGTTGTCTGTAATAGGCTTCAGCAATTACGCGATCGCTCGTGAAGCACCGGTTGCGAAACTGGTGCAGGTCGAAGGTGAGGTGCAGTATTCACGAAACGGGATCGCGTGGCGTCCGGTTCGTCGAACCAAGTATCTGTTTAACGGCTATCAGATTCGTACGGGTTCGGATGGTAACGGAAAGTTGATTAATCAGCTGACGGGTAACTCTCAGAATTTGGGTGCTGATACCCATATCGAGATGGGTAAACAGGAAGTTCAGGTCCTGGCAGGAGAACTGTCTCGTCCCACCCAGGAGTCGACCAGTATGTGGGAGAGCCTGGTCAACAAGTTCTCTCGGGCGCAGCGTTACACAACCGTACGACGAAACATTCCTGAATGTGAGATCAATGTTCGAACGATCAAGACGTTGTCCATCTCTGAAGATCACCCAGATCTTGTCTGGGAAAACTGCGAGTCAACGTTCAAATTCAAACTTGCCATCAACGGCGAGAGCATAGATTTGCCAGCACAGGACGGTGAACTGTATCGTTATCCGGTATCAGGTCTCGAACCCGGTGAGCACTCATTCCAGGTGACGGTCATATCAAAAGACGGGTCCGAAGAGTTCACCCAGAGAAAACCCTCTTCGTTTACCTTGTTGAATACACAGCAGTCCAAAGGTGTCCAAGAGCAGGTTGAAGCCGTCGGTGACGATGCGTTTGTTGCAGCCGGCATCTATGAAGCCAACGGGTTGTTTGTAGCTGCGCTCGACGAATATCGACATTATTTTGGAGAGAATCCAGATGACAACGATATGCGCCCGATGCTAGTCCTTAGTTATCAACAACTGAAGCTGCGTGATTTGCGTCACAAGGAAGCTGTTACTTTTGGCAAACAGCGGGAAGGAGACGAATAGCATAGATATTTAGTAGGGGAAGGTCGTGACCTGACCCCAGGGACCCTGTAAAAGCCTGCAGGTATCTTATAATATTCTGAGAGGTTTCTTCTGCCTGTTCGCTATGGGTGCCACGCAACGCCAATACGACCTGCTGGCCATCATCTTTGTGTTCCTGATGGCCATTGTTCTTGAGTACCGGGAGAGTTTCTCGCTACTGGAGGACGAGACACTGTCCTATCGTCAGCTGCTCAGAACGCACTATGGCGATCCCGTGATGACGGCCCCCCCTAAGGATGTCGTTATCATCTACACCGATGAAGCATTCTACACCGACTACGGAAGATACCCGCTGACTCGGGTTGACCTATCAACCTTGATTTTGCGGCTGGAGCAGATGGGGGCCAGTGTGGTCGGTGTGAACATGATCCTCGACTTCAAAAGTGCCTATGGTGAAGACCCAACGCTCGAAGGCGCACTCCAGGAAGCGGGCAATGTCTTGATGGTCTCTACTGCAGAGTTTCGTAACGACCGTTATCAGTCCGTCAATAGGTCGATTCCGAGGTTTGACGACTATACGTCGTCCGGTTACTCGAACATCTCGTCGAACAGTGTGATACGCGAGACGATTGTTCGCTTGCGGTTCTATCCAGAAATTGTCGAGGATGAAAGTGAGTGGCCGTTTGCGGTCCAAGCGGTGGCAAACCATCTCGGAGAAGAGCCGGAATATGCCGATCACATCCTGTATATCGGTGATCTTGAAGTTCCGCTCGATCAATTCTGGGATCTCTACATCGATTATCCCTATCTGACGGACCAGGGTGGAGGGCGTATTGCCAGGTTGCACGAAGAAATTGGCATTTCAGCTTCGGACATTCTGTTTATCGATGATGAAGAGGAACTCGAGGAACTCGCTTTTCTGGTCGAGGGCAAGATTGCACTGATCGGTGAGGTCGCGGAAGTTGCGCATGACGAGTTCGAAACACCGGTAGGTAATGTCTACGGTGTTGAGATTATCGCGAACACCATAGGCACTATTCTCAATAATGGACCATTACAACCGGCATCGTTCCTGGTGGAGACGATTATCGCTTTGCTGATGATGGCGTTCTTCATCCTGACGAGACAGATGAGACGCCCGGGTCCTCTTTATGGCCTCAGTGTCGGCGTGCTGGCCCTTTATATTGGCATCGCGGTCGCACTTTACATCATGCTGGGCTATGTCCTGTCGATGAGCTACGTACTGATGGCCAGCATCCTTGCAATCGCGGTCGTCACAGCCAAGTTCTACATCGCAGAAATGAGGCAGAAAGCTCAGATCCGTGACGCTTTTGGCCAATACCTGTCGCCCAAGGTGGTCGCGGACCTCGTCAAGGATCCTGAAAAGCTAGCGCTGGGTGGAGAAGAACGGGAAATGACAGCGTTCTTCTCGGATATTGCTAAATTCTCCTCTTTTTCCGAGAAGATGACGCCGACAGAACTAGTCAACGTGCTGAATGATTACCTGACCGCGATGTGTGACATCATCGTGACCACCGAAGGTACCATCGACAAGTTTGAGGGTGATGCGATCATTGCCTTCTGGGGCGCTCCTGCGATTCAGGAAGATCACGCCCGTCGAACGTGTGAGTCCGCATTGGACATGCGGAATCAACTGGCGCCGCTCGGTGAACTGTGGGCGGCAAAAAACTATCCTGCGATCAGTGTGCGTATGGGAATCAACTCCGGTCCGATGGTTGTCGGGAACATGGGTTCTGCCCAGCGCATGGACTACACGATCATGGGTGATGCTGTAAACCTGGCGGCACGTTTGGAAGGCGCGAATAAGGCCTACGGATCAGGTATTATGATCTCTGAGTCCACCTACCAGTTGACCCAAGAGCATGTAGATGTGCGTTTGCTGGATAAGATCCGAGTCGTAGGCAAGACTGAGCCTGTAACCGTTTACGAACTGATGGAACGAAAGGATCAGACGGCAGGACCGACTGCGGATCTTGTTCACCAGTATGAGAAGGCGCACCAACTCTATCAGGCGCGTAATTTTGGTGATGCTGCAGAAGCGTTCAAATTGTGTACGTCTATTGACGCAGAAGACGGCCCCTCGCAGACATTTCTCGCTCGCTGTCGTGAGTATGCCGAGTCGCCACCTTCGCCTGACTGGGACGGCGTTTTTGAACTCGAAGATAAGGGCTGACCTGCCCAGGTGTATAGACGATGACGACACAACAGATTATTGAAGAGAAACTGGTAGGTGGGTTTGATCTTCAACACCTGCAGGTAATTAACGAAAGCGGGCAGCACAATGTGCCTGACGGTTCGGAATCGCACTTCAAAGTGGTTTTGGTCGCAGAAGCGTTCGAAGGCACGCGTCTGATTGCACGACATCGCCTCGTCAATGAAACCCTGGCTGATGAACTCGCAGGTGGGGTACATGCATTGTCCATTCACACGTACACTCCAGAGGAATGGCGAAAACGGCACGGTGATGTGCCGATGTCACCACCTTGCCTGGGCTGAGCTCAGGACACGTGCAAGCGGATCCCATATTGCTGGAGAACGGGATCGGAACTCATCTCGAAGCACAACTATCGGTGCCTGGTCTTGAAATGCTGACGATCCAAACCAGTTCAGGAACTCTCCCCCTGCTGATTGTTCGTGGACGTCGTCGATCGATGGGTGTACACATCTTTCCAGATCGGCTTGCTGAACTCCGTTTACCATTTCAGTGCCAAACCGAAGACGTTGTGAGATTCCTTTACGAACGTTGGGACTGGATAGACACGACCGTTAGCGGGCTTGCCGCAGGCGCGGTCTA
>CAJWYI010000154.1 GCA_913049815.1 uncultured Gammaproteobacteria bacterium
GTTGTAAAGAATGAGAAGCGCCAGAACTATGACAATCGACCCTATGGAAAAGGTGCGGAAATCCAGTACAGCAGCATCTACCCACACAGTCACCCTTACTCGTGGTTGACCATCGGTTCCATGGAGGACCTGGAAGCCGCAACGCTGGAGGACATGCATACCTGGTTCAAGACCTACTACGGTGCCGCGAATGCTGTCCTCGTCATCGCAGGCGACGTCTCCATAGATGAGGTGAAGCAAAAGGTCGAGCACTACTTTGGAGATATCGACCCAGGTCCACCCTTGGTAAAGCACCAGTCCTGGGTTGCCAAGCTTACCGGCACACAAAAAGAAATCGCCTACGATCGCGTGCCACAAACGATGATGATGAAGTCATGGAATATCGAAGGGAATACGACCCGAGACACGAACCTGCTAGACATGGTCAGTCTGATCATGTCCGCTGGCAAAAGCTCCCGTTTGTATCAACGGCTTGTCTACAACGAGCAACTTGTCTCCGATGTGAGCGCCTATACCGCAGCGCGTGAGATCGCTGGCACATTCGAGATTACCGCGCGCATTCTGCCAGGTGTAGACGAGGCAAAGGTCGATGGCATCATTGATGAAGAGCTTGCGAGATTTATCAAGGATGGGCCCACACGGGGTGAACTGGAACAGGTCAAAATTCAGCTGATCAGCGGCTTTGTCAAAGGACTGGAACAGCTCGGTGGATTTGGTGGCAAAGCTGACATCCTCGCTTCCAACTATGTCTATACAGGGAATCCACATCACTACCTGAAGGAATGGGAGTGGATCAGGAGCGCCACGCGACAGGATCTCAAAGAAGTTGCGGGCCGGTGGCTGAGTGACGGACTGTACCAACTGGAGATCCGCCCCTTCCCTCGCCTTCAGGCAAGTAACGAGAGCCCTGACCGTTCGGGTATTCCTGAACCCGGTGAACCGCCTCTAGCGAAGTTCGACGACTTCGAACGAGTTACCCTCGACAATGGCATGAATGTGATACTCGCAGAACGAGACGCTATTCCGGTCGTCAACCTGGCGCTGTCAGTTGATGCCGGTTACGCCTCTGACCAGTTTTCCCGCGCGGGAGTTGCAAGACTCGCCATGAACATGATGGACGAAGGCACAGATTCTCGGGATGCACTGGATATCAGTGATGAGCTGATCACCCTAGGCGCCACACTAGGTACCAGCTCGAACCTAGATAGGTCCACCGTGTCGATGTCCACTCTGAGCACGACGCTTGTTGACGCACTGGAGCTCTTCTCAGACGTTGTCCTCAATCCGGCCTTCCCGGAGAAGGAGATGGAGCGGCTGCGAACGCAACAGCTCACAGGTATCCAGCGTGAAAAAACAAGTCCGAATGCGATGGCGGGTCGCGTGCTACCCGGGCTTATTTTCGGTGACGACCATGCTTACAGCAATCCACTGGCCGGATCTGGCACCATTGAATCAACAAAGAGCATTACGCTCGACGAGTTACGGGCATTTCACGACACGTGGTTCAAACCCAATCAGGCGACACTAATTATTGTGGGTGACACTACGATGGAAGAGGTCCTGCCACAACTTCAAAAGCGTTTCGGAAAATGGAAGTCCGGTGACGTACCCGTTAAAAGTCTACGAACCGTCGAGCGTCGCGATAAGCTCGATATCTATATCGTCGACAGACCAGGCTCACCACAATCGCTTCTCTTGGGAGCCATCGTCGCGACGCCTCGCGCCAACAATCATGAACCTGCTATCCAGGCGATGAACGACATCATCGGCGGCAACTTTATTTCGCGTCTCAATCTGAATCTGCGTGAAGACAAGGGCTGGTCTTATGGCGTTGGTTCTGCGGTTATCGCTGCCAAAGGCCAGCGTATCTTTTACATGTTGACCAGCGTACAGCAGGATAAGACCGCAGAGTCCATTGCGGAAGCCATGAACGAGTTTTCAATGTTCATCAGCGATGCGCCACCGACCGAGGAAGAAGTTGCTGATGTGATCGACAATCGTGCTCTTTCATTGACGGGTCGTTGGCAAACATCAGGTGCAGTACTCAGCAGCCTGAACCAAATCGTTACCTACAACCTGCCAGATGACTACTACGATCGTTATCCTGCGGAGGTACAGGCATTGACTCCTCAAAAAGTATCCAAAGCGGCGCAAGAAATCATCCATCCGAATAACCTCGTGTGGGTCGTTGTTGGAGATAGGTCTATGGTCGAAACGCCTCTGGAGACACTGGGCTATGGCCCCATCAAGGTTATCGACACGGACGGTCAGGTGATTGAAGACTAACCAATGACCCCGGATTCGCACCGTCGAGGAAACCCTATGACACACGCACCACTAAAAGGACTCAAAGTTCTGGATCTGAGCTCAGGTCCAGCCGCCGGTCTTGCCACCATGATTCTGGGCGATTTCGGGGCTCACGTATCTCGTGTTGAAGATCCTGATTTCGCTGAACTCAACCATCAAAACGCATCCAAAATGTGGTTGAGAGGGAAACAAATTAGCGAAGAAGCCCCCGTCGACCTTGCCCGCGACTGTGATGTTCTGGTCATCAGTAAACCCAACGGCCATCCAGAAATATCCTTTGAGACCACATCCGCAAACAATTCGGGCATCATTTACGCAGAGGTCACCGCATTTGGTGACTTGTTGCCAGAAGCATCAGATATTCCGATATCTGAACCCATAGTCGCCGCGAAGATGGGACGAATGCACGCAATGAGCAGCATCACCTCTGAACCAGGTCCAAAGTACTCAGCAGTCCAAGTCGCGACCCACGCAAGCGCACATAATCTCGTCGCTGGTATCCTGGCCGCCTTGTTCGAGCGCGCACGCAGTGGTCTCGGACAGCGTGTCAGCACTTCAATTGTCCACGGACTAATGCCCTATGACCAACCTGGCTCGTTGATGCTACAGGTGGCACCTCCACCACCGCCGCGGCCAAGAGGCGGCAAACCACCCCTGGGCGCAGGAATGCCTACGCTCAACTATCATCCGGTGCAATGTAAAGATGGGCGTTGGCTACAACTGGGTAACCTGCTGCCACATCTGTTCGTCAACTTCATGAAGGCTACAGAACTCGATCATCTGATTGATGAGGTTGCTAACAACCAGGAAATGGTACGTGACGCCATTCTTTCAAAAATGCAGGAACGTACTGCAGATGAGTGGATGGCACATTTCATTGCCGACGGCGGTGTTGCCGGCCACCCTTACCAGACTGCGGAAGATGCACTCGATGATCCGGATATGATCGACAACGGTCACGTCGTTGAGCTTGAAGGCGTAAAACAGCTCGGTCCCTTTGCAAATCTCACTGGCACACCTGCTGAAATCGGTGGCAAAAGAGATGACAAAGACAAGTGGCCATTGGTCACACCGCAAGCGTCTGAAAATACAGACGCACCACTCAGCGGTATCAAGGTCGTTGAACTCGCGACCATCATCGCGTCACCGCTCGGTGCCTCATTCCTCAGCGATCTGGGTGCTCGCGTCATTAAGGTGGAGACCATTGGTGGAGATCCCTTCCGCGCCATGGGTGGTGGATATGGCGCCCTGCGTTGTAACCAGGGCAAAGAGAGTATTGGCGTCGACCTGAAGTCTTCAGAAGGTCAATCACTAGTTCATGAACTGATTCGAGACGCCGACATCGTCATTCACAACTTTCGTCCTGGGGTGCCTGAACGTCTGGCGATCGACTACAAGACTCTATCGGCGATCAATCCTGAACTGATTTATGTTTCGGCCAATGGATATGGTCCGTTTGGTCCCGGCGCATTGCGTCCCTCGACCCACCCCATTCCAGGTGCAGCCATGGGTGGGGCTGGCTATCAGGCAGGCGGTGTTCCAACGGATAGCCTTCTCGATAACGAGGGTCTTAGAGCTGCGTCGAAGCGTCTGATGCGTGCAAACGAGGTCAATCCAGATCCCAACACTGCGGTGGTTGTCTTCAGCAGTGCCATGATGGGGCTCATGGCTCGAGAAACGACCGGACACGGTCAGCAGATATTCGTTGATATGTTCGCTGCGAATGCTTACGCAAATTTCGATGACTTTGTCACCTTTGACGGAAAGATTCAAAGACCTGCGCTAGACGCAGCGCTTCGCGGCCCCACGCCACTGAGCCGGATCTACGCCTGTCAAAACGACACCTGGATCTATCTCGGAATCCAACGAAAGACGGATTGGGAGAAGTTCTGTCAACATACAGATAGTTCTCTACTCGATCGCTTTCCAAGAGCCTTGGCGTCTATTGATGCAGATCTATCCATCGCCTTGTCCGCACTCTTCCAAACGCAGGATGCAGACATCTGGGAAGAGCAACTACTTGGCGCCAACATTGGTTGCGTTCGCGCTGACCAACACAATTTGAGCGAGGCATTTTTTGCCGAATGTCGAGAGCATTCCCCACTCATGACACGGGTGCAACATGCGACGCTAGGTGACTACTACCGGCACCAACCCATGGTCAATTTCAGTCGATCACAACTGAGCGTCGACGCCGCAATACCTGGCGGGCACCATAGCCGCGAGTTGGCGATTGAAGCAGGCCTCTCTCACAACCAGGTGGATGAGTTTTTTGAACGGGGTCTTCTCTGGTCCGAGTAGGCCTCGGTCAGGTGCACATAACTCAGTGGCCTCGTCCGACTTCGGGAACCGAGAGGACCACTAATCAGAGCCCTGCACCCTGATCCGACCCAACTGTGACACAAGCGATAGCTCCGCTCTCATGAACTGTTTACGATATCTAAGTATCGAACAGGTCCATAACGATTGCGTGTGACAGGGGGCCCATCAAGTTCGTTTCTGATGCTCACTGATCCAGCCTCAACGCTAATGTGTTTATCTGCAATATCATCAGTAAGGGCTCGATCTTCCACAAGTCTTATGCAGGCAGAAAAGATACGACCTGGTTCCCGACGATAGATATTCTCGTGCGCGCCTACATCACCAGACCGAGCCCGACGAACCAGCAGGCTTTCGTCAACGGTGGTTTACAAGTTCGGGGGCTACGTCACTCGCGGCGTTCATTGCAGAGGTTCATTGTCATCCTGTAATGGACGCGGGTGTACTGATTTTGGTTTTCGGAGTCTCTCAAATAAACCAACTGTAAAGGTTAAGGACCCGCACTCGTTAACAACACCTGAACGGAGCGTTGGCCATTTTTGTCTAGATGCATGAGCAGATCATTACGTCCATCACCATTGAGATCGGTCAACTGGACCTGCTCGGGTTCATCAGGCATGACCATTTCCATCTCTATGGGCTTGCGTTCGAAGAGCCGATCATCCTGGCGACCTAGGAATACGTTCAGCTGACCTTCACCTTCCTGCACCAGTAAGTCAGGTTGTGCATCACCCACAATATCCGTCACCAGGGTGAATGGGTAGAGTGCATCCCCAGAGCCGAAGTCAAAGGTGACGGTGACCTCTCTTACTATGTCCGGTCTCGACTCAAAGAAGCCACCTTGTTGTCGGTAAAAGCCAAGATCGAAGTTCACGGATCCGGTAAGCAACGCGCGCAGAATCTTTCCAATACCGATCTCTACCGAAGACACCATAATGTCGCTCGCGCCATCTCTATCGATATCAGTTTCCAGCATCGCGAACTGAATACCATCGGAAGCCACTTCCGTTGCAGGGACACGATCAAATCGTAACGTCTCCCCGTCAACATGGCCCCGATAGAATTCATATCGGGTCTGTTTCTTGAACACACCGAGACTCTTCACCACCATCGTTACCAGATCAACGACGCCATCACCGTCATAATCTGTAAGATCGTGTAGAAGCCGACCGGAAAACTCTGTTTGGTCTTCTTCAGTAATTCCCATCGACATCTCTTCAACATCGTCAAACGAGATACGGATCCCAGGCTCAATACGCTGAGGTGGCAAAGTAAACACTCCGGATGCCTGTTGACGAAACAACAAAAAGTGGTCCCGCATCCACACCATCATCTCCAGCTGACCATCATCGTCAACATCCTTCACGTATATTCGAGGTGATCGGTAACTGATGGTATGTTCTGACGACACGTTCATGATCGGCGAAACCGGCAGATGCGACACTGGACCAAAAGAACCGCCAGGTCTCTGAATGGCAACCTGTACCGAGGAAAACCCCTGGACAAGCAGATCAGAACGGCCGTCATTATTCAGATCGCGAAGAAAGTCTTGAAGCAGAACCTGACGCTCATCGGCGCCACGCACCATCGTCATGACCGACAACAGATTATGCATTGTGCCATCGGCAGGATTGATCACAAAAACACCTTTCGGGGTTAATGCGGCGAGTAGATCACCATTATCAGAACTCGCAATGTCTAGGGCAGCAACCTGATGATCCAACTGGAAGGCAACACTCGCCTGACTCGCAATCCTCTGCTGTCGGATCGGATAGATTCTGGCTTGCCTTGACTGTCCTCGCCGAGGGACATCGACAACGACAATTTCCATCTGGTCAGGTCCGACAAACGATCCATGCAACAACGACTGTGTCAGGGCACGACCCGTATCAACTCGACTGACCTGAAGTAGGGGCTCTCCGGCATGGGCTGAACTGCCTAGTATGGCGATCAGCATCATCAACTGCATAAGTCCCTTTAACATTCCTCGATCCTTGCCAAGGGATTCACTGCCCCGCACCAGCATTACAACATTGTAAACGCCAGGTGCCGAGTAGTCTCATCGATACTGTACTGTACACGTTACCTAGTGGCTTCAGCCGGTACCATCTGTCCGAGCGCACCCGTGATCAATGGATGTCCTTT
>CAJWYI010000155.1 GCA_913049815.1 uncultured Gammaproteobacteria bacterium
CTCGCGACCCCGACCTTGGCAAGGTCGTGCTCTACCAACTGAGCTATTCCCGCTTTAGTGTTACCCGCGCGGTGCGGGCAACCATTCTACCGCTTAATCCCCTGCTGAAGAAAGGCCAGGCGTCGAAGAGAGCCAAGAGGCTTGTGTCGCGTCGGGCCAGACGCCTCTTCAATCCGTCTTTCAACCGTCTTCAACTGGAGCGGCGAAATATAGTGGCGTCCCCTAGGGGAGTCGAACCCCTGTTGCCGGGATGAAAACCCGGTGTCCTAGGCCTCTAGACGAAGGGGACGCGAAGCCGCGAATTCTATGGGGGTTGCCCGGGATCGTCAAGCTGAGGTAGGGGTCTTGTTGCGTGGTTTTTGAGGTCAGGTGTGGCGCGTTCGGCTCATCGACGAACTATCGGCTGATTGATTGATTTGGGTCCATTGAGGCTTTACGTTTCCGGTTACTCGTGTGACAAAACATCAAAATGAGACACTAGAAAAATAAGTAGAACAACAAGGGCACGTTGATGCGGCGAGGTATTGATCATGTCGGATAACGGGAAAGACGATGGTATTTAGACATCACTCGATGGAGAGGAGCGTCGCAAGACAGATCGTCGAACAGCCAATTAAGACCGACGAGAGTCCGACCATGTCTCGATCGATGATGCACCCAGGCAAAAGGCGGAGCGTCGTGAACTGAATCAGTAAATCGTTTTCGTGAACGTTCCCATGTATTGGTAAAAAATTTTTGCCGTTCCTCGAGAATCGTGCGGCGCCCCTGCATCAATGAAAGGTTGCAGCCTGGTTCTGAACCTAGAGCGGAATCGTCACCGAAAGGAATGCACGGCGTGGTTCGCCAATAAAGTATCGGTCCTCGCCAAACGCAAAGTCTGCGCGTTCGGCGTAGTTCTCATCAACAACGTTCATGATGCGCAGTCCCCAGTCCCAGCCCAACAAACGTGTTGCGAATACACGAAGATTGATGAGGCTGTGTCCTGGATATTCGTGATTGTTTTCTGGATCCTGAAAGTAGCTGCCAAGGTGAGTCCACTCTATTTCTGCATCCCAGTTAGGGTTGATCGCCCATGCGAGTTGGAGTGAGCCAAAAGAGCTGGGTGCAGTATCGATCTCGTTCCCGCGAATCTCTGAGCTCGAAAGGGCCGGTGTGTTGTCGTACTTGTGCTGAGCGAGGCTCCACTGCAACGATGCGGTGAGCACCTTGGTCGGAAACCAATGCACACTGAAGTCAATGCCGCGATGGCTCGTTTCACCGTTGTCGACATTCCGTCGATTCGTGTCCCTGAAAATAAAGTTATCTTTAGTCATATGGTACGCGGATGCATCCAGCAACCAGTGCTGACTGAATCCGCGTACTCCCAATTCCGCGGAACGGATTGATTCGGATCCAATGTTCGAAACCGATTGACCTGCCTGTAGTCGATAGAGTTCGGTGGTCTGTGGTGCTCTGAATCCTTTCGTGACTTTTCCATAGAATTGCAACGCGGTGCTGACGTTGTGTAACAGAGATAGCTTGCTGCTGACGTTCACGAAATCGTCACTGCGACTCGCAGGGCGATTGAACCGGCATCCGCCGAAACTACAGACAGTGCCATCGGCGCGTGTTCTGCCAATGGGTAGGTGGTTGGTGTAGTCATAGAGGACGGATTCACCGCGGGAACCAACCGTCATCAGCGTGTTTGTTCCGAGACTGAATCCCCAGTCGAGGAATCCAGCCAGGGTGGTTGCTTTCACCTCGTAGTCATAGTGCTGTCCAGCAGGGATCGTCGCGACCAAAAAAGGGCTACCGACAGTGGCGCGTGCCTGTGTTTCTGCCAATTGACCCTGCGTCAGATCTGCATCGAAGCCGAACAAAAAAGGTCCTGTATGCAGGCTCGTCATCAAACCGATGCTGTGATGACGGTTTTCTTCCAGTGCCTGTCCCGGTAGGAAGTGCTGGAGGAATTCCATATCGGTCCAGCGACCATAGCTAGTCACAATCAGTTGTCCGTTCCCTTTCCAGTCTGCAGAGAATCGATGAGTCAACCGTATTGATCGAGCATCACGGAATGCCTCCGGATTCGGGTTAGTGCGTGCGTTCCGACGTTCCAGGTAGATATCGGCACCACGAACGAATCCAGCGGTCTCCTGATTCAGGTTAGTGTAATGAAGCACCGTATGATGGCGCCCTTGCGCATCTTCGACATTACGCTGAAGGGTGATTTTCTGTTGGTCGAAGCCTGACTGATCCTTATAACCGCCATCCTGAGTCCCATGGAGATCAACTCGGTGACGCTCCCCGCCATAGCTTAGTTTGCTGCGTAGGTAGTTGTTTGCGCCAGTTTCGAGAGATAACTCGCCGACAGGCCTGACGTCTGGCGATAGAACGTTCAGCACGCCGTGAAGGGCGTTGGAACCATAGCTGACGCCTGAGGGTCCACGGATGACCTCAATAGCCGATGCCTGTTCCGTAATGGCTTCGAAAAGTTCGTTGACGTTGCAGAAACCATTGGCGCGGATGGGTACCCCATCTTGAGCCAAAAGAAATGCGCCACAGGCACCAGCACCGGTCAGCACGGGTGATCGAATAGCTGTCAGATGTTCTTGTCCGTTACCACGAGATATCCAGACGCCCGCGACGCGTTGCATTAATTCGTTAATGTGAGTGTGTCCCACCTGAGCAACCGTGTCTCGATCGATTCGTGTAATGTTTCCGCTGACGGTGCTGATGGACTGCTGCACACGACTGACCGTCACAACAATCTCTGAAAGTGCGGAATTTCCTTCAGCACCGACACTACTGGATGTCAGCAACAGCACGACTCCCAGTCTGGATAGTGACCATGGACGGTAAATGGAGGTAGTCATGGGCTTCTTGTCGTCGACCAAAGCGCCGCACATTAGCAAACGCCTGCTACTAGCAACAGCGGTGTGCGAGGAGGGGTGAGGTGGAGGCGATGAAGTAGAGCGCGGCGTTGCAAGTGATCCAGAGTCCTTCAGTTCAGGGATGCACTTGATCCGGTGAGCACCCCAGATCGACGCACCCGGTTGACAATATACCGCTGATCGAGTCAACTTCGGCCGCCCTTGCTGTCTCGGTAGACAGGTGTTGAATGGCGGCCGTCATAATGACCATGGTGCTCTGGACTACTTGATCGGGCTCACAGAACATCTACAGCCGCGGCGTGGAAAGGACCTCCAAGCATGAGCAGCAACGATACAGAATATGTCACCACGTACCGGCCATCGTTGCTGGAACCTGTATGGCGTAAAGAACAGCGCGCGGCGCTGGGGATAACTGATCCCCTTCCGTTCCATGGCACTGATCTATGGAACGCATACGAATTCACCTGGTTGAATGGTAAGGGTCGTCCGGAAGTTGCACAGCTTTCTCTGGAAGTACCATCGCGATCCGTCAATATGATCGAGTCGAAATCACTGAAGCTGTATCTGGGCTCCTGCGCGAATACCCGATTCAGCGACCGTGCAGAAGTAGCTTGTAGACTCGAGACAGATCTGACACTTGTCGCCCAGGCGCCGGTTAGTGTCGCACTACACACGCCTGATCAGGTGGAGCAGGCTGGTATTGGATCGATGGTCGGTCAGACTCTCGATGCGTTAGACATCGGCGTTGAGGAATTCTCCTGGGATCCGGAACATCTGTCGGTTGAATCTCAGAACCTAGTCAAAGAATCGCTGTACACCCATTTGTTCAAGTCCCGATGTCCGCTGACCGGTCAACCCGACCATGCCAGTATTCTAATCCACTACAGCGGTAAGCGAATCAGTCATGAGGGTTTGCTCAGATACCTGATTTCGTATCGTGATCACGCAGATTTTGCCGAGCAGGTTACGGAGCGGATCTACATGGATATCGCCAATCGTTGTCAGCCCGATGGGCTAAGTGTGCATGCTCATTTTTCGCGGCGTGGGGGGATCGATATCATTCCTTTCAGGTCTAGCGAAGAAACCCCCTCCGGTGTTGTGAGGAGCTGGCGGCAATAACGTCCTCGGTCGCTTTCGGGTAGCGCTTTCCAGTATGGTGGCGGTGAATTCCCATTGCCGGACATGACTATGGATACCCTTGAGGCTTTACATACGAGAGTTTCAGCCCCCCGACTCGGTGGTGACCCACCGGATGAGAATGTTCTAAACAATATTTTTGAGGCTGCTTTGCGCGCGCCGGATCACGCGTTACTCAGACCTTGGCGCTTCATTGTGGTCAAACAGGATGGCCTCTCCGTACTGGGTGATCTTTTTGCGGATGTCACGAAAGAGATGAACCCTGATGCCACCGAGGCAGAGGTTGAGAAAGCGCGTGGCAAGCCTCTGCGTGCACCGATGATTGTGGTCGTGGTAGCAAACGTGACCAAGCATGCCAAGGTCCCCGACATTGAGCAGGTCATTTCTGCGGGTGCTGCTGCCCAATCCATGTTGTTGGCTGCACATGCACAGGGCATCGGTGCCATGTGGCGCACTGGCGGCATGGCGTACCATCCGAGCATCCATGCCGGACTGGGGCTTAGCGGTCACGAACAGATCATCGGATTTTTGTACATGGGAAAGCGGGAGGGTAAGTCAAGAAACCTCCCTGGTCTCTCAGTCGAAGACTATGTGAGCTATTGGGAGGGGCCAGGTAACACATCTGCTTAAGCGGGGAACGCAACAACAACAAGGATGTACTGAACCGGATGGGCCTGTCACACACACGTAGCATTTCAAGAATTCAGGATCGTCTTATCGATGAACTGATCGGGATCTGTCGTGGCGTCATTGCAGATGACGAGGTTGACGAGAGGGAAGCCATTTTTATTGGACAGTGGATCGAACAACATCGCGATGTGGCTGGCCGATGGCCGGTCAATGTGCTGTATGCACGTCTGAAAGAGATGCTGAAAGATGGTGTGCTTAATCTGTCTGAGCAACAGGAACTTTTGGAAACGCTCCGTGAAATTACAGGTGATAGTGCGGACTATCAGACAGTCAGCAAATCCACCTCACTACCCTTGGATCGTCCTCCGCCGGAAGTCAGTTTCGCTGGGTGTACCTTTTGCCTGACAGGACGTTTTGTATTTGGCAGCAATTTGGACTGTGAGGAAGCCATTATTGAACTCGGCGGTGAAGTGACTGCGAATCCGACCGCAGACACCGACTACCTGGTGATCGGTGAGATGTCGAGTCCAGATTGGATCCATACCGCGTTTGGGCGCAGCATTGAGAAGGCTGTGTCAATTCGAGACAGTGGCTCCGCATTGTCAATTGTGTCTGAAGAACACTGGGTAAATGCTATGGGGCTTGCTAGCCACTGACCCAACCTTCGGATCGTAATGGCGGTCATGCAAGAATTTGGACGCCCATGGTCTGGTGAGCGCGCTCAAGCTTACTCGCAACCTGCGAAGAGGAGATTGTGTTGCGTTTGTCAAAGCCGCGAGAGGGGGTAAGTCCACCTTAGCCACATCCCGGCACACGCGTTCATCGCTACCGTTGCTCCCTTCCGGGCCTGGCGGAGTTCACAACTCAACGTTGCGGGAGGACCAAGGCGGACGATGAGTATAGCGCCGACGTTTGTAAATCTGAACCCGACCTTTTACGTTTGTTCACGTCTCAGGATTACAAGAAGTAGTCCTCCAGCCGACAATGTCTATACGACCAAGGATCTAGATGGGTCGCTGTACAGGACAACAACATGGAAGAAGTAACGGACGCACGCAGCTAGTCACAGTTGGGGATTTGATGAGTCCAGACCCCACCACCTATCACCAGATGCACCTCTCAGTGCGGTGACTGGGATTATGCGCGCGGAGCGGTTCTCTTGCCTGATCATCGCCGAAAACGCGTGGCCCATCGGCATTGTCACTGGACGTGGCCTCGTCAAACACCTAGGCCCATTGCTTTTGAGTGGGGTCAACATTGGATGTGAACGCCAGCCATGTCGTATCATCTCCACCGCTGATGGTTGAGTATGATTCGTCCATGTTTGAAGCGCTGGTGCTTGTGCAAGGATGGCAGATTCGACAACTACCCGTTGTCCACAACGGTTTACTGACCGGCATACTGACGTATTCCGATCTCTCTCGATCACACAAAAAGATTATTTAGACGCAGAGTAAAGCGACTGATCGGCCGGTCGCAATTGCGGTGCGTGTCGAACGAGCGAGGCCGTCTGATCAGTTTCCGGTAAACGTCGGACTGGATTTGTTCATGTAGGCGCTGACAGCTTCGTTTCGATCCTCGGTGCTGCTGGCAAGCATGTGTTGTTCGTAGTCCATGTGCATGATGCTCTGGTCCAATGCACCGACGATCATGTTGACACTCCGTTTGATCATCTGGACCGCCATAGGTGGTTTCCCAACATAAAAGTTCGCCATCTCCGTTGCAGCTTGTGATAGTTTATCGAGATCGACCAACTGATCCAGAATGCCCCAATCAAATAGTGTGGGTGCATGGACACGCTCACCACCGGCAACCAGGCGTTTTGCGCGTGCGGGTCCTACCAGGTGTGTAATGAGTGGCAGGCTCTTCCACTGGAGATTAACGCCAATATCGATCTCGGGATATTGCATGAAACAGTTGTCTGCACCTATGCGAAAATCGCATGCTGTAGTAATACAAGCGCCGCCACCCATGGCAGCTCCTTGCCAAGCGGCAATCGTCACCTGATCGATACCTAGCAACGCGGCGATCG